>CAYLRE010000451.1:0-3028 GCA_964385715.1 uncultured Planctomycetaceae bacterium
GCGAAGGAGCGTTTGCCGCAGCCTTCGGGGCCGACAAACAGATAGCTGCTTGCCAAGCGTCCGGCCCGCAAGGTTCCGCGGAAACGGTCGACGATCGCGTCATGTCCTTCCAGGCCAAGCCAGGTCATTGTTGCTGCCAGCAGTTCTGTGTTTCGCGTTCGCGGTGGGGCTTTCGAGCAACTGGGAATCCGCTCGCCAGCGAGCCATTGTTACGTCATTCGGATAATCGTCCCACATTGCCCGGCCAGCGACAAGCGTTGGCCAACACTGCTCTTTGGCCGGGTTTTCCAGGACCTCCAGGAATCATACAATCGAGTCTTTCCGTACAGACAACGATGCCCACTCGCGCGGTATGCCCACGCGACGCCGGCGATCTGATAAATCTTCGAGAAACACGACCCAAGGGAGCGACTGATGGGACTATTTGAAGGCAAGAAGGGCTTGATTCTTGGAGTTGCGAACGATCACTCGATCGCCTGGGCAATTGCACAGCAGATTCTTGATGGCGGCGGACAGTGTGGGTTCACGCATCTCCCCGATCGAGAGGACGACGAGCGTCAGCGCAATCGTCGTCGCGTATCGCTGCTCACTGACAAACATGACAATGCCAAGTTCCTCGTGCCTCTCGACGTTTCTTGCGACGACAACATCCGCGACGTGATGGCCAAGGCCAAGGAAGAATTCGGGCAGATCGACTTCCTGCTTCACTCGATTGCGTTCGCCAGCATGGAAGACCTCAAAAACGACACCATCAAAACGAGTCGTGACGGATTCAAGATGGCAATGGAGATCAGCGCCTACAGCTTGCTAGCCGTATGCAATGCGGCTCAAGAAGTTCTCGCCGATGGAGCGAGTGTTCTGACCATGACTTACTTTGGTGGCGAGAAAGCAGTTCCCGGCTACAACGTGATGGGCATCTGCAAGGCTGCACTCGATGCTTCGATGCGATACCTGGCCTATGATCTCGGCCCCCGAGGCATTCGCGTTAACGCCCTGAGTGCCGGTCCTGTTCGCACGCTGGCCGGTCGTGGTGCTGGCGTAGATGACATGCTGCAACTCTACGACCGCATGGCTCCGCTGCAACGCAATATCACCCACGACGAAGTGGGACGTAGCGGTGCGTTCCTGCTTTCCGATATGTCGGATGGCATTACCGGTGAGATCCTGCATGTCGACGCTGGGTACAACATGATGGGCTCGCCTGGCCGCTTGCTTGAGGGCCACGAAGGCTCCTAAGGCCTCTTCTCATTCACAGCCTCGAATGCAGTGCTAGCACGTGGTTGTTCGCGGTAACCGCTGCGCTGGCGGCGTTTCGCTTGCGCTGAGCGTATTTCCTCTAATCCGCAGCAGAATTGCTAGCGTTTCAGTTGCTGCCTGCGCCAAAATCGACCTTGGAGTTTGCGCCCATCGCCGGGTACCCTTTGCAACTTCTACAAGCCATCGCCGAGAGGTGATGGTCGCAGAGAAACAAAATTCCTCCAACGTAACTTCCCACCAGCCCACTCACTTACGCATCCAAAACATCCACCAACTCGGCGCCCGTCGGCGCAATTGGTCCAAGGTTTGCGATGCGTTTCGGTGACGGGGCAAACACCAGTCGCATGGATGCGACTTGCGTCTTGCTAAATCCTGCCTTCTCCACCCCCCACCCATCCAGCAGACAAGAAAGACGGTAAGAGCATGGAAGCTCGATTGATTCGCCTCACCATTTTGGTGACGGCGCTGACAGGTCTTGGTGCGTCCCATCGTACAGAAAACTTCGTTGTTACCGCTCCCACTCCGCAGCTCGCCCAGCAGATCGGTGAAGCGGCCGAACAGTATCGCAAGGCGCTTGCGGTTGAGTGGCTCGGTGAAGAAATGCGGCCGTGGAGTCGGCCCTGCCCAATTACTGCCAACGTCGCTCCCAATCTTGGGGCCGGTGGTGCTACGAGCTTCGTGTTCCAGAATGGGGAAGTCTTTGGTTGGGAGATGACCATTCAGGGCAGCGAAGAGCGGATCCTCGACTCGGTGCTTCCTCACGAAGTCACGCATACCATCTTTGCGACGCATTTCCGACAGCCACTTCCACGTTGGGCTGACGAAGGGGCCTGCACGACCGTTGAGCATCCCAGCGAAAAAATGCGGCACCAGCAGCTACTCATCCAGTTTCTGAAAACTGGTCGCGGTATTGCCATGAGCCGCATGTTCGCGATGAAAGAATATCCGCAGGATGTCTTACCGCTGTACGCCCAAGGCTTTTCTGTCGCCCGCTACATGATTCAGCATGGCGGCAAACGGAAGTTCGTTGCCTTCATGGAAGATGGTCTGGAAAGCGGCGACTGGAGATCCGCCACACAGGCCCACTACGGCCACAGCGACCTGGCCACGCTGCAGAAAAACTGGCTCAATTGGGTTCGAGCCGGCAGTCCGCAAATCAATCCGAACGCTACTCCGACCGGCCCGGCTATTGCTGCCGCAGGAAGACCTCGTCGTGCAACTCCGACAACGTTTGCGCCGGCGTCATCGCCGCGAGCCGAGCCCAACGCTGTCGCTGCCGCCTCGGCACAGATTCCTGTCTCACCAAACGCTCGTGCCGCTGCTCCCACCAGTCGACCAGTGAATTGGGAAGCGGCTCCAGACAAGCCCGCGGCGACGCCTCCAGTAGCACGCAAGGCTCAACCGCCACAGCGATACCAGGCGGTTCGTCAGCAGCCACCGCAACGTCCGAAGCAGCGCGTGCTACGGTAGGTCTCCTTAAGTAGGCGGCCTGGCACTGCAGATGGCGTTCGTTTCGCCGCTTCGAGGCTTAGGCCGGCGGTTCGCCCGTAAAGAAGTACTTCGTCAGGTGGTAAAAGACTGGGGCAGCGAAGCAAAGCGAGTCGATTCGGTCGAGCACACCGCTATGGCCTTCGACCAGCGTGCCGTAGTCTTTCACACCTCGATCTCGTTTGACGGCAGACATGCACATCACGCCAGCAAATCCCAGTACGGCGACCACTAGCGACATGCAAGCGGCTTGCCAGGGATTGAACGGAGTCGCCCACCAGAG
>CAYLRE010000452.1:0-3024 GCA_964385715.1 uncultured Planctomycetaceae bacterium
CTTGGCATCATTGGGCACAATAGGTTGCCATTCGAGGAAGTCAGTCAGTAACTGTAACAGTCCTTCTGCGTCCTTAACCATCACAGCAGCCTTGCCATCAGTTCCTACGTCGCCTGAAAGACGAACAATCTGGCCAACCGCCTCACCACTACGATACAAACCCCAGTCCGTACCGTCGCAATAAATCAGGTTAGGGATAGCCGCGAATCGCCGCCATTGATCCCGGTTGTGGCCGGTGTAACGATTGGGATTTGCGCCCGCTCCTGGAGCCTTTAGTTCAACATAACCAGCAAGCAGCTTATTGGAATGGATCGCGTAGTCTGGCTTGCCCAGCCGACCAGGCAACTTTGTTTCGCCCGTACAAATGACACTAAGGGCGAGAACCTTACCCACGTCTTGCATGAATCTTTCAAAGGGGCCGCGAAGCTGGTCTTCAGGTTCCCCCGTCGTGATCTGGGAGAACTTCTGGGTGACTGACTCAGCAAATGTCTGTAAAGCAACAAAAATGGCTATTTCCTCTGACATGTGTAAATCCTTCTAAATCTGGATATCCTCCCACCTGCTGTTTTTGGCCGCCAAGGACATATCTAACAAGTCGGACAAGCTATGGCCAGTCAGGTACGTTGGATTTTTATCCAGCCTGGACTGATTATTGAAAAACTCGCTGGGCGAATGTTTCAAAAGAATCGAATTTGAACCTGTGCTCCACATTTTTACCTTCATTCACTTTGCAATCACCTTCGCTCGAGAGTGCCCAGCGTACGTCCTTACTACGTTGCTCCACCTCATTTGCTGGCAATAGGTACCCATGGTCCGCCGAACCGAGCAGCAATACAGCGTACCACGGGTTGCGAGAGTTCATCAGTTCTTTAATGCAATTTGCTGTGAGTCCCCAAAAGCCCGGTTGTTGGCTCCTGACCTCCACATATAAGAGAGTCTCTGCGGGGGAGTGATAACGCCTAAAATGTTGCGACTTAAAGGTCGGGCCCCTGACCAGAGTATGACCTCAATTCCCTGAGAGTGACAATAGTTCTTCAACTGATCTTTGAACTCAGACAGTATTGCTGCGCTCGTAATTATTCATCCCGCTGGATAACAATTACTAGACAAAAAACTTGAGTGTTACCCCAGAGTTGGAAAGGTATTTTAGGCGGCGCGCCTCAATTTGGCAAGGCAATTTCACCATTCTGGGCAGCACCCCTCGCTTTGAGGCATAGCCATTTTGCTCGAAATTTCAGGCAAGCATCCTAGCAAGTATCTCAAAGCGACACAACGGGATGGCTCAGCGCGGCGCCTATTGCAGCCCATCCACTGCAAAGTCTTTTCGTTATGCGCATGATCCTGGGCGATTATCAGAGGCGATCCTTCTATGCTTGGGCTGGGGCCCGAAAAATTCAACCGATATGGTTCCAGGTTTGTCTCCAACAAGGGCCTTCACGATATCCCTATGAGGTCTCCGAAGGGATGACTTGAGGACGCCGAGCCTCACGAAGTCAGGCGTCAGCACCAGCCCGACATCAGCGCCAGCGTCTGTCTCCACGACAACATGGATGCCGGGTTTGGGGACGTCGCCGAACCAGTCAACCCTCGCAGTCTGGATTTCACGCATCCACTTCCGGCGATCGCCTTTCTTCTCGCCATCGTAGAACTGGAGCCAGGTGTGCCGACTCTGCGGGGTAGGCCAGTCGTCATTAGCGCTGAACTGTTCGGTCTCCTTTGACCTCAGCCACACCTTCATCCCGGCGCGGTCAACGAAAGACGCCCCAGTCGTTGCGACGGCTGCCATGGCAGCTTCGCGTGAGCTAAGCCCGCTGCGCAGCAGCATGACAACGCTGCGATTAACGCTGCCTGCTTCCACGGCCAAGCCTGCCAGGCCCTGAAGCTGGTCCGCACTTTCCTGCCCGAGTGCCCCCGCGTGAACGCGAACTGCTTCCATCGCCCAAGGAAGCCGATACGTCAGCGCGTCCTGCAGCAAGTCTACACCACCGTCACCACCAATGCTGACTACCTCAGACGCGGCGCGCCCTTCAATCCAAGCTCGTAAGGCGTTTCGCCACGTATCAGGTATGTCCCCAGGGCTACGGAACGGCGTCACCTGGAAAACGAGCTCTGCGAACCCAACTACGGCATCGGCCGTAGCAGTTGTGTCCCTGTTGATCATTGCTGCCTCTGCACGAAGAAGAAGAGCGATTAGGTTCATAATGTTGGCGTCCAGGAATTGCCCTGCACGAAGACCGATGCCGGCCAGATGATACCCCTTTCGCTGGGGCGTGCTCGTCTGAGTCCAGATCCGGTGGGCTCGGGCTACCAAGAAGCGACGCAAAAGAGCCTGGAGGTTCTGCTCCTCTTGTGCGAGCTGTCTTGAAAAAAGTGATCCCTCCAAGACCGAATCAAGCTCGCTATCCAGGCTCGTCTCCTCGGCTTCGGCATCCAGCAAAGCGAGGATGGCAGCATCGAGGGATGCGACGTCCCGCTCCCAGTCTGCAGCGCTCACGCTAACCTTGTCTGCAGCGGACTCGTTAAAGTCCCACGCGTCCCCATGACCCGTCACATACTCAACCACCTCGTCGAGCGGTATGCCAGTAGCGGCGGAAATACGCTTGTAGATAAGCGTGGTCAGCACTAACAGGCCGCTGCTAACTTCCGGCGCCTTAGCCTCGGCAACGAGCTTTTCCCATTGCCGCTCCGCCCACTTCCTGCGACTCAGATCGATTTCCCACACAACATGAAGTACGAGTCCTTCTAAGTCGACGAACGCGCGGCCGGCGCGACCTGCGACATTGGCTAACTCGGCCGCCGGAATGATTCTCTGGTTGCGCCATATGGAGGGAACCAGTAGCACGCCGGCCGACAGGTTCAGGCCTTGGGCAAGCGTGGGTGAAGCTATCGTGAGTGGACAATCGCCCGATTTTAGCAGTCGTTCGACATCGTTGAGGAACGGGCGCGGCAAGCCAGCGTGGTGAAGGGCGATGCCGTACTGAAGGCATTGAACCGCTGGGTGATCTTCGCCGAGCCATTCCTCAC
>CAYLRE010000453.1:0-3015 GCA_964385715.1 uncultured Planctomycetaceae bacterium
GGTCACGTTCTCCCGCTTGACGATGTCATAAAAGCTTGGCCAGCCGGTCCCCGATTCAAACTTGGTCTTGGAATCAAATAGCTCCAGGCCACAACAGACGCAGCGATAGATGCCGTCACCGTCGTGATACGCGTACTTGCCAGTCCCCGATCGCTCCGTTCCTTTCTTACGGGTTACGTAGTACTGCTCTTCGGTAAGCAGGGCCTTCCACTCTTTGTCTGTTTTCACAACTCGCTCCTCTGCAGTGATTTCTGGATTGGGCCCGTTCAAGGTTTCCGGAACAGGAACGAAATAGTCGTAGCCAATAACAACAAGACCTGCGAGGACGACACAGGCGACGACGATCTTGATAATGTCCGAAGTACGCATATGAGCAAAGTGGTTTCAGTGCGGGAAAGCTTGTTGAGTCGATGTCACTCAAGCGAGCCGACTCACTTGAGAAGGAATTATAGCGAGTGCGTCTAGAGTCGGCGATGTGCCATTGCCGGTATCGCCGTCCGAGGCGGCTATTCTCGCCAGGCCGCCTGGTATCGAAGTCCTAAGTTGAGAATTCGCTGCAACAGCTCTGCATAAGACACTCCCACTTTCTCGGCCGATTCAGCGTAGTCTTCGCCAAACTCCAAGTTCGGGTTGGCGTTCGCCTCGATCAGGAAAACCTTCCCATCTTCGGTTAGTCGAAGATCCATGCGGGCATACCCACTCAGCGAAAGCACACGGTAGGCCCGTTTGCAAAGCTTCACAATCTGAGCTTCAACGTTCTCAGGGATATCCTGTGCCGCGGCAGTGACAATACCGTGCTTCTTCTGGTATTTGGGATCCCATTTCACGCGAGCCGTGGCGATGTGAGCCACGTTGTCTGGCATCTTATTGAACAGCATCTCCCAAATGGGAAAAGTACTCAGTCGCTGATTTCCGATCACGCCAACGTAGAGCTCGCGTCCCTCGATGTACTCCTCAATCAGCGCTTCGGAATGAACCTTTTCGTGAACGAATTGGATTCGCTCGGCCAGCTTCTCGTCGCTTTGCACAATCGAAGCTTGCGATATACCCAGCGAGGCATCTTCGACGGCCGACTTGATCAATAGCGGGTACTTCAATTTCTTCGGGGCACCGCGGAACTTCCGCCCCAAGGGAATCGTGCCGAAGCGAGGCGTGGGAATGCGGTGGTAGGCGAGAATCTTCTTCATCAGCGGCTTATCGTGCGTGAGCATCAAGCCGCGAGGATTGCAGCCAGTGTAGGGCTGCTTCATGAGTTCCAAGTAACTGACCACATGCTGGTCATAGACACCGACGCCGTGAAACTCTTCCAGCAGATTGAAGGCAATGTGCGGCTGCCATTCCTGAATGGCGCGGCGAATCGGCCCCAGCTCGTCGGTCACGCCCAGCGGTCGTACATCGTGGCCCAGCTCCTTGAGCCCCTGAACGACGTCGAACTCGACCTTCCACTCGGCAATTTCCTTGGGACTATAGCCGTCGAGCGAATCCGGCGGCACGAGATCTTCATGCATCAAGGCCAGCACACGGAGTTTCTTCATAGGGCCACCCGGTGGTGTCCTCGCTGGAGAAGCTTCATCGTATGCACGACGACCATCGCCAGCGCATCTCGCTTGGAATCCTGTTCACTGTGGGCCAGACGAAGTTTCAGCTCGCGAGCCCGATCGATCATTTCACGCAATACCTGATCGACGGTATAAGGCGAAGCCCCGGTCCACTCCGCGGTCACGCGGCGCAGCTCCGGCCGCACGCGGCGCAGGAACGACGCGGCCGTGGCAGGTCGGGATCCGTTCTTCAAATGCGCTCGGGGCACTTCCGCGAACAGCCGCCGCAAATCGCGATCGTAATAGCTATTGGCCCCGATGCCGTAGTGTTCCCGCTTGGCTGCGTAGTGCTCACGAAGCGTCTTCTTGATTCGATGGACAGGATCGACGCGGCGGCGTGAACGGACCGGCGGCGACTTACTGCGTACGTCGTCCATTACCTGGTCGACATAGACCAACTTTTTGTACGCCGGCCAGTCGGCATATTGTTTTCGCCAGGGACTTCGCGGCTTCAGCCACACGGCAAACGTCTCGGCGAAATCCTCCGCCGGATGGCTCTGGGCGTACCACTGATCGAGATGCACCACGTAGCTACGGCTGTACGGCTTCGGTTGGTAGTACGTCGGATAGGGAGCCGAGTTCTTGCCGAACACTGCCTGCCATTTGCGGCGACGATGCAATCGATAGGCCGTGTCAAGCGCGTGTCCCGCTTCGTGGCGCAGGATCCGCATGCAGCAAGAGACGGTTCCCCCTTCGACTTCCAGCAGCTGCTTCTTCTCCAAACGCATCAATCGTGGATGCGCGAGATAGAAAGGAATCGCAATGCCCGGTACGTCGTCGGGCGAGAACCAATCCTCAGACAGCCAGCAATGAGGGCGAAAGCGAATTCCCTGCTGTTCGAGTTCTCGGTAGAGCTTGGCCATGCGATCCTCAAGCGGCGTCCCTTCCAGTTGGACACCGAGATCGCACATCCGCATGTCGAGCAGCTTCTCGTCCGACCAGTTCACCCACCCAGGGCTTCCATTCCGGCGACGAGGAGAAGCGGTCGACTTTTTCTTGGCTCGAGTAGGCACAGGCAAAACACGAATTCTAGAACGTGGCCCAAGTTGGTCCACATTCTAGCTCGACCCTGCCTGGGGAGCCAGAGTAACACGCCGTAAAAATTTGACCGACGCGTTAGAGAAGACGCCTACAGAGGCCGCCGCGGTACGCGGCGAGCGTAGGGTGGCTCTTCCTTGGCCGGAAGCGGTTCATCGAACTCGTCGGCCCAGTTTTCGCGTTCCCGGTCGCTGGCATAAAAACGCAGCCAGAGTTCCGGATCGCCAGTCGCATCGGCACAGTCCCAATGCAGATAGGCACCCGCCGTCTCAACCAGCTTTTCCTGGCTGGAAAGAATGTCTCGGTAGATCAAGCGGTACAGATCGCGATCCGAGAGATGGTCTGTAAAATCGAGCACGATCCGCTTCTCGAACAGCTT
>CAYLRE010000454.1:0-3006 GCA_964385715.1 uncultured Planctomycetaceae bacterium
TTTCTACTTTTTCGACATATGGTTCTGTCATGACAAAGAAGCCTCAGAAGGAAGAGATCAAGGACGAGCCGGGAGCCGAGGAACGGTTCCTGCGCGGCGTTCAAAAGGCAGTGAAAACGCCGCCCAAGCCTTTCACCAAAAAGGCAAAAGGCAAGGACGGCGCTAAAGGTCAGATGTTGAAGGAGAGTTGATCAGGCGGCATAGGCTTGGCGCCTGGATAACGCTTTCCGGTGATCACTTCGCTAATTCGGCCTTGGTTTAGGCCGAGAATCGCAGCAGCTTGGTGTTGCTTTAGGCCGCAAACCTTCACGAGTGTGAGGGCTTTGACGGCAAGTTCCGCCGTCATTGGCGGTGTAGGTTTAACCGGCATTGCCAGTCTCCTTCTGATGCGCACGATGGCGCAGATTGAAAGGAGCCGAGCTATTGACCGCAGCGTCGTTACGCTTACACTTATCTTGTCTGTCGCTTGTTCCCGCGCTCGGCTCAACCTGTGCGGGGACGCGAAGTCTAGGGCCGTCAGGGGGGCAACCCTGACGGCCCATCGATTCGCGCCGTCGTTAGGAGTGGAAGACAAGCTCAGTTGTGAGTCAAGGCTTTGTGCTGTTTCGCTTTTTGCGCCACAATATGAAGTGTCTTGCCTTCTGCTTAGGCGTTTGCGGCGTTGTCAGTCCGCCGATAGGTCAGGCGTTTTCCGGTTGATCCTCGGATCGCGGCGTTGGTGCGGGCTTCATCATTGATGCCCAGCTTGGCGCGGTTGTTCCACTTGAAGGCGATCTCGTTGACGTAGCGCTGCAAGTGGGCTTCGGACACCGCGTGATGCGTCCCGTACATCTGGCGTTTGATGATAGCGAAGAACGACTCAATCGTGTTCGTGGTGGCTTCGCCGCGAACGTATTCACCAGCGGAATGGTTGACCGACATATGCTTTTCGAACTCGCGACCAAGCCAGTAGTAGGTCAAGCTTTCGTCGGTGCTGAGATTGCTGTCGCGGCTGGCCTGGGTGACGATGACAGAGCGGATAGACTTGGCGGTCACGTCGGCAACGTGACGGGCGCGAACTTCGCCTCCGCGTTCGACCAAGGCCACGACGGGACGCTTGGGAGGAATAGGCTTGCCACGATGAACGTTCTTGGCTTTGCCGCCGACGAAAGTTTCATCAGCTTCGACGGTCTTTCCCTTGCCGCCGATGGGTTCGGTCGATTTGGGCAGGCCCATAGCTTCACGGACACGATGGCACAGAAACCAAGCGGTCTTGTAGGTCACGCCGAGCATACGGTGGACCTGATGGGCCGAGACGCCCTTCTTGCTGGAAGCCATGAGCCGGAAGGTCATGAGCCACTTGGTCAAGGGAATGTGCGAGCGTTCCATGACGGTTCCGACTGTCACGGAGAACTTCTTGCGGCAGGAACGACAATGCAAACGCCCTTCGGCACCGGCTTTACCGCCGAGCCGCGTGACGTTTTCAGTTTCTCCGCAGAAAGGACATTGGGGGCCATTGGGCCAGCGCTGTTTTTCGAAAAACGCGCGGGCTTTGGCTTCGTCAGAAAATACGGGATCGGTAATGTTGAAAGGCATGTGGGATCAACCAGTTGCTTTGATTGACCCCACAATACGCTGACGGGAGTGTTCCGTCAAGTATATAGTTCCCGAAACACGGATGGCCGGGAAGCATCGCGAGTGCTTCACCGGCCTTTTTGCGTACGCGACACCATCCGACGCAATCACAAACGCAGACGCCACCGGAACAACAAAGACACACTGCAAGATAAATCGGGCAGGACGTGGACAGCACCAAGGCAATTGCCGGAATCGAAAGCGCATATGCGGCAATGAGCAGTAATCCAGAGCTGCTACTTGTGTTTTTCGTCGTTGCCGTCTGCCTGATTGCCCTAGTCGAAACCGTCGCCATCCTCATCGGCAGGAGCCGGAAATGAACGCAAACGTCAACACAGCTCAGATCATCGGTGGCGTTAAAGCGGCGGTATCCATAGCTGCATTGGTAATGGTGACAATCGGCTGCCTGAAGGCTTTTGGCATCGATGTTCCATACTTGCGCATCGGAATGACCGAGATTGCCGCCCTGTCGGCTGCTGCGGCCTATGTCGGGCGATAAGCCTAGATTGATCGCCAGAGCCATGCGCGACCCCATCAGCCAATCGCGAACCGACCGGCTACAGACTGGATCAAAGCGCCGAAACGGACCGTTGACATCACCCTCAAACCCTTGGCCAGACCCGCACAAAGGCGTTACACTGGCTGACATTCAGGGGATCGAGAAAATCACATGACCAAGCTAGCTGAAAAGATCGCTGAAGAGGTCTTCCGCACGATCGAGTTCGAACGCCGACTGGTCAAGGACGACATCATGGCGGCCACGCACCGGGTTCTGATGCACGAAGGGATTGGCGAAGCCTTCGATGACCGGACAGACCCGGCGGAACACCGCATAGCCAACCATTACAAAGAATGGTTGGCTAGCCAGCGGGACGTGGATGCAGAGCACGGAAGCGTTCTTGAAGGGGTCCGCGAACATGCCAGCGCATTGGTCAAAGCCTGGGATGTAATGCAGGCAGAAGCCATGGAACGCGCCATCTACCCGCTAAGCGTCAAGTCGTCAGAACCCCTAAGCGATGAACAATTTAACGCCATGACAGTCTGCCCGCCCTCGATCAGGATCGAATCCTAAAATGACCCTCGTCGATCAGATCATCCAGATAGCCAACGAGTTCCCGGCAGACAAAGCGCGGCCGCTTATCCAACATCTGATCGATCGTCCCGTTGCCCGCGGCCCATGGCAAACCCTGCCCCTGCCAAAAATGCAGGATAAAAAACGCAACAAGCCGGTCGAACTCCAAAAGATGGGTGACTTCATTGCGCCAGACGGCAGAGCCGCAACGGTCTACAAAGGACCGCCAACGCTTGCCGACTGGCGTGAGCAACGCACCCAACAGCTCACCAAGGAACAAATCCGCAAGATCGAAGACGATGCCAACGCCATGACCCGCA
>CAYLRE010000455.1:0-2960 GCA_964385715.1 uncultured Planctomycetaceae bacterium
TGACGATGCTGGCCGTCGGGATGAGCCTCGCGGGCCTGGGCGGGTACGTCCGCAAACGCAGACGCGGCTAGATAGCCGCAATACAGTCACACGCACCCAACGCCCCGGCCCCTCGTAGGTTGGGGCGTTTGCTGCGAGCACGGTTGAAGATAGAACCGCAGACGCGGGCATCGGCACGGTCACATCCTGCTCCCGCTGACCCGTCGGCAAACAACCTCAACCTGCGGGAGATACTTCTTGACAGAGCCTTCAAGACGGGATATCATTAAACAATCAGTTCGCGGAGGTTGCGAACTGGAGGTTATCTGGGAGCTCCCGGCTGAGATCGGTCCCGGGTTGACTGGAGTCAAGAGACCCTCAAAGGAGATGATGATGAGAACACTGCCCCTGATCGGACTGCTGTTGTGCCTGGCGATGGCGGTCCCGGCGACCGCCGCCAGCATTACCGCAAGCGACAATGCCTTTGTGAGAAAGAACCAAGCCACTACTGACCAAGATGAAACTGAACAGCTCATGATCAAGAGCAATGGCACTAACTCCTACTCCCGTATCGGTTATCTCCGTTTTGACACTTCCGGGTTGACCGTCAACGCGACCGACACCGTGACGTTGGATATCAATGTGGAAGCCATTGGAACCGGAAACTCGAACACGCTGAATGTGTGGTCTCTGAACAATGGAGTCAGTGGTGAAACGACTTGGAACTCCGGCTTGACATGGAACACCCGCCCGGATGGAACGGGAAACGTCCCTACTGCGAGTCTCACTGCCCTTACTTCCTACGGCTACACAAGCACGGGAAACGTCCGGATATCCGTTCCCGCCAGTACGTTCCAGACGCTTCTTGCCAACGACACGAATAACGAAGTCACTTTGGTGCTATCGAACAACAGCTCTCACAATACAGCCCAGACCCGCTTTTCCGCTCTCGGGAACACGGGAGGCTATCTCGAACCGACACTCCGCGTCGACCCTCTCGGGCCCGGAACGACCCTCGAAAGCGGTTACGGCGGAGAACTGACAAGGATGAGCGGATCAACCTTCTCTTTCAACCAGAGCGGGACCACAGCCCGAGCGGGAGAAGGCGGATCAGGGAACAACCAAAGATACAATCACATGATGCTCTTCCAACTACCAGAGCAGCCGACGGGCGGATTCCTGCCGGAGGATACGTCGTTTGCCCTCACCATTGACCACAAGAATAACAGTCCGAATCAGCACGCGGACCTGTGGGCCGTCGGGTACGTGCCTGCCGCGGACATCGGCGATGTGGGCGCCAACTTGAACAACGGCAGCATTACGGACATCGATGATTTCTTCCTGACTGGCACCAATTCGGAAACCAAGGACGGATGGAACATCGGAACAGACAATACGGTGAAAGTTTGGGACAATATGGCCGGTCTGTACTCGACAGGCAGGCTGATCTCAGCCGCCGGGACGGACGCTGCCCTAACGGACTTCATCAATGATCTGTACGACAGTCACGGGGCGAGTGCGGGTGACTATCTTGTTCTCCGCGCCAACACGGACGCGGACATGAACAACTACAGTCGTTGGTGGTTCAACACAGGATCGGCCGCGAGCAATCAGCCCACTCTCACGCTGACGGTTGCCGCGCCGCCCGGCGTCATCCCCGAGCCGGCGACGATGTGCGCGCTGGGCCTGGCCGTCGCGGGCCTGGGCGGGTACGTCCGCAAGCGGAGACACGGCTGAGGTTTACGTCGAGAGCAAACTGAACACTATCTTCTTGAGCAGATGGAAGCGAGGTAACGTCATGACCAAGCAACTCTTCGGCAGCGTGCTGGTCGCATCGCTCGTTCTCTTGACTGGCACCGCGATGGCGCATGCGGCGACAGTCACGTTTCAGCAGGGAGTCGACGCGTACAGCGGGTCTAACTCGCTGCGAATGAGGGACAATGCCATCAACGGGAAAGCCGGCAACGATATGTATGTCGGCGATGCCGGCAACGAAGCGGACAATCGTTTCCTGCTTCGTTTCGATATCTCATCGTTGGCGGGTCAGACGGTAGTAGGCGATGGCACGCTCACGCTGACCATCGCTCAAGTGGACGGCAGCCCCAACCCCGGTGACTTCTTCGACGTTTACGAGGTCGACGACAACAACGTCGGCTGGAGTTCGTCGACGTCGTCCTGGAACCGTTTCAACCAGGACACCAGCGTCCTGTGGAAGGACAGCGCCGGTCTGGATCTGCCGGTCGCTACGGGTAACGTGGGAGACCCAACGCTCGGCGGCTTGGGCACCCCCAGCCAGGGCTACGGGGCCACACCGATCGCCACGATCAATCAGGCGTCGTATGCCGTCAACGACACGGTCGACGTGACAATCCCGCAAGCGGTCCTGCAAGATTGGGTGGACGGCGTCAATGCGGGGCTGCTCTTTCGGGGGCGAGACCAGACCAATGCGGGTCGCGTGGCATTCGACAAGCCAACATCCGGCAGCGTTTCCGAGCGGCCGCTGTTGACGCTTGATGTCGTCCCCTCCGGGACGCTCCCGGCGACCATCGCTGTGTATGACTTCAACGGGCCGGATGGCAACTTCAATACGACGGCGTTCGATTCGAGAGACACCGACCCCTTCACGGCCGCCAGCCGGCTGTCGCAAAGTGGCGGCCTGACCGGCGGCGGGGCCAATGCATTCATCGTGACCAATGCGTTCTTCCATCCGACCGATTCGGGCTCACCCGGGCTAAACGTCGCCGGCGTCAACCAGGGCACGCCCACGGAGTTCTTCTCATTCACCACGGCGCCCGAACCGGGAACCGCAAGCGTGACCTACGAGGATCTGTCCTTCTTCGGCAACGGGTACAGCGCCAGCCCCAAAGTGAGCGTGGGCGTGGTCGACGGCACCGGGTCCGAGCAGACCCTCGCCGCGTCCATCTCGCTTCCGGGAAACAACGCAGCGGCTCAACTCATCAGCGTGGACCTTCCGGACTTCA
>CAYLRE010000456.1:0-2954 GCA_964385715.1 uncultured Planctomycetaceae bacterium
TACCACCTCTACTTCAACGGGTCCTTGGCTGCTGTTGGCGATGACGATGACCCTTATGCCGTTACTGGACCAGAGCGGGATATCCGCATTGAGGCCGCAAAAACGATCAGTGAGCTGCTAAAAGAAAAGGACGGTGGGCGATGAAAAAGAAGCGAACGGCGAATGGCGGAAGGTGCTGACCTGGGATATGCTGACCTGGGCTGTCAGGGTAGTAAGGAGATCCGCACCCCTCACATCGACATGCTTGCAGCTTCAGGCCTTCGCTGTAAACACCGGCTTGAAAATGCAGCGCGCATCGGCGTGAAAGTGCAGCGCTCGGGGTTGGGATTCTCTTAGTTTAACCTGACGGATGACGTTACGGAAGACCCTACTTCCTCCCCCTAGGGGGAGGCCGATTGTAACGATGTGTTTACTTGCCGGGATCGGCTTGGTCACGCGGGTTTTTGCGTTTGGTGGATCGCTTTCTCGCGTCCGCCAGGCGGTAGCTTTCGCCTGTCGCTTCCAGGATGTGGCAGTGGTGCGTGAGGCGGTCGAGGACCGCACCGGTTAGACGCTGACTGCCGAGGACCTCCGTCCATTGCTCGAACGGAAGGTTCGTCGTGACGATCACGCTCGTCCGTTCATACGCGGCCGAGATGACGTCGAAGAGGAGTTCGCTGCCGAGTTTGCTCGCGGGAACGTAGCCCAACTCGTCGAGGATCAACAGGTCAAGTTTCGCGAGCTGGTTTTTCATTCGCATCAACTGCCGTTCCTCACGGGCTTCCATCAGCTGCGTGATCAGTTCGGTCACGCGATGGAACCGGACCTTCTTTCCGAGCCCACATGCGGCGATGCCGAGGGCCGTGGCGATGTGCGTCTTGCCGGTGCCGGGATGGCCGATCAGGATGACCGACTCGCGCCGCTCGATGTACTCGCCTCGCATCAGTTCGCTGACCAATACGCGGTTGATCGAGGGCTGGGCCTGGAACTCGAAGTCTTCGAGCGTTTTGTAGTTCGGGAACTTGGCCGCCTTCAAGCGACGGTTCGATGCCCGCTTCTCGCGGTCGAGCAGTTCTTGCTCGCAGAGCTGCAAGAGGAAGCCGAGATGATCGACGTTCTCCTTTGCGCAACGGGCAGCGATCTTTTCACACTCATCGTGCATTGTCGGGAGTTTGAGTGACTTGAGATGATGCTTCAATAGGACGGTGCTTTTCGTTTCGCGTTTCTTCATGGTTGTCGCTCTTGCTGATAAGTAGTTGGTTGTACTGATGGATGTGCGGCTGGGGAATGGAATGATCTTGCAGATGCGGGCGGTTGTCGAGCTGGAATATCTTCGCCGGCGACTCGCGCCCCTCTTGCAAGAGAATACGGATGACGTCGACCGTCAGGGCGTTGATCTGAAGTGCCCGCCGGACCGCCTCTCCCAGTTCTTTCGGCGAATGATGCTCCAGAAGCCGTAAGACCTTGACGAACTCGCGTCGACCTTCGCTGCCGGATTCCGATTCGAGCCGGCGCCTGAGAACCGCGAAGCTATCGGGAAGCTTCCAGCTCTCGAACGGCCGGCCGAAATCGAGCGAATTCGGCTTCTTTTCAAGGAGCGCGAGGTAGTGGATCGGCTCGTAATGCACGTTCTGTGCTTCCCAATCGCGGACATGCTCGGCGATCACATGACTGTCGGCCACGATCCGCACGCGGTCAAGCGAACCGACCATCGTCAGGTCCTTGCGATGCGCATACTTCGTCGGCACGCTATAGTCGTTCCGATCGAACCGGACGAGCGCCAAGCTGTTTGACTGGCCTGTGTCGACGCGTCTTGCCTCGAAGCGGTTGTCGGGAATCGGGAGCATCGCCTCGCGATCTTCTTCGAGCCGCTCGGCCTTTGTGCCGGACTTGCCGCGCAACGTGCGCTCGAGGTCCTTGCGGCAGTCGTCGGCAAGCTTTCGGTTGAACTCCTCGAAGTCATCGAACACCGGAACGGGCACCATAAAGTTTCGCCGGGCGAACTTGACCAAGCCTTCCACGTGGCCCTTTTCGTTCGCACGCCGGACCAAACAGAAGTGGGAGTCGTAGAGATGGTGCGACTGCAGTCGCAAGAATTCCCGCGTCGGCTTTCGGCCTCGCTTGCCGACGATCCGAGCGACCGCGACCTTCGAGTTGTCGTAGCTGATCCGCGTCGGGACGCCGCCGAAAAACTCGAACGCGCGGACGTGACCTTCCTGGAACGTCTCGGTGCATTCGCGCGGAAACGCCTGACAGAAAAAGGCGTCGCTGTGCGGCAGCGACATCACGCAGAACATGACCTTGATCTCGCGTCCGCGATAGATCGCGCGGGCCTGCCCGAAATCGAACTGAGCTTCGCCCGGCGGGTGCGCCAGCGGCATGAAAACCTCCGCCGACTTCTGCTTGTAGCGCCGGACCTCGTCGGTCACGACGGTGATCCCGCCGGTGTACTCATGCTCGTCGCGGAGCCGCTCGAAGATGCGTTTGCCGGTGTGGCGTTGCTTCGGATGAACCTTCTTGTCGGCCTCGATGATGTCATGAATGATCGAGATGAAAGGCCCGATCACCGGCTTAGGCCGCTCGACTTTCTTGCGATGGGTCGGCGGTTCCTCGCTCGCCAGGACCTTCTGGATGGTCCGGAAGCTCAGTTCGTACTTCTTGCAAGCCGCTCGCCTGCTCAAGCCGCCGACGAGTACGTCGCGGCGGATTTGCGTCCATTTCTCCATGTCGTTGAACACTCATTTCCCTCGCGATTGTGAGCATCGTGTGGCTTGTATCGATCTTTCGACGAATACAAGTCTTGCTCACAATACACGAGCAAGGGTGATGAGCGCTGCATTTTCAGACCGGCATTCCAGCAACCGAATAGCGCTGCATTTTCAGGCCGGTGTTTACAGCAGCCGCACAGCTTGGCTGCCGCAAGGCGGCGCTGGCAACGACGATAAGCACGTCCCAAGTGAACGACGAGATCGATG
>CAYLRE010000457.1:0-2924 GCA_964385715.1 uncultured Planctomycetaceae bacterium
ATATGCACATCCATTGCGCTGTATAGCTTCGCCATTGTGGTTTCGTTGTAAACGCCCATCATCATGTCGTACTGGTTCGGGAAATACACGTCCTTACCAACTTCAAGCCCTGCGAATTCAACAAACTCCGGCAAGTTCATCCCGCCGAATTCCCCGTGCTCACAGGTGAATGTGTGCAGGTACAGGACTGCGTCGCTGTGCCTCTGCTTGAATTCGCGGAACGCCATTATCTGCTGCGTGAACGCCTTGCGAGGCGGGAAGCCTTTATTTGCCGCAACCATGCCGATGATGTAAGCGTCTTGGGGAAGTCCCAACTGTTCGCGGCTTTCCTGTTTATCGTGTGGCCTGTATAGGCTCGTGTCTACGCCGTGCGGGATGTAGTAAGCGTCCAGTCCTGCTTTGTGCATTTGCTCAAGGCCGAACTTGCTCATCACTATGCGCCGGTATGCTTGCGATACGTTTTGCAAGACAGGCTTCGGACACGGTTCACTGTCAATTGGAAACCAGGGTATCCACTTGATGCCCTCAAATTGGCTTGGGTTCAGAACCCATGCGTCCATCAGACTGAGACACACTTCCGCGCCGTGCTTTTTGGTGTGCGCTTTGACCACGTCGTTACCGTATGGGTCGAACCCTTTAGGATACACAGGGATGTCGCCCATTTTGATGATGCCGCCATCCAGCCCGAAGAAGGCGATAACTGCCGGCTCGTGTCCCATTTCTATGAACTTGTTAAGGAACAGTTTGGTTTGCACGCCGTAGCCGGTATGCGCCCAGGGTGCGTTACTCAACCAGGTGAATTTCAATGCGCTCTCCTTTCGCAATCCTCCGAGTAGCACCGGCCAGGAGCGGAGGGGTCTCTTTTCGCCACTAGTAGGCTAGACCGGTGCTGGTTCATTTGTTACTTACCCATCTCAAACACGAGGTTTACGTGGGACAGGGTCGGATTACCTGCGGACACTTCCTGGTAATCCAGCACCAGCCATTCGCCAGCGTCTAAGAATGAGTAGTCTGTGTCAATGGTGAATTCCTTAGGAACACCATCAGCCCAGTAAGAAGCCGTCCCGCCCAACACATCGGTGATCGTTCCATTGACGGCGGGAGTGCCTGCGTTGCTGTACTTGTGCAGGCAATAGGTGAAGGTCGTGCCGCCAGCGGTGGCGGCCTTGTTGACTGCCTCAGCCTGAACCAGGCGGCAGCCGCCGTAAGATTCAGGAGCGCGGAAGATGAAAAGCTGCTTGTCATCTCCACCAGGATCAGCAATCGGTACATTTACGGTCATCAAGTTCATGTCATTTCTCCTTTAGCTGGTCGGCACGGAAGCGTCGAAAATCATCTGAACGCCACGATCAGGCCGCCACACGCCATGAGCGTACATGGCTGACATGTTGAACTCAGTGCCGCGCCGTGAGGCGTCGCGCTCCGGTTCTACGCGGATCTGACGCCGCCAGTCAATCGCAATGGCTTCACGCGGGAACACGCCACCGGTAAAGTCGTCGCCACTGTCAGGGTCAGCAAACACCTGATAGATGGGAACGCCAAGATACTGGAAGGCGGGGGTGATGCCCTGGCGAGTTACCTGATCGGTAACGCCTGGAGCTTGCGCCAGCGAGGTCGCGCCGGCGATGCTTGCGGACTTCGCCAACACTGCGGCCTGATATGCGTGGACGATTGCCACGAGAGGCTTAGCGTTGCTCTTGTTGGCGTTGCGTGCCTGTGCGATAGCTGCGCCGAGGTAGCCCCATGTGATAGCAGTGCCAGCCGTGCCGATAGTTCCGGCGGTCAGGGATGCGCAATCGCCAACAAGGTCAGACTCGATCTTGTCCAGTGCGGCAAATGCCAGCTCGCGCGCGCTGTCGGTGATAATGCTCTCTGGCGCTTCGGAGGCTGCGCGTTTGTCAGACACAAACACCTGCAAACCAATCTCAGCAGGGGTCAAGGTCTGATCTGCTGAGGGAGCGAAGGACGAGCTGGTCAGGTCGTCGTCTTCTCCGATAGTTCCAGCGGTCAGTTCGTTGTAGACGTAGCCCACACGCGGATTACCGCCTCCCATGTCGCTAAACATGGTGACAAAGTTCTGCATCTGGCCCATTTCGCGCACGACGAAAATTGCATCGTCCTGAATGTTCTGCGCAATTGCGCCCAGATCAGAATAAAAGTTCATACCCATTAGTTAGTCTCCTTGTTACCCAAGAAGTCGCGTCCGCCTCTCTTCTGGCGTCTCGCCTGATTGCGGCGTGCCTGAATTTGTCGGACGGATGTTTGTCTTGGTCTTGTTTTCCGATTTCAGTAGGTAAGGCTTTGCTTCTGCAAGCTCTTTGAGCGCGTCCTCGATGCCGTCCAGTTCCGTCTCGGCGTCCAGCATCTTGATTGCGTCGTCGGGATCTGCGAAGCCTAAGGAAGCCGATACCTTAGCGACCTCCGCTTTGAAAGCCTGCATCTTTGCAGTTTCTTCGGCTTTTAAGGCTTTCTCTTGCAGTTCCTCGATCTTCGCTTGCGCTTTCTCAAGCTCGCTCATCTCTGCCTCTTTGCGCTCCTGCTCGGCCTTCTGGTATGCTTCTAATTCCTTGCGGAATTTAGCTGCTTCTCTGTTGGCTTTTTTGAGCGCTGCTTCCATTGCCTCAACATCGTTGGCTTTTCCCGTCTCGGTTTCGGCTTCCGGCTGTTGGGTTGTTACTTCGGCTTCCGTCTCGGTTGCCTCTGCGGTCGTCTCGACCTTTTCCTTCTCTGACATCTGTTCTCCCTTTCTGGCGTCTCGCCATAGCTGAAAATAAAAAAGCGGCGAATTCGTGGCCCGCCGCTTTCGCAGTAGGTCAAGAATTCGCCGCTGAGTAAACTCGGTAGCTGTTATTTAGTTGTTAGGCGGTTCTTTTCCGTCTCGGAACGATTGACCGCTCCATCTCCATGTAATCTTCCAGCGCGCC
>CAYLRE010000458.1:0-2922 GCA_964385715.1 uncultured Planctomycetaceae bacterium
CAGCATCACTCAGTTCCCGGCTTTTGGAACTTCTAGTTCCTGTCCGCTGTCAACGTGGATTGACTGGAGCGAGAGAGTCAGCAGGACGCTGGCAATCTGGCCAGCAGATGGCGCGAAGCTAGGTGACGCAACTGCGGAAGCGACCTTTTCAAGCAACGACCACTGGCTATCGTTTAACGGGATCTTCTTGCGACTTGTCGCTCCAACCAGAGAAGGACGCCCGCCGGTCGACTGCAGTCGACGCATTAGTTCTTGGCGCACTACGAAGAGTGAAAGCGGATTGCCACCGCTGCCTGCTTTTAGATCCGTTGGTTCCGCGCCTAACGCCTCGGCTACGACCGAAGGCTCGATCCTTGGCAGCGTCTTGCTTTGGTCTTTAATGCGTGGATACGTTCGGCTTTTTGATTTTGTGGCAGACATGACTGTTACTCCGCAGGGAATTCGATTCGGAAGAATCGATGGTCAAATTCAAAGGCTACTTCGCCTTGGTTTGTCTCGGTTCCCATTTGGTGTAAGAAATCTCGAATACGATCCCGATTCTCGAGAAACGGGGCAGGTTTGATATAGGAGTATACAATGACCGGATGTTCGCGAATGACATCTCCATCCTCATTCAGCCACACCCCTTCACATGGTGGCAATGCAGTTGCTCCGCCGTTGATTTCCCCCAGCAGGTCTAGGGCTTTCAGTACCCATTCTCGCTGGTTCCCAATCTCTTTTCCGTGCCTGTCTCTATTTGGTATGTAAATGCTGATCGACTGAACCGAAGTACCTCCCTCGGCTCCCATCGCATCTGCGATAGATTCAGCAAGTTCGTCCCCTTCCGAGGCATCGTTCATTATCGGTTGTCCTCCAAAAGATAGTGTATTCTTTTGGGCCCAAAAGTCAAGTTCTAGAGCTTATGCTCTGGTGTCTCTTGGCGAAAATGAGCGGACTATTGTTGCTTGTTTTGTGCCGTAAGATGTGTAGTTTTAAATGGTTAGAGTGGGTGCGTGTTTTCAGGCTACCCAAACCTCTTCACCGCCAGGTCGGCTATGGTCTTGCCGATGCTGAGCGAGGCGGTGGCCGCCGGGCTGGGGGCGTTGAGTACGTGGATCATGCGGTCCGCTTCCACGATGTGGAAGTCATCGAGCAGACGGCCGTCGGGCCAGACCGCTTGAGCTCGAACCCCGGCACCCGCTCGGTAGACATCGCTGCTCTGCACCTCTGGCACGAGTCGTTGCATCTGCCGCACCATGGCCGACTTGAAGTAGGAACGCCAGGTTTCGCCCAGGCCCATGCGAAACTGGCCAGCGATCAGTCGCCAGAAGCCGCCGTAGCTGATCAGCGACCAGAAGTCGCGTAGATTGAAGCCGGAAGTCTTGCGGTAGCCGCGTCGGGATAGTGTGAGCACCGCGTTGGGCCCAATCTCGACGCCGCCGTGGATCATGCGGGTGAAGTGCACACCTAGGAACGGGAAGCCGGGATCGGGTACCGGGTAGATCAGATTCTTAATGAGCGATGTCCGCTCGGCGACCATTTCGTAATATTCGCCGCGGAAGGGGACGATGCGTACGCCCGGCTCCACGCCGCACAGCTTGGCTACGCGGTCCGATTGTAGGCCGGCGCAGTTGATCAGGTGTCGGCAGCGAATTTCGCCAGCGGTGGTTGTGAGCACGAGTTCATGTCCATCGCGAGTAACGCCGCGGAGGGCCATCTGCTTGTTGATCGTAGTGCCCGCTGCCGTGGCTACCTCTGCCAACTTGTTTGCCACCGCGACGAAGTCGATGATGCCGGTTTGGGGGACCAGCAGACCAGCGATGCCTGCCACGTGCGGTTCGACTTCGCGAAGTTCCTCAAGTCCTAGGCGGCGAACGCCCAGCAGGCCGTTGGCCAGTCCGCGTCGCTCGAGTTCTTCCAGGGCCGGTAGTTCCGACTCACGTGTGGCGACGACGAGCTTGCCTGTCTGTTCGTGGGGTAGGTCATGCTGCTGGCAGAAGCGGTACATCGCCTCGCGGCCGGCGGCACAGTTGAGGGCCTTCTTGGATCCGGGACGGTAGTAGAGGCCGGAGTGAATTACCCCGCTGTTATGCCCGGTTTGGTGGCTGGCGAGTTTTTCTTCGGCCTCGAGTACGACGATCGAACCGGTATTGCGCTCGGCGAGCTGCATGGCAGTGGCCAGGCCAACAATTCCGCCTCCGACAATGGCAATGTCGTACGTCATGCAGTAGAGCTTCGCGTGAAAAGTGGAAGGGTAAATTAGTCAGGGAATACCGCTGACGGACAATGTAACCCGAAGCGTGAGCGAGTGACACGACCAATTGTGGCTCCACTTCGGCGCGACGATGGCTCGGCGGGAGCCTCGCCCTCCCAGCGGTTCGGGGCGAGGTGGGACTTCGACTTGTCTCGGCCTATAAAAAAAGGTGGCCCGACTCGCTTGAGGCGAATCGGGCCACCTGGATGACTAGCGTCTTTCCTTCCGGTCCGTGGCAGCGAAAGGGGACGTTCCGTCAAACGTGTCGTTAGCCTTCGCAGCCACACTTGGGGGCAGCGTCGCAACCACACTTCGGCTCACAAGGCACCGGGCAGCAAACTTTGACCGGGACTTGCTTGCAGACGACCTTCGGCACGCAGCGGGTGACGGTGTAGGGCACCTTCTCCGCGACGCACTTCTTGACCTTGATCGTCTTCGTGTAGTTGACCGGCTTGCAGACCGTGTAAGGCACTTTCTTGACGTGCTTTTCACAGACCATGTGGCAAACCTTGTAAGGCACCTTCTTCGTGTGGCATTCCTTGACCATGCGGCAGACCTTGTAAGTGCAGGTCTTGGTTCGCTTCTCGGGAACCATGCGGCACACCTTGTAGGTGCAGGTCTTGGTCTCGGGGACCATCTTGCAGACCTTGTAGGTGCAGGTCTTCACACGCTTTTCGGGAACCATACGG
>CAYLRE010000459.1:0-2918 GCA_964385715.1 uncultured Planctomycetaceae bacterium
GCATGTGAAATGTCTGGGTTTAGAAACGTCGGTACAACACGAGATGCCATTCTAAGAGTTCCCTTCGACTTGAATGCCGGCTCCGTTCGGTCTGCACCAAAACGCCGAAGGCAGTTCTTCGTGGCTTTGTGTTGCCGTTATGTGGATTTCATGTCGCCTGGGCCGCCTCCGTTACGCATTTGATATTGTTTTGGGGCAGAGCATCCTCGGATTGATGAGGCTTCTTGACGCACAGCAGCATAGCTACGTTTCTTGTAAACCCTCGACCCGCTCACCGGGCGCAGCAACAAACGTGCCTGGGACCGCGTCTTCAGCAACAAATCGTTTGGATGTGATGAACTACGCAACGTAACGCCTTCCGTGCCGCCGACATGTACCGTGCATGACATGGTACAAACGAGATAAGCAACGGCTCCTGAAGGAAGCCAAGATCATGAAGACCCGGTCGAGGGCCACGCTCGCTCGAGACGGGGACACCATCTTCTGGGTGGAGGACCTCGTTGCCGAGTCCGGGACGGATTACCGACGCCCGACTGAACCGAAATAGAGCAAACTCGATCCGACAAGAGATGCTCAACCGGGCGAAGGATTCCCGATTCCCAATTCCATCTCGCACGACTCGTTCTGTTGAATTCGTGCTCGTGATGCGAATTCTGGACACCAAAACGGTCACCTAAACATCATTATTAACACTCGCGGAGACACCACCCGTGACCGTCAAACCTTAACAAATTCGCATGAAGTGGTACAGTGCGCCGCACTTATTCGATAACCACTATCACGTATGAATTCACAACCAAACGAAGGGGCGTCGCAGCAAAGCGACGCTCTTTTGACTGCTGCAGAAGTTGCAGCAAGATTGAACATCGCCAAGACGGCGGTGTACGCCATGGTTACCCGTGGCGAGCTCTCCCACTATCGCATCAGTCGTTCAGTACGCATCCATCCCGACGACGTTGACGTCTTCCTGGGAGCCAAGCGCACGGAGCGCGCCGACTTTGATTCTTCAGCCAAACTCTCCTATGTCCGCTATCCGCAGGCGTGATCGCGGGGGAGATTGGTACGTCGACCTCCGATACGCCGGAAGGCGCATCCGCAAGAGGTCCCCGGTACAGACGCGTGTCGGCACCGAAGCCTTTGAACGCGTGCTCCGCAAGCGCTTCCTCGAGATGGAAGAGCGCGGGGTCGCTCCCTTTCGCTTGAACGACGTCATCTTTCGAAACTTCGCCGACCGTTGGATGAAGGACTACGTGATCGTGAAGAACCGCCCCTCCGTGGTCGACTCCAAACTCGGCATTCTTCACAAGCACCTCCTCCCGGCATTCGGCGACCTGCCCCTGCACGGAATCACGCCGGAACGCATCGACCGGCTGGTCGCCACCATGAAGACGGCCCGCAAGTCCCCGAAGACAGTGAACAACGTGCTCTCCGTGCTCCGGACGTGCCTCGGTTCCGCTGTTCGCTGGAACCTGCTCGCGAGCGTCCCACCGATGAGACAATTGCCCGTCCCCGAGGCAGGGTACCGGTATCTCACGAGCGACGAAGCTCGACGACTCGTACAAGCGGCTCGGCCGGGGTACTGGCGGGCACTCATCGTGTTCCTCCTGCATACCGGCTGTAGGTTGGGGGAAGTGGCTGCCCTCCGCTGGGACGACCTGGTGCTTGAGGGCGCCTCACCTCGGGCTCGCATGAAACTAGCGCGTACGTCGGCGTCCCGGGCCCCACCAGGAGCGGACGTGTACGCGAGCTTCCGCTGACGCCAGGCGTCCTCGCCGAACTCGAACGCGTGACCCGTGTTGACGACTTCATCTTTGCTATCGGTCCTGGTCGTCTCCTGGATCCGAACTCGATCCGCGAGCATCGACGGCCCCTGTGCGGGCGTGCTCAGGTCGACCCATCGCTTGGCATGCGCTTCGTCATATGTTTGCCACCGAGCTTTCGACCCGTCGCGTGCCGCTCCGCGTCATCCAGGAGCTTCTTGGTCACTCGAGCATTGCCATGACGTGCCGCTACGCTCACGTCGAGGACAGGACGATGAGGGAGGCAGTCGCAGAACTACCGAACCTCTAAGCCCGCAGCACCTGAGCTCGGATCTTCACACAACGAAGACAATGCTATAAGCTCGAACGACATCGCGTAGATCCAGGCGGAAACCAATATGGAAAAGAACGATATTCTCAAAGCACCATCGGGTGCGCACTTCAGACGGGCGGACCTTCACATCCATTCGTGGAAAGGCTCCCCGGATGTAAGCGATGCCAAAATGACGCCACAGGGCATCGTCGACAAGGCGATCGCGGAGACTCTTGATGTCATTGCGGTGACGGACCACAATTCCACAACGAACGTTGCACGTGCAATCGCCGCCGCCGACGCCAAGGATTTACTGGTGATACCGGGAGTCGAATTGACGACAATTCAAGGGCATCTGCTGTTGTACTTCCCCACGGTGGATAAGCTTACGGCTACTTTTGGTCGGTTGACATTCTCGGAAGACGGCGAATACTGCAAGCAGTCAATTGAAGACTGCTTAGATCTCGCCCAATCATTCGACGGAATTGGAATCGCCGCGCATATCGAGTCAGACGCCGGATTCATGGCGAGAATTCCTGGTCATCCTCCCACCAAAGCTGGGATCATGAGGCACCCCGCCTTGTATGCGTTGGAAATTCTCGACCTCGCTTCGAGGGATGTATACACAATCAGCGACGATGACGAGGAGCGCAGATCTGTTGCCCATGAACGTCGAAAAGCACTATCTGCGCAAGAGTGCTTGCCGAAAGTCATCTCGTCCGACGCTCACGAGTATGATCGAATCGGTAAGAACGCGAAGGGACTCCAGCATGTCACACGGTTGAAGATGGATGCCCTGACCTTTGAGGCCTTCCGAATCGCTTTGAGCGACGGCTTTGTTCGTT
>CAYLRE010000460.1:0-2913 GCA_964385715.1 uncultured Planctomycetaceae bacterium
GCCGGTCCGCCACGCGGTGCTCGACGAACTTTACCAACCATTCGTGGTCGATGGCATCGAAGGAACACACGACACACTACCCACATCGAGGCACTTCCTTCACGCGCTACGATCATCCGTCCGCATCATCCGCTGGTAGGAACGCCGCTGGATGTGCTCGGTCACACTCATCGCAAAGGCGTCTTGCATCTGATCCTCGTTCTTCCTGATGGAACCAGATCACTGATCCCCGCGGCGTGGACGGACATCGAGGAACGGACCTCAGATCGGGCGCCGGGAAGGGGCGACGATGGATCCTCGACACCGTTGGACGGCGTAAAGGGCGGGTCGTCAACCCTGCTTGGCTCGGTCCTCCACCTGTTACAGGCACGCAAAGTCGTGGATGCTCTGCTTGGCAGGCTCGAACGTCACGAGCCGATCGACGATTCGTCGCCCAAAGAGGAGAGCAGACGTGCCACACCAACTGGAGTTTTGGATCACGGAGGAACCCCATCCTCCAGTGCCGTCCCTACGGGAGGATCTCGACACGGAGCAACGCGCCGCACTGATCACCCTCCTGGCCCGAATGATTAGCAAGACCGTGTATCCGCCGTTGACCCAGTACGATGAGGAGGACGACCATGAGTGATAACGAGAAGGTTCAACCGAGACATTTGCAGCGCCGCGCCTACGTCTACGTACGGCAATCGACGGCGGCGCAGGTCGCATGCAACCGGGAGTCCACGGACCGGCAGTACAAGCTTCTGGACCGGGCCGTGCGGTTGGGTTGGCTGAAGGATCAAGTGAGCGTTCTCGACGAGGACCTGGCCCAATCGGGCTCGGGCACGGAAGAACGGCGTGGATTCGATCGGATGACTGCCGAGGTCGCGTTGGGACACATTGGGTTGATTCTGTCCATTGAAGTATCCCGAGTAGCCCGCAACAATGCGGACTGGTATCGACTACTCGATCTGTGTGGCGTGACCGACACACTGATCGGTGATGAGGAGGGTCTCTATCATCCGGGCCTTTTCAATGATAGGCTTTTGTTAGGGTTAAAAGGTACCATGGCTGAGGCGGAGCTCCATGTGATTCGCGCTCGCCTGGATGGCGGCATTCGCAACAAGGCCAAACGTGGTGAGCTGCGTCGCGGCCTGCCCGTCGGTCTTGTCTGGGGTGAAGCGGATGGCGAAGTGCTCTTCCACCCAGACCAGGCGGTCACCGGGGCCATTCGTACGGTCTTTGAGAAATTCACCGAACTAGGCTCCGCCCGACAGGTTTGGCTGTGGTTTCGTTCTGAAGGACTTTCCTTCCCATTACAATGGAACCGCACCGCTGAGATCCAATGGGTCACCGCCAGCTATACGGCCATCCATCACGTGCTGACCAATCCCGTCTATGCCGGGGCATACGCTTATGGTAAGACACGCCAAGAGCGCTATGTCGATCAAGCCGGCCGAGTCAAAAAGCGGACCCGCCACCTGCCCCGCTCCGAGTGGGCCGTGCTCATTCCGGGGCATCACGACGGCTTCATCGATTGGGAAACGTACGAGATGAATCAGGGCCGCATCGCCCGCAACACCCGTCCCCGACCGCACCAGGCCGGTGGCGCGATTCGAGAAGGCTCCGCGCTGCTGCAGGGCTTGGCCACGTGCGGTCGCTGTGGCCGCCGTCTTCGCGTTTATTACCAGGGCAAGAACTCGACCCCTGGTTACTACTGCGCCAACAACTCGCTCGTCAACGGCAGAGGCACCTGGTGTCTTCGTGTGGGAGGCGCCCGTATCGATAAAGCCGTCGTGCGAGCGTTTCTCGAAACCGTAACACCGGCCGGTGCCGAAGCCGCGTTGCTCGCGGAGCAAGACCTGCAAGCGGAACATGACGCCGAGATGGCTCAATGGCGGTTGCAGGTGGAACGAGCCGTTTACGAAGCCCTGCGTGCCGAACGCCGCTTTCGCGCCGTCGAGCCGGAGAACCGCCTGGTAGCCCGCACGCTGGAAACCGAATGGGAAAAACGGCTCAGCGAGCAGGCTGTCGCCGAGGCAGAACTGGCCCGTCGGGAGCGTGAACGTCCTCGCTGCTTGACCGACGAGCAACGCCAGCAGGTTCACGACCTAGGCGCCGACCTGAAGCGCGCGTGGGAGGCGCCGACCACGACGGATCGAGATCGGAAAGAACTGCTGCGTACGCTGCTGGAAGAGGTAAACATCAGCCTGCAACCCTTGGAATCCAAAGCCCATCTGACGCTGCGCTGGCGGGGAGGCGCCATCGTTGAACTGGACGTCAGCCTGCGCTCCCGCCGCGTGCCGCCCCTCCGTACGGACGAAGACACCATTGAACTGGTACGTCGTCTCGCGGCACACTACCCTGATGCCATGATCGCCGGCATTGTGAATCGCCAGGGTCGCAGGACCGCTCGTGGCGATCGATTCACCGCCAACAAGATTGGGAACCTGCGCCGCTACTGGAAGATTCCTCGATACGCTCCGCCAAGTACGCCGCCTGCGGGTGAATTGGCAACCGTTGAGAAGGCCGCGGAGATCCTGGATATTGCCCCATCCACCGTACACCGCTGGCTGTCCGACGGCTTCATCGCCGGCGAACAGATCACGCCTGGCGCGCCGTGGCGGATCCGAATCACCGATCAACTGCGCGATCGCTTTGTCGAAGACGCTCCGCAAGGCTACGTGGACATGTTCAAGGCGATGCGTATCCTGGGCGTCTCTCGCCAAACCGTTTTGCAGCGTGTAAAGCGCGGGGAGCTTGCCGCAGTCCACGTACGTCGTGGTAAACGTAAAGGCCTGCGAATTAAGGTGTTAGATAACCAACCCGGACTCTTCGACCAACCTTCATGAAAGGGGGTGCAGTATGGCGAGGTCTCCAAGAAGCCACGAATGTCGGCGTCGAGCACCCAGTTCACCTTCCTCGTCAGCAGTC
>CAYLRE010000461.1:0-2869 GCA_964385715.1 uncultured Planctomycetaceae bacterium
AATTCAGTGGTTATTGCTCGAACAGCGGCGGGTGCTGCTCTGATAAAATCAGCGGTTGAAAGCGGAGTGCTGACCTTGTCAAAAGTGTCCCTCGGCGACGTCGCGTCTGTACAGCCCTTGCAGTCCTCTCGGAGGAAAACCCTCGCGGGGCGTCTGATAGGGCGCAATCTCGCCGGTTACCGCGTCCCTCGCTACCGGGGATACGGGCTGTTCTCTCATTTAATAGCTAATCCTCGTGCCAACCTCAGAGCGGCAGGCGGTACATTTGCCCGATCAATTGGGTGGAGAGCTTGAAGGTTAGTACGCTGTGGTTGAACAGGACCCGCAGGCGAGGTGGGCCAAGGCCGCGTTTTAAGCGAATGCGGAGCAGCACTTACGGAAAGGTTTTTTGCGCGTTATATCCGTGGTTACCACTCAGCAGAAGTTGGCTTTCTATGCTAACTCGGCTCGAAGGGGGCCAGATGTATTCTAACACGCTCAGAAAAGTTTTAAGCCGCTACTATTCCGTGGACGTCGGACCATACTCCTACGGGTCGTTGCTCGTTCCAGGCAATGCCGATCGATACACCACAGTCGGTGCTTACGTTTCAATCGGACCAAACGTTAGGCGCTTTGGTGCCTCCCACCCACTGACCAGTCTGAGCCTGCACCCGTTCTGGTACAACCCGTCGTTAGGCATGGTCGATTCGGCGTCTGATGTTCAACGGTCAGGAATCTCGATCGGCGATGATTCTTGGATTGGGGCCAACGTTACTATCCTCCCGGGTTGCACTCGAATCGGAATCGGCGCTGTTGTAGGCGCAGGAGCGGTAGTCACGAAAGACGTCCGAGACTTCGCGATCGTCGTCGGTAATCCAGCGAAGGAAATCGGCGGCCGCCTTACGACAACGGAACGGGAGAAGCTTCTAAAGCTGCAACCGTGGACGCTCCCTCCGAAAGAAGCATTCGCTTCTCTTTCTGAAATTCGCAACCAATTGGACCGCTGATGGCGGAGAACGCTTCTGCCGCGGACAAATCACCGCGCGGATCACCATCACTACTGATAGTTGGGCGGCTGGGTGCGTCTGGGCTGGCGTTCATCAGCGCACCGATAGTAGCCCGTGCAGTTGGGCCAGAAGGTCGCGGCGAAACAGCTGCCGCCCTCGCGTTGTATGCAATCGTACCGGTGCTGTTAGGTATTGGCATTCCTTTGGAGGTGCGGAGGCAGGCCGCAACATCCAATGGGCATGAGGTGGTTCGCGCGGCGAGAATTGTTGCATCCGTGATGTTGCTACCCGCTGCCGGCGTCGCCGCTGTTTGCTACTTGACAATTTTTTCTAGCTTTAGTTCCGACGGACGCTTGGTCGCAGCAGTTGGAGTTGCCTTAGCACCGATGTCAACCAGCTGGGCGATTGACGTAAGCGTTCTATCGGCTCATCGCCGATACAGAGGGGTTCTGCTAATGCAATTACTGCAACCCGCTGTCTACGTGACACTAATTGCAGCCTTGTGGATTCTCGGCACGGCCAAAGTATCGACAGTCCTGGCCGCAAGTATCGTTGGCTCCGTCGCCACGTTCATTGCCGGCCTAAATCTTGTAAAGGTCCCGATTCGAGGCACGCGATCGCGATTGGGCGATCTTGTTAGAAAAGGCCTCCACTTTTCAGGCAGTGCGGTCGCCGAGACAGCGTCGATTAGGGCTGACCAGATTTTTGCGCTGCCCCTCCTAGGCGCGTACCAAGCGGGCATCTACTCCGTAGCGGCCACGATCGGCGCGATGCCCCTGGCGGTAGCACATGCGTTGGGTGCGAGTTACTTCGCGCCGATCGCTCAAGCGGGTGGTGATCGCCGCAAAAATCTTCAAAGCGAGGCGGTACGTGGCGCAGTCGCTGCAGCGGCGATGGTGATTCCGCCTGTCGCCGCAGCCACGTGGGTACTGATACCGATCGTCTTCGGCGATGAATTTCGCCCCTCGGTTCCGGTTTCCATGGTGTCACTGGTCGGTAGCGCAGGGCTCCTAGTGGCCTACGTCGTATCGATGGCCTTGGCCGCGGACGGGCGTGGTCTGCAGATGACGATCGCCCAGGTGGCTTCACTACTGTTCGGTATCGGTGCTTTGCTTTTACTCGGGCCCGTCTTGGGGGCGATCGGAGCAGCCGTAGCTTCGACGTTGGGGTACTTCCTCTTACTTGCGCTTCTTTTGGTTTTTTTGCGTATCCCGTACTCCAGTCTCTGGCCAGACATTATCGATTTTAAGGTTGCAGTGCGACGCCTGCGGCGCGACTGATCACGCCATCCGACGAGGGGAGCCGCGTCCGTGCCCAGGGGCGCATCCACTTCGTCAAGGTCATCGGGTGGATGCCGAAATCGGCGGCGATCGCCTCACCCAGTCCTCACGCTTACGGGCGACCCGCACGACATCATCACGAAACTCTCTGGGGGGACTTGACCCGATGTGTTGGACACGGTCAATCCCGGGATGTTCCTGGGGGGAGCGAGATGATCCAACGCGATGGCAAGGAAAAACTATCCAGACGAGTTCAAGCGTGACGCGGTCGTGCTGTACCGGGACACCGAGATCGGCGACGATCAAGGTGATCGCCGGCGATCTCGGTGTCAGCGAGGCGACGCTGTCGGCGTGGTGCAAGGCCGCCGGGGTGGCGATCCGGCGCCGCAACCTCACGGTGGCCGCGCAGCTGGGCCACGGCGTGGAGACTGCTGAGCAGGAGCTGGCCCGGCTGCGGGCCGAGAACAAGGCGTTACGCGCCGCCGAGGCTCGGTTGTCAACCGAACGGGACATTCTGCGGTCGGCGGCGAAATATTTCGCCGGGGAGACTGAACCACCCCGGCTTTCATGCACACTCGGTTACTGGTGTGCCTCCGTCTTGGT
>CAYLRE010000462.1:0-2842 GCA_964385715.1 uncultured Planctomycetaceae bacterium
AGGAGACTGACTACCGATTGGTTGCCACGACCAAGCCACACGATTCGCATCCGAATTACGTGTTCTTTATCGACGGCAAGCCGTGGGTGACCCGATTTCATCAGAGCGATGCGGCCTGTCTTCATGAGCCGACCAAGACGCTCCCCATTGGTAACCTGCCGCTGCACGATGGACATGTCGATGGCGAACACGTGTTGTTCACCTCGGTCAACGGTCAGGTTATTCGGATCAATCACCAGAGCGGCGAAAAAGAGATCTTCGATCTCAATGAGCTGAGTACTACACCCGATCGACCGCTCGGCTGGTGCCGCGGGCTCCTCCCCACGGAAGAAGGAATCTGGATCGGATTTACGCGAATTCGCTATACCAAGCTGAAACACAATTTGAGTTGGATCCGGCATGGTTTCTCCGACCACGCTCCGCTTCCGACCCGCGTCGCACTCTACGATTTGGATGAGTTTCGCCTGATTCGCGAGGTTGATGTGGAAGGAGCCGATCAAAACGCCGTGTTCAGCATCCACGAGGTGTAGATCCTTCACTCTCGACGGGATTGGTGTCAACGTTCGCCAATGTGCGGCTGGCCGCCACTTTGCGGTTTCCTGCTTGCCACGTCGATTCACGGCCGCCACAATGACGGCTTCTGCTGATCGCGGCTGCTGGTGTGTCGGTGGCCGCGGAGCGTGAGTTGACGCTTTTCGCGGGGGCCAGCGATGCTCGCCAAGTTGCGTACTTTCTCGTTGTTGGGAATCGACGCTTTGCCTGTGGAGGTTGAGGTCGACATCTCCCCCAAGGCCATTCCTAAGACCGTGCTGGTCGGTTTGCCAGAGGCGGCGGTCAAGGAATCGACCCACCGCATCGAACGGGCGTTGGTCAATTCCGGCTTCCAGCGGCCGCAGGATCGCGTCGTTATTAATCTCGCCCCGGCTGAACTGCCGAAGCAAGCGGCTTCGTTCGACCTGCCGATCGCGCTGGGTATTCTTGCCGGCAGCGGGCAGCTCGAAGGGGATCGATTTGACGAGTACGCGGTCGTTGGAGAACTTGCGCTCGACGGTCGCACTCGTGCCGCTAAGGGGTCTCTGTCGATGGCTATTGAGGCGGCCGAGCAGCAAGGCTTGCGGGGGCTGATCGTGCCAACGGCCAACGCTTCGGAGGCGGCCGTGGTCGATACCGTAGAGATTATTGGTGTCTCGTCGCTGGCGGAAGCCGTCGGTTTCATGTCCGATCAGTTGGATATCGAGCCGACCTCGCCTCGCCTCAATGATTGGATCGCACAATATGGCGGCTACGAAGAAGACTTCGCCGATGTGCGAGGCCAGGAAATGGCCAAGCGGGCCGCCACCATCGCCGCGGCGGGGAACCACAATCTGTTGATGGTCGGTCCCCCCGGATCCGGCAAGACGATGTTGGCCAAACGCATGCCCACGATCTTGCCGCAACTGACGACGCCGGAGTCGATTGAGACGACGCGAATCTTCAGTGCCTTGGGTAAGCTGTCTGACGATCAACCGCTGATGGCGACACGGCCATTTCGCGCCCCGCATCACACGATCAGCGAGGCGGGCTTGGTCGGAGGTGGTTCGCTGCCCACACCAGGCGAGATCTCGATGAGCCACAACGGCGTGCTCTTCTTGGACGAAATGCCCGAGTACAATCGCCGCACGCTCGAGGTGCTGCGGCAACCGCTCGAGGATGGCCACGTGACGATCGCTCGGGCACTCAACACAACAACCTTTCCGGCGAACTTTATGCTGGTCGCCGCTTTGAATCCTTGCCCCTGTGGCTACCGAAATGATCCTCGCCGTCAGTGCCAGTGTTCGGTCCCGCAGGTCGAGCGATACATGTCCAAGATCAGCGGGCCGCTGCTCGACCGTATCGATATTCACATCGAGGTGCCGGCGGTCCCGTTTCGCGATCTTTCGGATGCCCCTGTCGGTAGCAGCAGTGCCGATATGCGGGCACAAGTCGAGACCGCACGGCAGGCTCAGCGGCAGCGTTTCAATGGCACCACGGCTCGTGACAATGGTCGCATGTCGCACCGGCAGATTCGCGAGCACTGCCTGCTGAGCCGGGACGGGACCAACTTGCTGAAAAACACGATGGACGAGTTGGGCCTCTCGGCTCGGGCTCACGACAAGATTCTGCGAGTCGCTCGCACGATTGCGGATTTGGCCGAATCGGAAGCGATTGAACCGGACCACCTGAACGAGGCGATCAACTACCGAATGCTCGACCGGCAGATGTGGGTGTAGTCCGGACGCGTGTCGTGTAGGCGCGGGACGTCGCGGTGTGGCAGACGCGTTTAGTCTTTCTTCGCCTTTTCCAGCTTGCTGAGTTTCGTCAGCTTCGGTTTGCAGACCTGCTTGGCCTTCTTCGCGAAGGCGCCGCATTTCTTGCAGCGGAACTCGGCCGGATTCCGCTTGTATTTCTTGATGCCTTTGCGACAACCCATCCGCTCGTCCGTTCCTTCGGCACCCAGGTAAACTCGGTCCGTGGTGTCGTTTCGTGATCCTAGTGTGCCAGGCGACGCCTGGAGCGTTCATTATGGCATTGCGGTCGCCAGGTCGGCCACTGCGGCGCCTCTGGTGGCGAGAGTCGTTAATGAATGTGATCGCCACGGAAGTGCCAGGGTAAATGCCTTTTTTTGCGAAGGTGCGGAAATTCGGACTAGAGGCCAAAAAACTCGAACCCGTTACGTCGCCTCGACTTGCGTCGTGATGCGTCTTTTGGAAAATGGGGCGTAACTGCTTGGCTGGCATGGGTTTGCGTTTTTTGTAGCGGGTTTCTTGGCGAGGTCAAAAAACTATTTGGCGCGTCGCGGGCGGTAGCCCAAATGGAGCTGGTT
>CAYLRE010000463.1:0-2835 GCA_964385715.1 uncultured Planctomycetaceae bacterium
CAAAAACGACGGCGACGCATAGGCCACCGCGGCTGCGTTCGGCTCAGCCCGGTCGACGGCCAGACAGCGAGGCGGATACGCAGATGCCAGACGTAGGGAGTGCACCTCGGATCGTCGTCGCCAAACCGTCCGGGCGGCTAGCGAATCAACTTTTTATGTTTGCTAGCCTGATCGCCTACGCGATCGACACCGGAAATCGGATCTACAATCCGGCTTTCTCTGAATATGGAGAATTCTTCGTCGGAACGTGTCGCGATCCGCTCTGTCGCGTTCCGCGGCAACGGTCACTGTTTTCGACGGGCGCTGCGTTCGCGATGATGTCCCGCCTAGGCCGGCTCTATTTCAGTCTCGCCAAGCGAATGTCGAGCCGGTTTACCGTTTACCGTTCGGGTGGTTTTCTAACTCCCCTCCGCGACGCGATCGTGGCCGCGAAACGAGATCAATCGAAGATTCTTGTTCTTTCCGAGGGTCGCTTCCACTACGGAGACAATGTCCTTCGGTACGATTCTGAGATTCGCGACTTTCTTCGCCCGATTAAGAAACACCAGTTGGCGGTTGACGAGCATCTGCGCGTGACTCGGGCGCGATGTGAAGTCCTGATTGGGGTGCATATTCGTCGGGGCGATTTCCGGGAGTACGAGGGAGGACAATACGTGCGTTCCGACCGAGATTTTGCCGAAGCTATGCAACGCACCGAGTGCCTCTTTCCTGGCAAGAAGGTGACGTTCCTTGTTTGCTCGGATGAGCCGGTTGATCCCTTGAGGTTTCCTGGCCTGGACACGGTTTCCGGCCCGGGGCATTTCGTCGAAGACTTGTATTCGTTGGCGGGTGCCGATTTTCTTATCGGCAATCCCAAGAGTTCCTACTCGATGTGGGCCTCGTATTACGGTGATGTTCCGTTCTGTGCTCTGGATGAATTTCCAGACGAGGTATCATTAGATTCTTTTCGTGTTGTCGATTTGGAGCGAGGTCACTAGTGCGTCCCCATTCTGCGTAGGTGTGAATGGAAGCGTGCGTAGGCCGTAACGGAGTACCGAGCGTGCTAAGCAAAATCGTTCCAGAATCGCTGGCCGGGCTTCGTCGGGTGTACTCAGCTGCAACCGGCAAGCCGACGCACGATCCTGCGCTGTTGCCACGCGATTTTGAAGGACAAGACGCGAGCGATTACATCCGTGGCCTTGTTGAGCGTGACGCTCCCTGTTTGATTTGCCGGTTCGGAGCGTTCGAGCTTGGTGCGGTGCGAATTCACTATCATCGCCAAGAGCAGGGCGGCTTTTTTCGAAAGTCGAGCCGCTATATTCGTGGCGAGATCGGTCCGTTTCTATGGGACCGCTCGGTGAGGTATCGGATGAGCAACAACGCTGGATTCTCGCCAGCGAGTCGAGCTGGCTTGGAACGATTTGGCCAGCAGATGCTTGCTGACATGGAGCAGATCGACGTGCTGGGTTCCTGGCTCGCAGAAGAGGCGTTGTTTCGCTGTCGTTATCCGGAAGCGAAGATTGTGCCGCTAAGAGACCTTGAGCCGTTTCAAAATCCTCGCCCTTGGTCGGCAGGGCTGAGTGGCCAGAGGGTGCTCGTTGTGCATCCGTTCGAGCAGAGCATCCGGACTCAGTATTCAAAACGGCGTGTGTTGTTTGAGGATCCAGATACACTACCCGACTTTGATCTAAAAACCATCAAAGCGGTGCAGTCCTCGGTGCAGATACCGAGTGAGTATTCCGATTGGTTTGATGCCTTTGAATCGATGTGCGATGAGATTGAAAAGACCGAATTCGACGTGGCAATCATCGGTGCCGGGGCATATGGAATGCCGTTGGCTTCGTTTGTCAAACGAATCGGCAAGAAAGCAGTTCACCTAGGTGGGGCGTCGCAGTTGCTGTTTGGAATCAAAGGTAAACGGTGGGACGATCGTGGCATGTATAACGAACATTGGACTCGCCCGTTGGCTGCGGAGGTTCCGAGAAACGCCCAAAAGGTCGAAGGGGGCTGCTATTGGTAGCGGCCGGCAAGTCACCTAACATTGTATTTTTCACGCGGGTTCGCCGTGTTATTCGATATCCTTAACGGTAAATTCGACTCGCGATAAAGCAGAGAGTGCGCGAAGGCCAATGGCTCGCTTTGTGATCATTGATAACTGGCTGGATGGTGTTGGAGGTCACAACTTCCAGTACGCCGTGGAGATGCTTCACGCCGCGGCGGCAGCCGGTTATCAACCTCACCTGGCAACGGCTCGTTCATTTCGCTTGTGTGACGAAATGCCGACGGACTGGCAAGTTCGGCCGGTCTTTCAGTACGGCTGGAGCCGCACGCATACCGTGGGAGTCGATGGGGGGCGAGAGTTTGCAATCGACAGTCATGGCAAACGACTCGACGAAACGGATTCGAGAAACTCATTGAATCTATTGTCGCGTCCCGTGGCAGCCGTCCGCGATGGGGTGTTGCGATATGATCGCCGGCGGCGAATGATCGCCTTTCGCGAAGGGTGCAAGTCGCTTTTCGATGAAATCGGCTTTCAGGCTGAAGATGTGATCTTCTTGCCGTCGCTTTCCGATTTTGACTTTATGGCGTTGGCGGGCTATCTGGCTGCCGAACCGAACAGCAATACACCCCATTGGCATTTGCAATTTCATTTCGATGTCTTTGATGGACGGCCACCTGACTTCGCATCACAGCGGCAACGTCAGGCATTGTTGGTGCGTCAGTTTTCCTCGGCTCTGGCGGAAATTCCTCGTCACCGACTTCACTTCTACGGGACAACGTCTGCGATCGCTGCACAGTTCAATCGTCTGAATGTGGGACGCTTTCAAGAGCTGCCCTATCCCTGTAGTCAAACGT
>CAYLRE010000464.1:0-2832 GCA_964385715.1 uncultured Planctomycetaceae bacterium
CCTCCGGGTAACACAGGCATGGTTGGTAACAGTAACGCTTCCCCAACCGGGCATGTTCGCGTAGTTCGATATGTAAGGTTCGCGGGCGAATTCGCCACGCGTTTGTGTCATAGGGCAATTAGCTCGCCAGGCTGTCGAATAGTTGATTGAAGTCGGGCATCTGCTCGTTGAGGTACTCGAACCAGGCATCGGCTCGCCATAGTTCGACGCACACGGCCGCTCCCACGACCAGCACGTCGGAGCCGGTTTCCACGCCCAGGAATTCCCGAAATCCTTCGGGGATCAGCAGGCGTCCACGACCGGCAATCTTGACCTCCTTGTGTCGTGTGGAGAGCAGGCGGCCAAGCAACTGAACCTGATCGATGCGACCTTCGAGCTTGCCAGCGCGGATCTTGCTCTGCACCAGTTCGACGCCCGTGTTCAGTTTTTCTTGCCACTTATCAGCACTCCACAAACTCAGGCATCCGGGGCGTTCCTTGGCCAGGATGCAGGTGCCGCCTTCGGCGGTTAACGGATCGGCCAATTCGACTGGAATGGAAACGCGGTAACGCTCATCCAGCGATCTGGGAAACTCTCCAACGATCAAATCGAACTGTTTTGCCATCCGCGAAGTCGAAAGCGAATTACTAAGGAGTGGTTATGCCAGAAAAAAATATGAATGCAAGTGCTAAATGGGAATAAAACCCAAAAAAAATATATGTAAAAGAATAGAATGGGTCAGAACCCCATGGAAATGATGATAGCTGCCCCGTTGTGGGCAATCAATCACCTGCCCCGAAGGCTCGCGAAAAAAGGGTTTGGGGGCGTGCAATAGTACAGATTAGGCAAGGAATTAGGCCTCACAAGGGCGTCGGCGAGGTATCCGGGACGTCGCCCCGGGGCAAGAAACCCCGTGGCGCATATGGCGGCACGGGGGACGCAGCGGAGAGTGCGGCTCGAAAGGAAACTCGACGAGACTTCGACAGAACTCAGAAGGGCCCGACCGTGGCGTCAGTTATTCGCCGAGTGTCGACTTTCGCCGCAAGATGTGGTGATAGTGCTGAGCAAAGCGATGGGCTTCGTCGCGCACGTACTGCAAGAGCCTTAAGGCGTATGCATGTCGCGAAATTCGCAGCGGGTCTTTTTGACCGTGTAGGAAGACTTCCTCTTCGCGTTTGGCCAGCGAGATGGTGAGCGGCGGTGTGATGTCGAGTTCTGCGAAGGCCCCGTAGGCGGCGTTGAGCTGCCCCTTGCCGCCATCGATCAGTAAGATGTCCGGGAAGGCGAGGCCTTCTTCGTCGAGCCGGCGAAATCTTCGCAGGACGACTTCGTGAATGCTGCGGAAGTCATCGACGCCACTGACCTCGCGAATCTTGTAGCGACGATAGCCTGGCTTTGAAGGCAGGCCGTCAATGAACTGTACAAGGCTAGCGACGGTCTCACCTCCGCCCAAATGGGCGATGTCGACGCCTTCAATCGTACGCGGCGTCTTGTCCATTTGCAGGATCGTCTTGAGCCCGTTGAGTCCCTTTTTGGGGTCGACGTAAAAGACTTCTGGTTGCACGTGCGTGTCGATTTCGCCACGTTCGTCGAGCGTTTCGAGCATTTGGATTTCGTCACGAAGTTGGGCCGCCTTTTCAAAAGCTCTTTCCGCGGAGGCAGCTTCCATTTCGTTCCGTAATTGCTTCAGCAGTCGCGTTTTCTTGCCATCGAGAAACATTCGTAGTCGCTGAATGTCCTTGCGGTAATCCTCCTTCGAGATTCGCAGGTTGCAGGGCGCTGTGCATTGATCGATCGACGCCAGCAGGCAGGGGCGAAACCACTTCCAGCGTTCATCGTCCTCTTCGATGTCGAGCGAGCAGGTGCGAAATTTGAAAATCCGCTGCAGGACCTGCAGCGCACCTCGTAGGCTACTGGCACTGGGGAAAGGGCCATAGAGCTTGGTGCCACGCGGCTTTGGTTCTCGCGTTACCTCAATCCTGGGGAAGTCCTCGCGGGTTGTAATTTCCAGGTAGGGGAAGCTTTTGTCGTCCTTGAGTTCTTTATTGTGTGGCGGCTGGATGTCCTTGATCAGCCGGGACTCCATCAATAGGGCGTCGACTTCACTGTCGGCTTCAACGTAGTCCGCATCGGCGACTTCGCCAATCCAGTGACGCGTACGACGTTCCTGCGTGGCGGCCTTTAGGAAGTAGCTCCCGGCCCGTGATCGCAGGTTCTTTGCCTTTCCCACGTAGATCACGCGGCCGGCAGAATCTTTGAAGAGATAAACCCCGGGCGTCTGCGGAAACTTCCGCACCGCCGCGGCTGCTTTCTCAGAAGGTCGGCCGCTGGCTGTCGGTGCAGGTTCAGCCTCGACGTTATCGGGTTGTTGTGAAGAATCTTTCAATCGACTCAGTCCCGTATGCGGTCGCAGCCCCGTGCTGTCATGGTTCGCCCGTCTGCGATTCTAGGCAGCAGCAACTTCTCGTGGCAAAAATAATGCGCCCCCGCCATTGTGCACGGTAGCAATCCGAGGCTTCTGTTGGTTCCCAGCCACCGCGATTCTATGCCACGACACGACCCGTGTCGGACGTATCAGGATCGTCGTTGTCGACGTCACTTTCGGCCGGTTTGCCGTCGTTGCCGCCATCCTGATTGCTCGTGCCAGCGGCGGAAATGGAGTCAGGCTTTTGGTTCTCAGCGGTGATCTGGTCATCAGTCGCCAGCTCCGCTGGAGGCGATTTGTGGCGGAAGAAAAAGAATAGAAAGATGGTGATCGCCACCAGTGCGACGATCGTGATAATCAATTGCCAGTCATGGACGAAATCGCCGATCTGCTTGCCGAAAACATAACTTAGCCAGAACACAACGCTG
>CAYLRE010000465.1:0-2819 GCA_964385715.1 uncultured Planctomycetaceae bacterium
TAGCGGCCCGCTACGGAATTACCAACTTTGAAATTACCCATCCATCGATGTTAATTGAACCAGTAAGGAGTCGGTTTCTATGATTACGGTCGGAATGAATTACAAAGTCATCGAAGGGAAGCAGCAAGATTTTGAGGACAAGTTTGCAGGCGTAATCGACGCCTTGAACGCGGCCGAAGGTCACACTGAAAGCACGCTCTGGAAGGACGTTGCCGATGGAGCTTCTTACCTGATCACTAGCGAATGGTCGGACGAAGCGGCCTTCACGGCCTTCATTCGTAGCGACGAATTCCGCGCGGTGACGAACTGGGGAAGCGAGCAGATTCTCGCCGGTCGTCCTCAGCACAAAGTCTACAAGCAGTAGGTTCAAAATCAGATCGCCGGCGTGTGGCGTCGCGCACGCGCGTCGACGATTTTGAGGAGTCGCGTAGGGCGATGAGCACTCGAGTTGCGACCCACGAATATGCCAGCGGCGGCCTTGAGGCTGCGCTGGCTTTTTTTCATCGTACGCGGAACGAGCTGCGGACCCTGCGAAAGGTGCGGGTTTCGACTAGTTGGGTGCAGTTGTTCGACGTAAACGGGGATTTCTTTGAGTTGACCGGGCTTGGATACCCGGACGCGGACATCATTCCGGTTTTGGAGTATTTTGATACGCCTTTTAAGCGCGAATCGATTCACAAACCGATCGATGCGGAGTATAAAGAATTCAAGACTGGCCGGCGTTACCCTTGGGCCGCGGATCGCGTGATGTGATCTGCCGTGACCGTCCAAAGCGGGCGCAGAAGGTACGGGAGTGACCGTAGCTTGAGGGGTGACTGTGCCGGTCGGTACGATTCGTATCACCACGCGCGATGGCGCCACGTGCGTTGTTGTTAGAATGCCCTCAGGAGGTCTTGCTATGACCACGGTGACCACGGCTCCGATTCTCGTCGACTTCCGTTTCATGCGTTGCGGTTCGTGCAAGGTGGCGCTTCACGATATGTTGGCCAAAGAGTGTCCGGTTTGCGGTTGCACGTTTGATCGCGCTTCGTCCAATCATATCGGGTTGGCCAAGAAAGTCAGCGAGCAGCGCGAAGAAGCGGGCCTGCCGACGCGAACTTAACAACTACGCCGTGCTGGTTGAATAACGCCGTCGGAGGTGTTGGTCAACATTGCCAAATTCACCGCGAGCGCCGTAACAAAAAACACCCCCGTCGATATATCCGACGAGGGTGTTGAATTGTTGCTCGCTATGAGCCCGTGCATTGATCGCAGCGACGCTTACAGTTCGCCGGCCAGACCACGCTTGAAGTAGCTGTGCTGGATCTGGTCCTGGTTTTCAAGCAACCAGTCGATCGACGGCTCGCCGGCCATCGCCTTCTTGATGGCGTTGAACATGCCGGTGCGGTGCGTGTTGAAGAGATCGTTGTGATCGAGGTTCGGGTCTGTGGCCGCGGCGGGGGTGACCCAAATCGCCGCGATGATGCCGAGATCGTTCGCCTTCTCCTTGGGGATGATGCCTTCGCGAACGGCGTCGAGCACACCATTGGCAACGGCGGCCTGCACGGTGCCCATCAGGATGTTGGTGTACTTGGTGCTATCGACGGTCACCTTGGAGACCATCAGCGTGGCCGGCTTCACGGCGACATCGCCATTGAGCAGAGCGAGCACCTTCGTGTGACCCTTGACCTGATCACCGAGTAGCGTGGCAAAGGCTTGGCCGACGGGGCCGTCGAGTTCACCAATCACGATTTCCGGTTCAGCGGCGGTCGGCTTGGTTTCGCCACGGACGAGGGCTTCGCCGATTCGCATTCCGATTCTGTCGCTCATAAGATCCTTCTCCTTGAAATTCTGACCCGTTCTGAGAAACGAGTCTGTGGGTATTGTGGGGAGGTGGAGAGTTCCACTAGTTGATTACTGATTGATGTTCGTTTCCAGGAATCGAGCCAGTCGCTGGAAGTCGCTGTTAGGCTGAATGAAACGAACCTTGGTGTCGAGCGTTACGGGATCGATTAGCTCGGAGAACGGAACGTAGCGAAGTTCCAGCTGTCCGCTGCAGGAGACCATCACGCCGTCGAGCTTCTCTTCGACCAGTGCCCGATAGGCGCCGACACCGAGCTGGCTGCCGAGCATCACGTCGAAGGCGTGCGGCTGGGCACAACGCGATTCGTAACCAAGCTGGAGTCCGGTGATCTTGCGTTTGCGGCCGGTCTGCTTCTCGTATTCTTCGGCGATCCAAGCAGCGAAGCGGCGACCCAGGTCGATTTGGGAAATGGCGATGTGTCCGAAGTCGTCGCGGTCGATGCCTTCGAGGTACGACTGCGGCAGGTATTCGGCAAGTCCTTCGGCCATCACGATGACGCCGAATCGTTTGTTTTCGCGTTCTTCTCGCACCAGCATCGTCTTGACGATGCGTTTTACCACCTTGTCGACCTTCATGGTGGGGCGAGTGACTTCGTTGCCTTCGACATCGGTGTAGGTTTCTTCGTCGCGGAACTCGCCTTGAATGTCTTCGACGCTGATCACCAAGCTCGCCTCGCCGGCAATCGCCGCAGCGTAAGAGAGCCAACCGGCCGAGCGGCCCATCGTTTCCGTCAAGAAGTAAGCCTGGTTGGCTTCCGCGTCCGCAAGCAAGTTGCGGATCTCGCTGGCCAGCGTTTCTGCCGCCGTGAAGAATCCGAACGTGAAGTCGATGCCGTCGTAATCGTTGTCGATCGTCTTCGGCAGGTGAACGACCGGAATACGCTTCGAGCCTTCGGGGAGCTGATCCTGGAACATGTTCATCTTGTTCGCGGTGGTCAGCGTGTGTCTCCCCGGCCCGAACGTGTCGAGGGCCTTGC
>CAYLRE010000466.1:0-2816 GCA_964385715.1 uncultured Planctomycetaceae bacterium
GATCAAGGAGAGCATTCCCGAATTCCTGCTCCGCCTGTGGAACGTCTACAGCTTCTTTGTGATCTACGCCAATATCGACGGCTTCGATCCGGCTAAAGAGCTCAGTGGTGACGTTGGACAGCTCGACGCTGAAGTGCTCTCGCGGGCTGACACCTACCGACCGCTTGCCGAGCGATCGGAGCTCGATCGTTGGGTCATTAGCGAGCTGCACCGCACGACCGCCACGGTGATCGAGCGGATGGACGCCTACGATAACTTTGGCGCCTGTGCCGCGATCATCGACTGTGTCGACTCGCTCAGCAACTGGTACATTCGTCGCGCTCGCACGCGATTCTGGGCGGAAGACAAGCAGGCGGCCGACAAGCTCGACGCCTATTGGACGACCTACGAGTGTCTGATCACGCTCAGCAAGCTCGTGGCCCCGTTCGTGCCGTTTCTGGCCGAAGAGTTATGGCAGAACCTGGCCGGAGTATTCGAGGGTCGTGCGGTCGAGAGTATCCACCTCTGCGATTACCCGACGCCGGATGCCACGGCGATTGACGAGACCCTCAGCCAGCAGATGTCGCTCGGTCGGGAGATTTCTTCGCTCGGTCGGGCCGCACGCATGAACGCGAAGTTGAAGGTTCGCCAGCCGCTCGCCAAGGTCGAAATTGTCTTGGCCGACACGCAGCATCAGGCCTGGCTCGAATCGCACGGTGCCGTGGTCTGCGAAGAACTCAACGTGAAGGCGTTGGAATTCACAAGTGAGCCAGAGAAGTACATCGACTATCAGGTTCAGCCCGACTTCAAGCGGCTTGGCCCGCGCGTTGGTAAGCAGATTCCGGCCGTGAAGAAGGCTCTTGGTGAGGCGGATGGAGCGGCCCTGCTCGCCCAGTTTAAGAAGGACGGCAAGGTTGTCCTAGACCTGCCCGACGGCAACGTCGAACTGACCGATGAAGACGTGCAGGTTCGTCTGCAAGCCAAAGAAGGTTGGGCGGCTGCCCAGGGTAGCCAGTGCGTGGTCGTGTTGTCGACCGAAGTCACGCCGGAATTGGTTGCCGAAGGGATGGCCCGCGATTTGGTGCGTGTGATCCAGGATCGCCGCAAGGATCTCGGTTGCGAGTTTACCGACCGTATTGAGATCGGCATCGAAACCAGTTCCGACGAAGTTTGCGCGGCCATTGAGACGCATATGGAGTACATTGCTCAAGAAACGCTGGCCGATCGGATTGTCTTCTCAGCACTTGAGGGAATCGAGCCAGTCGAAGCGACGTTGGGTGACGAATCGCTGAAGATCTACGTAAAGGTCGTCGCCTGATGAGTGAACCGGCCGAAAGATCGCCCATGCGGATCGCTGTCCTTATTTCCGGCGGCGGGACCACGCTCAAGAATCTGCTAGAGAAGATCGACCAAGGTACGCTCGACGTCGAGATCTCGGTCGTTATCTCAAGTAGCTCGACGGCCGGTGGGCTCAATTATGCACGCGAGGCAGGCATTCCCACGGCCGTCGTCAAGCGTAGCGATTTCGGCGACGTGGAGAGGTTTTCGACGGCGATCTTTGCTCCCTGCCGCGCGGCCTCGGTCGACTACGTGGTGATGGGTGGCTTTCTGAAGTTGGTCGCGATCCCTGCCGATTTTGAAAACCGCGTCGTTAACATTCATCCTTCGCTGATCCCCAGGCATTGCGGCGCAGGTTTTTACGGGCGACGTGTACACGCCTCCGTACTAGAAGCAGGGGAGGGAACCTCCGGTTGCACGATTCACTTCGTCGACAATCAATACGACCACGGACCGATTATCTTGCAGCGAACTGTGTCGGTGGCCGACGACGATACGCCTGAGTCGCTGGCCGCCCGCGTCTTTGAGACCGAATGTGAGGCCTATCCAGAGGCTCTGCGGCTGCTGCAGGCGGGCCGTGTGCGAGTTGATGGGCAGAAGGTGACCGTTGTCAATTGACCCTGACGGGGCATCCAGGACGGGCTAGGTGTCGACTTCTCGGTAACCCAATGCACGGTAGAAAGCGACCGCCCGCTGCCATTTGACGTGTGTCTCCAGGGCGATTTCCCGCCAGTCGCGTTCCCAGCAGTAGCTTTCGAGCGTGTTCATCAACTGCTTGGCAATTCCCCGCCGCCGGTAGCGTGGCAGCACGCAAAGCCAGTGCACGACCGGTCGCGGGTTCTGTTCGTTTCCTCGATCGGCCAAAGCGACGGTGCCGACTTGAAGAGGCGTGGCTCCGTTTTCTTCGGCCAATTCCGCGAACCAGAGCCGAGTGGGGGCCCACCACCACTTGTCGAGGAATTCTTGCTGGAAGTCGTCGCGGGTCCAGCTACGCACGCCGAGCCGTTCAAAAGCGAAGGCCTTGGAACGGAGGATTAGCCACCGGTCGATGTCTGCGTCCTCCTTAAAGGGGCGCAGGCGCAGGGCAGTCTCACTGGTCACGGTGGGGCGCTCCGACAACTGGCGTGACAGCTGCAAGACGATCGGTTGTCGCGAATTACTCGCCGTGCTCATCGGCCAAATCTCGGATGTAGTCGAGGGCTTCTTGGATGTCTGGTGTAACCACGCCGCGCTGGCGGCCATCGCGATCGCATTCGGACAGTATCATTAGCTCTTCAAAGTTTTCGTCGGCTTCGAGCCGCCGCCGCATGCGTGCACCGATGGTGCCCTTGCGCAGTTGATTGGCATTTGTGTGATGCTCGATTAGCCAGCTGGTTCGCGGCGAGATGAACCCTTCCAGGGCGTGCAGCCCTGCGGCGACGTGATTGCGGCGATCGATTGCCTTACCGACGTCGTGCAATAACGCCGCCAGTAGGAACTCCTCGTCGTAGGGAAGGCGT
>CAYLRE010000467.1:0-2797 GCA_964385715.1 uncultured Planctomycetaceae bacterium
TCGGCTTCGTAATGCCGGCCTCTCACGGCGGCAGCGAACTCGGCGTTCGTTCAGAGTTTAATGCGAATGAGATAGAACCACTGTTGCGACGTGGTTTTGAAATTGAGCATCGCGGTTGGAAAGGATCGGCAGGCAGTTCGGTCTTGGCGACGCCGGGTATGTTCGAGTACTTCCTGGATCAGTCGAAGCTGTTGGCGAAGGCGGGGAACTTGCAGCTCGTTTTCTTGGAGTACCAGGGGAAGCCGATCGCGTTCGAGTATGGTTGGTACGCCAAGGGGACCTACTACACCCCGAAGGTGGCGTACGATGAGGAGTTTGCTAAGTTCACGCCAGGCCAGTTGCTGCGATATCGTTTGCTCAAGAAGATGGTAGAGGAGAGCCCAGGCGACGTCGTTGACTATATGGGGCCGCTTCGCGATGCCACGGCCAAGTGGACGACCGACACGTATTCAGTTGATTCGGTCCTGGTCTCCTTACGTCCGGTCGTAGGACGGACGATGGTCTTAGCGTATCGCATGCTGCGAAGTGTGCGAGATCTACGTCGACGTGGAGCCAGTGAATCGAAGAACCTGGCTGCGTTCGCGCCCTCGACGCACGCGTAGGGCCGATTCTCTCCTAGAACGGTTGCTTGTCACGAGCGTTCGTCTCGGCCAGAATGGCAGGACTTTGCCGCACAGAGCTGCAAAGTTCTTGATCACGCTATTCCACGAGACGTCCTGCTATGTCGAACGATCCACGGCCGCGACCGTATGTGCTTTCCGAAGCCAACTATCGTCAGCTTCTCGATGATCGCCCTACCCTGGCGGTTCTTCCTTGGGGGGCGACGGAAGCCCATAACTATCACCTGCCCCATGGGACGGACAACTATGAGGCGGTCGCCACGGCTGAAGAGGCGGCCCGATTGGCTCGCGAGCAAGGGGCCAAAGTCATCGTCCTGCCCGAGATCCCTTTTGGCAACAATGCCCAGCAGATGGATCAGGTGGCGACGATTCATTTTTCGACGACGACCGCGGCGGCGATTCTTGATGACGTTATTAAGAGTCTGAAACGTCAAGGAATCGACCGGCTGGTGTTGCTCAACGGCCACGGGGGTAATAACTTCAGCGGCTTGGTCCGCGACGCGCAGTTGGAACACGATGTGCTGATCGTGGTTGTCGACTTCTACGATTTGCGGCTCGATGCCTTCAACGAGATCTTCGACGATCCCGGAGATCACGCCGACGAGATGGAGACCAGCTTCATCATGCATCTGCAACCGGATCTGGTTCAGATGGACTTGGCCGGGCCAGGTGAACGTGTGCCATTCGACATGGAGTCTCTCAGTCAGAGCGGTGTCTGGACCCCTAGACCATGGTCGCACTCGCACCCGGACACGGGAAGTGGAAGTCCTCAGGGGGCGAGTGCCGAAAAGGGCAAGCGCTATCTTGAAGCGATCGCCGATGCGGCCGCAGCCGTGTTCGTAGAAGTCGCCTCCGCCAAACGCGGTCAGTCGCCCTATCTCTAGGCCCGATTGGCACTAGGCAAAGGATGTCATGGCGCCTGAGATGTAGCCGGTTACCGATCTCGGCGATTCGATTCTGACCGGCGTCTGGTGATTGCTTGCGTCGGTGCTTCCGAAAAGAACGCGAAGAGATCCGCGATCTCCTGTTTCGTAAGTTCGTCGAGCAATCCTGCCGGCATCGTCGAGGTCTTGTTGGGGGCTGTCTCGTCGACATCCTTGTTAAGGATCGTGATCTTGTTGCCGTCCGACTGAAGGACCGTCAGATCTCCGTCGGCGTTGGAACGCACGATTCCGGTGTAGGTCTTTCCGTCCGTAGTGAAGACAGATTCGGTTGCGTACCGATCGGAAATCACGTGCGACGGATAGACAATCGATTCCAGGATTTCCTTGGTGTGAAAACGTCGGCTCACTGTAGTGAGGTCGGGACCAAATTCTTCGCCACTATTTCCAAAGCGGTGGCACGAGGCACATTTGGCTTTAGTAAAGACAAGCTTGCCATGTTCGGCGTTGCCCTGAAGTCCGTCGTCGTCGCTAACCACTCGGTAGAGGTCCGCAAAGGTATAGCGCGCTTCCTCGTCGACTTCCGGCAAGGACGGATCCGGTTCCAACGGATAGTTGTCTCGGTACCACGTTTGCCAGCTAGCAAGGATATCCTCACCCTTGGCTTCGCGGTCGCCGACTTGTTGTTCTGTCCAGTGTTCGATGAGCGTGATGGCGCGGCGGCGACCGGCCTCGTTCTGCTGTTTGAGGCCCTGCAGGATAACCTGGCGGAGGGCCGACGGATCATCCGGGCGTTGGTCTGCTTGTGCAAGGCGACGCAGTACTTCAACTGCGAAATTGCCTTCGACGACGGACAGAGACCGAACCAGGAGCTGCCAGTTCTCGCCTTGGGGATCTTGTGCCAGTCCGACGGCGATCAGGCCACGCCGATTAGGCTCGGCTTCAAACTGTTTCCGTAGATATTGCATGGAGTCTGCCGCACCATCTCTCGCCAGGACGGCGACCAATCCTGTTCGCAATCGTTTTGCAGAAGGAGAGTCCGCGTCGCGGAGCGCACCGTCGAGCTGAATAAGGTGATCTCGTGTCTCGGCGGAGAGTTTTTTGGGGAGACGGGCGATGGCGCCGAGCGCTGCCCCGGGCCAACGCTGTCCTTCTTCGAGGACTCGGGCTCGTTCCTCGTCGCTCATTTTCTCAACGAAGCCACGCGCGACTTGATCGAGATAACGGCTATAAGAGGCGCTTCCAAGCTCTTCACGCGATTTCTCGAAGAATGCTAAGACTTCGAATCGCTGCTCC
>CAYLRE010000468.1:0-2778 GCA_964385715.1 uncultured Planctomycetaceae bacterium
GACGTTGATCTGCGAATCAACGGTGTCAAGGCGACCGGTGACGGTCTGGCAGCCTCGATCAATACGTCGACGCTGGACCTCTCGTTCAACTTGGCCTCGACCGTCAGTGACGGCGATCAGCTGAGCTTCAACATCACCGGTGGTGGTGCGGTCTTCCAGCTCGGTCCCGACGTCGTGTCGAACCAGCAAGCCCGCATCGGTATCCGCGGTGTCAGCTCCGCAACCCTGGGTGGCGTCGAAGGAACGCTCTTCGAACTCCGCTCCGGTGGTGCCAAGTCGCTGGCCAACGACGCCACGGCGGCCGGCAAGGTGGTCGAAGAGGTCATCACGGCGGTCACGTCACTCCGAGGTCGACTCGGTGCGTTCCAAAAAGCGACGCTCGAAACGAATATCTTCTCGTTGACCGAGCAGTTGCAGAACCTGACCGAGGCCGAAAGCTCGATCCGCGACGCCGACTTCGCTGCGGAAAGTGCCCGCCTCACGCGTTCGCAAATTCTGGTGCAATCGGGTACGTCGGTGCTCTCGATCGCCAACCAGAATCCGCAAAACGTGCTGGCCCTGCTGCGATAAGCGGCGGCCGACAGGTTTAGCTAAGCAATCCAAAATCGCCGGTGAGCCCAGTGCTCGCCGGCGATTTTTTTGCGCGCGGTGCATCCTCCACGTTCTTGGCGGGCCCTAAGGAATCTGTAGGTTCAGGGTTTCTTTGTAATCTGGTTGCCGATTCGCCGATGAAAGAAGGGATAGCGCGGCCGTAGAATCAATACGGTCGTTAGAACCCGAATACGACAGCACTGCTAGCGTGCCCAAAGAGCAGTCTGCGTTGAGGTCAGCTGTCCACGTCGTCTGCGCATCAATGCACTGAGGGTTTGTGATGAATCAAGAGCTCGCCGACACGCTCCGCCGCGCTGTAGACCTATGCAACCAAAAGCAATATGCCGAGTCGGAGCCGTTTGCTCGCCAGGTACTATTGGCCGATCCGGACAATGGCATCGCCCATCGAGTGCTGGGCGTGTGTCTGCGAAACCTTGACCGCACGGACGAATCGATTGAGTTCATCGAGCGTGCGATTTCGCTAAATCCGAACAAGGCTGTGCTGCATTTCGAGCTTGGTTGTTGCTATACCGAAAGGGGGAATAACCCACAGGCGCTCGAGTGTTTTTACAAGGCGGCAGAGCTTGACCCTGATCTCGTGGAAGCGTGGAATAACGTTGGTGGCATCCTTGAGAACTACGGAATGCATGAGGAAGCTCTGCCGTGGATTCTTAAGTCGGCCCAACGCAAGCCAGAGGTACCAGAGCATCAGTACAATCTCGGAAATGCACAACTAGGAATGGGGCATCTTGATTCCGCGATCGCGAGCTTTGACAAGGCTGTGGAGTTGCGGCCCGACTACGAAAAGGCGCATTGGCACCTCGCGCTTTGCCATCTCTTGAAAGGGGAATACCGCAAGGGATGGGAGAAACACGAATGGCGGGCGAGAGCAGGGCAAGTAAGGATTGACGACTATCCGCAGAATCTGTGGAAAGGTGAATCGCTCAATGGTAAGTCACTCTTGATTCACGCGGAGCAGGGGTTAGGTGATGAGATCCTATTCGCTTCCTGTTTCGACGAGTTAACGGCCGAGGCGAAACAAACGGTAATCACTTGTGATCCACGTCTGGAATCGTTGTTTGCTCGTTCCTTTCCGGACGCCAAAGTGCGTGGGATGTTGCGACGGTCCGACGGTGTGCACATTCCCGTTGACGAGGTGATCGATGTCCAAACGCCGGCTGGCGGAATTCCACAGTTCCGGCGAAACGAGCTCGGCGATTTCCCCAATCGTCGTTCCTACCTGCAAGCAGACGAAGAAAAGGTCGCCATGTGGCGAAATCGTCTCGAAACGCTTGGGCCTGGCTTGAAGATCGGCATTACCTGGCGAACCGGCGGACATCCGAACTCTCGACGTACGCGAGTCACTTCGCTTTCGCAATGGCGAGACTTATTTGCTTTGCCTGGAGTCGAGTGGATCAATTTGCAGTACGGTGACGTTGTTGCCGAGCTTGAGGCGGAACGGAAGGCGAGCGGCACCTTGATTCATGAGTGGGACGATTGCGATCCGCTCATCGACATTGACGGGTTCGCAGCGAAGCTCAAAGCACTTGACCTGGTAATTGGCGTGGGCAACACGAGCATTCATCTGGCAGGGGCACTCGGTGTTGAGAGTTGGGCAATACTCCCCGAGACTCCAACTTGGCGGTGGTTGGTCGGCGGCGTTAATAACGATGTCAGTCCTTGGTACCCAAGTGTTTATACGATTCGTCAGGAGGTTCGTGGCGAGTGGGTTCCCGTGTTCTCGAAAGTGCGAGAGATGCTTTGCGAACGCCTGTAGATTCCAGTGCCAGCCACGCAGATTGCGGCTGCTGAAGTCGAAGCAGACGATTTATGTGAAGTGGGGCCGGATGGTGCCCCGATGTCGCCAGACAAGGCTGAGGCTTTTGCCAAGCAGGGTTCGGAGTTGCAACAGCAGGGACGATTTCAAGAAGCGGAACAGCTCTACAAGCTCGTGCTCAAGCACTTTCCGCGTCACTTCAATTGTCAGCAGTTATTGGGATCGGTTGCTCTCGATACTGGTCGCTGTGATATGGCGATCCGTTATCTCAAGCGAGCACTCGACGTGATGCCGAACCACGGTCACGTTCAATACAATCTCGGAAACGCTTATCGGAAAAAGGGAGATTACGAGAAGGCGATTGAACACCACCGCCACGCCATTGACAAAATTCCCGATCTGCTGAAGGC
>CAYLRE010000469.1:0-2770 GCA_964385715.1 uncultured Planctomycetaceae bacterium
ATGGACTTGCATCGCCCGAGCGCCGTGGCGAGTGAGGCGGTAATATCGTTGCCGTCCGGCCATCGGCAGTGAATAGAGCAAGCTGGCCTTGCAGAGCCTACGAATCTCCGACTTCGCCGCCTGGATGGTTTGGCCCGGAAAATGCCGTTGCAGCACGAACTCCGGTGTAACCAGATCCTCATGCGCTTGCAGCAGAATTGCCTGCCCTCGGTCGCTCAACTGTCTTGTTCGCTGTGACGCTGCCATGCCGTTCTTCTCCATATATATGGTCTACCTACCAGAGTTCGTAACGGATTGCCCTGCTGGCAAACGCTCCGTGGAGACGCTGTAGTCTCTCGGTTGTGTACTGGCCGCCGAATTCGATCGCCTTGAAGATGTCGTTGTGGGCGTCGAGCGTCACGGCGTCCGGCGTTGCCTTTAACTGGTCGGCAAGCTGCGGATACTCCCGCTTGAGCAGGTCTTCGCCGACCCAATCGCTTGCCCATTTTCGGTGACGCTCATAAGCAAGCGTCAACACTTCGGTGGTCCCCAGGTCATGTTCGATCTGGCCCGTGTGATTCAACATCCCGGCGACTCCGCCGTAGAATCGCTCGGCCTTGGGCGTAGCCCAATAGACGGGGCTTGAAACCGGTTCGACCTCCGCCCAACGACGTGATAGCTGCCAACGAGTCTTCTCGTGGTCTGGTGCTTCACGGTGCTTGTGCCAGAGGACGATCCGGTCCTGGACTCGCGGATAGGCGACGACCATCGGGGATGTCTCGATCACTCCCATCTCAATGAGGCTCGCCAGCAATGGCCCAATGGACGCCTTGGGCAATCCGTTGGAATCGACGATGCGAGTCGCCTGATCGAGCGTGACGGCCCGAACCTGCCGAGTAAGCACCCGCATCAAGAACTCGCTCTGTTGTTTTCGCTTACTGTTCATCGCCAGTCTCCTTCGGCGATTCCCGTTGTGAAGCGACTCGCCGTGTCGCCCGTTTTCGTCGTTTGGGCGTAGGAGCCGATTCCTTCGAAGCATCCTCTAATAGTGGTGAACCACCCTCAGACGGTGGTTCACTGCACAGGCTCGCAAATACTGCCTGGCCCTGAGCGCCGGGGTTGTTGTTGTCGACGCCGAGCATCCGCCGCCGGAGCGATTCGGCAAGCTCGTTCTTTCCTTCTTTCTCAAGTTGCCGGGCACGTTCTTCCAGGGCGTCCTGTTGGTCAACCTGTTCGAGCACGGCCATCGTTTCGACGCGAGAGGCAACGGCTCCGCCGACGATCGCGGCTACTCGCTGGCTAATCGCGTCGAGAATTCTCTGCATGACTGACATCACATTTCCTTCCGTGTTTTTGACTCCAGAAAGTACATGAACCATCGTTAAGCCAATCGTACAAAAAAGTTTCGGTTGCAGGCTACGACTAATTGTGGTGCATTCCTGGCGCATTCGTCCCGGTTGGAGTGTTTCAGTGGGGTGTTGAGATCTCAACCGCAATGGACCATAATGAGTGCTTGAAAGACAAAGAGACATTGGGCGGATTCGTATTTCCTGACATTCGTGGAACGAGATGGAGAGAAAGACATGCCGACCGGTGACATGGTAGTGGTTGATTCGTCGATGATCCGACGGACTCGCAGGCGACTGCTGTTAACAGAAAAGCAGATGGCATCGCACTTGGGGGTTAGCTTCAGGACCTACCTGAAGGTGCGGGATGGTGTGGCGATCCAGGTCAGCAAGGCACGACAGATCATGGAAGGTCTGGGACTGCGGCATATCGAGGATGTCCTTTCGCCTGAGTCTCTTGATGAGTATTGGGAAGCGAGCGGCAACCGGCCCCTTATGGTGCGGGGTGAACTACCTGCCGACTGGATGATGCGTCGACCGTCAGGCAATGTCACCGAACTATCGAACGGGCTTCGTTTTCAGGCGTGGGAGCTATCCCAGAGGCATATGCCCGACCGGTTTGCACGCGGCAAACGGTATGACCTGAGCCAGATGACCGAGGCGTACCGATGCCGATGCGATGAGTTCCTGCTGCATCACACGCGGGCCTGCGACATACTCAGAAAGTGCCCCTATGTGGTCAACAATCTTGCAAACATGCCGGACGAGGATCGCAACGGCTGGTGGGTGATTGACCATTGGTATCAAGGCCCAACGCTGGCTGAGATGATCCGCAAGGATGCGATTGAGCGGAAGCAGTTGCCGGAGATTATGCGTCAGATCGCGAAGGCGCTCGACGCGATCCACAAGGCGGGCGTGATATGCCGAGAGCTTGGTCCAGAGAAGATCATTTACGATTTCGCTGATGAGTCGATTGTCCTGACCGACTTCGAGACGGGCAAATTGTTCGATGGCAGCCCGACGGTTCGCGGCGGCAAGTGGCCGAAGAACCTGTATCGCGCCCCGGAGGCGGAAGGCGTTGACCTGCGGAAAGACGACATTCATATTGACCTCTATAGTTGGGGACGGATACTGATCCACGCCGCTACGGGCAAGATCGTCAGCCCCGGCAAAGAGGCCGATGCGTTGAGCGCAGCAGAGCTGCCGAAGAAGGTACGTGACATTACGTTGAAATGCGTCGACCTCGACCGAACGAAACGACCGAAATCGGCGACCGCCCTGACAAGGGCCATCGCCGCTTGGAAATAGAGTGCCAATGAGCAATGAACAATCAGGCCTTTTGGCCGATACCCGAGAGCCGTGGATCGGCGTCCACACGTTGAGCGAGTTCGCGTTTTGCCCTCGTGCGGGGATATGTTCGCACGACAACTCGGGCAGCGACGATG
>CAYLRE010000470.1:0-2768 GCA_964385715.1 uncultured Planctomycetaceae bacterium
TTGCCGTGCTCGAGTTCCAGAACGTTGTCGACTTTGCTGGCTTTGTCGGTGGCGTATTCGAACGCACCATTGTTGAAAATATTGCAGTTCTGATAGACCTCGATGAACGAGGTGCCACGATGTTCGGCCGCACGCTGCAGCGTCATCGCCAGGTGCTTGATGTTCACATCGATCGAACGGGCCACAAAGCTTGCTTCGCAACCGATGGCGATCGAGAGCGGATGCAGCGGATTGTCGATCGAACCGACTGGCGTGCTCTTGGTCACCTTGCCAAGCGGCGAGGTCGGCGAGTACTGCCCCTTGGTCAGGCCGTAGATGCGATTGTTAAACAGCACGATATTGATATCGAGATTACGACGAATGGCGTGCATCAAGTGGTTGCCGCCAATCGACAGTGCGTCGCCGTCGCCCGTGATCACCCACACGAACAAGTCGGGCCGCGCACTCTTCACTCCGGTAGCGATTGCGGGAGCGCGACCATGGATGGAGTGAATCCCGTAGGTGTTCATGTAATACGGGAAGCGGCTCGAGCAGCCGATTCCGGAGACGAATACAGTGTTCTCGCGCGGGATGCCGATCGTCGGCAGAACCTTCTTCATCTGCGCGAGAATGGAATAGTCGCCACATCCAGGGCACCAGCGGACTTCTTGGTCGCTGGCAAAATCGCTGGCTTTCAGAACGGGCAGAACAGTGTCGGTACTCATGACGTCTCTAACGTGGCAATCGGGGATATGTGAAATAAAGCTGGCAGGATGGTTGGCTAACAGGGTGGCCAGCCGTCGCTCGGAAGTGCCGGGCGGTCGGCGGCTTTCAAATTAGCCCAGCAGCTCCGTAATCTTTTCGTTAATTTCCGTAACAGTAAACGGCTGGCCTTTGACCTTGTTCAAGCGAACGGTATCAACCAAGTATTCAGCCCGCAGCAGGAAGTCCAGCTGACCCAGGTTCAACTCCGGCACCAGCACCTTTTTGTAACGACCGAGCACTTCGCCCAAGTTCGCCGGGAACGGGTAGAGGTAACGAAGGTGAGCGTGGGCAACCGATTGCCCCGCCGCCACCGCGCGACGCACGGCGGTCGTGCAGGCACCATAGGTACCACCCCAGCTGAGCACCAAAAGATCGCCTTCGGTTGGTCCAAAAACTTCTTGGGCCGGAATGTGATTGGCGATATTCTCCACCTTCTTCTGACGAAGGTGAATCATGTGTTGGTGATTATCGGGATCGTAACTGACATTGCCGGTACCGTCCTGCTTCTCAAGACCGCCGATGCGGTGCATCAGGCCTTCAGTGCCAGGAATCGCCCACGGTCGCGAAAGGTTTTCGTCCCGTTCGTAGGGCAAGAACTCATCGCCGTTGTCGATACCGGTCGGATGTTTGACTTCAATCTTCTCCAGGCTAGTGGCCCGTGGAATCTGCCACGGCTCCGATCCGTTGGCAATGTAGCCGTCGGTCAGCACCATCACCGGGACCATGAACTTGGTCGAAATCCGCCACGCTTCGCAGGCAACCTCAAAGCAGTCGGATGGGCTGCGAGCCGCCAAAATCGGCAGCGGGCATTCGCCATTGCGACCAAACATCGCCTGCATCAAGTCGGCCTGTTCCGTCTTGGTCGGAAGGCCGGTACTCGGTCCACCACGTTGTACGTTGATAATGATCAGCGGCAGTTCGGTCATCACCGCCAGTCCGACGGCTTCACCCTTGAGGGCGATCCCGGGACCACTGGAGGTAGTAACGCCCATGGCTCCGACATAAGCGGCACCAATGGCGCTGGTCACGGCGGCGATTTCGTCTTCCGCCTGGAATGTTTTGACGCCAAAATTCTTGTGCTTGGAAAGCTCGTGCAGAATGTCGCTGGCCGGCGTGATCGGATAGCTTCCCAGAAACAGCGGGCAATCGCTCAGCTTGGAAGCGGCGATCAAACCCCAGGCAAGAGCCTGATTTCCGGTCACGTTGCGATAGCGACCCGGGGTGAGCTTGGCCTGCGGAACCATATACTGACTAGGCAGGGCTTCGGTCGTGAGTCCGTAGTTGTAGCCGGCCTTGAGTGCCAGGCGGTTGGCCTCGGCCACGGCGGGACGTTTGCCGAACTTCTCGTCGATGTAGCGGAGCGTCGGCTCTTGGGGACGATCATAGAGCCAGAACACTAGGCCCATAGCGAAGAAGTTGCGACAGCGGTCGGCCTCCTTCATGCCCAGACCTTGCTCTTCGACGGCCAGCCGCGTCATCTTGGTCATGTCGACCTCGAACAGCTTGTAGCCTTCAAGGCTACCGTCTTCGAGCGGATTGTTTTCGTAGCCCGCCTTCTTGAGTTCCTTGGCGTCGAAGCTGTCGCGATTAACGACCAACACACCGCCAGGCACTAGATCGGGCAAATTGGTGATCAGGGCCGCCGGGTTCATGGCGATCAGTGCGTCGACTTGATCGCCCGGCGTGTAGATGTCGGTCGATGCGAAGTGAATCTGAAAGCCACTGACGCCCGCCTTGGTTCCGCGCGGGGCACGAATTTCAGCAGGGTAGTCGGGGAAGGTCGCCACATCGTTACCGATGAGCGCCGAAGTGTTGGTCAACTGCGTACCAGCCAACTGCATACCATCTCCCGAGTCGCCACAGAAACGTACTGTCGCGGAGTCGAGGGAGACGACTGATTTGTTGGGCTCGACGGGTGACGTTGCGTCGTTGGAGGGTGTCGAGGTTACCATCGTCGCGAGAGGTCCTTCAATTAATTATTCGACCAACGCATCGCGGGGGCAAACAGGTGGGTGGGAGAGACG
>CAYLRE010000471.1:0-2765 GCA_964385715.1 uncultured Planctomycetaceae bacterium
GGCCAGCAGTTCTGGTTGTTCCAGGATCCGTCATCCGCCTGGGCGGCGAACATCTGCCCCAGCGCCTCTTCCGTTTCCGGCGAGAGCTTGCCGGTAACATGGGCATCCCATTCCGCTAGACCGGCGGCCATGTAGGCGGTGATCGTGGGGCGAATGTCCTTCTTGAGTTGCTTCTCTTTCTTCCGAATTATCCTGAACTTGGCGAGTTCGGTGAGGAAATCGTTACGCACATCCTCCGACGGCTTTCCGAGCACGCCGCTGAGCGCCGGTCGGATTCGCAGGTAGGAACCATTGGTGTGGCAGCTGACGCAATTGTTCGCCTTGCCCCAGGCGATCGCACCCTGTTCCACATAGTCGGCGGCCGCTTTGGCGCTGAACGCTTCGCGAACCGGCTCGTCGGCCGAGGCGGCCTCGATGCGAATGTCCTTGTGCTCGTATTGCGGTTTGGGAGGCTTCGGCTTCTCGACCTTCTTCACGGCTGGCTTCTCGGCCGTGTTCTCTGCGGCCTGTTTGTCCGCGGAATAGTCGGCCTTTTTCGCCGGCTGTTCCTTCGCCGGTGCCTCAGGTTCTTCGGCGTGTAGCGGCATTGTCAGGCAGGCAAGAGCGAGAAGCGTCAGCGTAGCGGTCAATCGCGCGAACATCGATGTTGGCCTCGAAGAAAAGATGGTTGGGTTGTTTGGTTTGGGATGGGGGAGAGTGCCCGTCACTCTACAGCGACAACATTCGCTCCAGGGCCACCAGGCTCCAGCGAGCCGTCTCTTCGTCGACCGTGACTTGATTGACGGGGGTGCCCGCTTGCAGGTTCTCCAGCGTCCAACAGAGGTGGGCCAGGTCGATGCGGTACATCGTGGCACACATGCAGACGACCGGAGAGAGAAAGTGGATCTCTTGTTCGGGATGTTCCGTCTTGAGGCGGTTGACCATGTGCAGCTCGGTGCCGATGGCCCATTGGCTGCCGGCCGGTGCTTCTTCAACCGTCTTGAGGATCTTCCCGGTCGAGCCGACGATGTCCGCCTGGTCGACCACTTCCATCGGGCACTCGGGGTGAACGAGGATGCGGATGTCGGGATACTTCTCGCGGAACTGGGCGACGTGGGCGGCCGTGAACATCTGATGGACGCTGCAGTGGCCCTTCCACAGTAGCACGCGGCTCTGCTCGATTGCCTCTTGGGTGTTGCCACCGAGTTCGTCGTCGTACGGATCCCAGACCGGCATTTCCGAAAGCGGTATGCCCATCGCGCGGGCCGTGTTGCGACCCAGGTGTTGATCCGGGAAGAACAACACGCGGCGGCTGCGCTCGAAGGCCCACTTGAGCACTGCCTCAGCATTGCTTGAGGTGCAGACGATTCCGTTGTTGCGTCCGCAGAAGGCTTTCAAACTGGCGGCCGAGTTGATGTAGGTGACTGGCGTGATGTCCGAGGTGTCGATCACTTCGCCCAACTCGTCCCAGGCGTTCTCAACCTGTTCGATCGCGGCCATATCGGCCATCGAACAGCCGGCGGCCATATCGGGCAGATAGACCGGCACTCGCTCACCGTCGCGCTCGGAGAGTTTCTCCGGTCGGTTGGCGACAATGTCGGCGGTCTCGGCCATGAAGTGCACACCGCAAAACACGATGGCACGGCAGTCACTGCTAGCGGCCGCCATCTGCGAAAGCTGCAGGCTGTCGCCCCGCAGGTCGCTGTGCTGGATGACTTCGTCCTGCTGGTAGTGGTGGCCAAGAATCAGCAGCTCTTTGCCGTAGGCAGCCCGAATCGCCTCGATGCGCTCAGATAGCGCCTCGTCATCGAGCGATTTGTAGGGGGCCAGCGGGAATTGGGGTTCGGCGGTGATGGTGCTCATGCGTGTTTTCCTCTGAGGGAATTATATTCGCACCGACAGCGGCAAAACAGACGCTCGCGGCGGCCTGCAGAAATCGCCTTTTTGGGGCCTGTTGCCGGTCGAGGACAAACTTGCCGGGGTTGGCCTGTTCTTCATCCAATTGCGGCAAACTGGGGCAAGTTTGACAGTCGTGATTCCCGATAAGTTGAAAGTGTCTGCGATCGCGATCCGCCGCTAGTGCGTGCTAGCTGCCGTGCGTGATTTCCGCTTGAGACTTACGAACTGCTGATGGCCGAATTGGGACCCGATATCGTTGCCGACGTCGTCGCCCGCTGCACCGAGAATGCAGAGGCGGTCGGCACCGCTTTGAGCGCCGCGCTCGATGCCACGATTCAAGCGGCTGTCGGCGAAGCGACGCAGTTCGACGCCGCCGCACCGCCCGAAGGTTTTGACGGTGGCGGGCTGCTGGTCTTGATCAAGGCTGAGTCGCGATTTGCCGCCCTAGTGATTCCCTCGTCGACCGGTCTGGTGCCCGATTGGTGCGAAGCGCCCGGTGAGAAGGATCAGTCGAAGCTGGCGACGCTGGCCGAGGCGATGTGCGAGCCGCTGTTCGGCGAACTGATTCTGATCGACTATTTCGAGACCACGTTCACGGAAAATCTCACCGATGCGATGGCCAAGGGCGAGCTGCCCGAGGCGGCGCCACTGTTGCCATTCACGCTCACGAGCGAAGATGGCAAGACGGGCGTGGCGAGTTTGATCTGGCCGCTTTCGAAAGCCGGAGCACTCGTCTTCAATGAAGAGTGGACGGAGAAAGACCAGGCGGCAGTCGCTGGCGAAACGGTAACGGAAGAGTCGCCGCCAGCAGCAGCCGACGATTCTACGGCGGCGAAGCGGGTCAGACGCGGTGCCTTGCCACCTTACATGCAGAGCCTGATGCGGAT
>CAYLRE010000472.1:0-2764 GCA_964385715.1 uncultured Planctomycetaceae bacterium
GAACGTAGACCGGCACGTAGACGGGCACGTAGACGGGAACCGTGGACGGGCAGCAGCAGTCGTCAGAGTCCGGGCACGAACGGCGGTCGCCTTCCGGGACCGGCTTCAACTTTCCGGACATCGACTCGATCTTCTTCTCCAGCCGAGACCTCCCCGTTTGCGGCGCACTCTCGGCGCCAATCAATACCGCCGGGAATAGGCTCACGGCTAACGTGAGGAGCGTCAATCTTCGCATCATCATCTTTCCTTTCAAGTTTTGCTTTCTTGTCACGGAGGATCCCCGCAACGGTTGTGATTATCCCGGCCCCGACCCTCGCGGCCGTATCAATGTCCATCGTCAGTAACAGGTTCCCGTGCTCGATCATCACTTCGTCGCCACTCCTGCAAACTGACGTGACTTCTTCATCGTCAAAAACCAACCGAAATGACGTCGTCATGCTTCGTTCTCCTGTGTCTTCAGCCACTCGACAGCAACCTCGATCGCATCCAGCGGCGTCTGCTGAGCGCACTTTGGTTGACCGAGCGGGACATACCACCCATTGTGCCAACACCTCAGCGAAACGTTCATTCGCTCAAGTGCGTCCAACGCCGCCGCCTTTCGTTGGAGCGTTTTCTGTTGCTCCTGTTTGATCGCGGCCTCTGCGGCTGCGCTGGGCGTGTTGCCGAGTGTGGCATCGCATCCGGGCAGGCGCCATAGGTAGCGGTTTGCCGTAAGGCCACCGTCAACATGGTACATTGCTGACAACGCCTGTTGGTCGATTTGCTGGACGATGGCCCGCAGTTGATCAATTTCGACCATCGCATCATCGAGATTGTCATGTACTGTGGGCAGCCACGGATTGGATTCATTCGGTGGTTCGTTCACTCGCTTTGCTCCTGTGTCGTAAATCAGTCGCAAGAATCAGGTTCCCAAACGATCGGTAACTGAACCTTGTTCTCGACTTCAATCGACAATTTCGTTCTTGGTCGACCACGGCTATCAACCCGAGAAAGAATCACGGTCATTCGCTCCTGCGTTCGTTCTCGCAATTCACGGTCGCGCCAGAATCGCGTTCGAATCCCGGTATCAACCCAAACTTTCATCTCGCACTCGCGTATCCCGTGCTTCTCGGCCAGTGCCGCCACCGCCTCGGCAAATCCGATCGCTTCGGCTGGTATCGCTGGCACTCGGACAGGCAGAGCACGATGCGTTTCCTCTTTGTCAGCTTTGATCTCGCTCATCCGTTTTGCTCCTGTTCCAGCCGCCGATTGCAACCGTAACAACGAGCGTCCGGATGTGATTCCGCCCTGTAATCTTCGCGGTCCGTTGGCGATGAATATATCGAGCGGTCTTCAACCCACCAAACAAAGTAACGAGAGCCACAGTACGGACAACATTCGCCGATGTCGGTCTCGCTGCTCATTGCCTTACTCCCGTTTCTTCGCCTCGTTGAGCGCTTCGCGGGCACGAGTGTAGTCTGCTCTTATCTGCTCCGCTTGCCGTATGGCGAATGCGTCGGAGGAATTATCAATCGTCCACTCCATCGCTTCGTCCGCCAATTCGATCAGCCGTCTCAACTGCTCGTTCTCGGACCGTAGCCGTTCCAATTCGTTCGATCCGTCACCCATCACCCGCCTCCGTTTGAGAAATCGACTCCTGAAGACGTTTATTGTACTACGAAAATGTAAGGATGCAAGCGACGGGGCGGATTTCCACAAAAATTCCCGCTTTCGCAAGAAGACGCTTCCCAGCGTTGGCGCCGGAGCATCACTCCGTAAAATCAACCCCATGACGCATCTCGAAGCATACATCTACGCCGTCGCGCCACGACTCATCGTCGAGTGGACCGATGAAGACGGGGTAACCCATCTCGACCCGCTGCCCGGATGGAGACGGCCCCGCAGAATACGCCGCATCCGGCACACCCGGAAGCCGCCCGCCGCCCGCCGCCCGCGACTCCCCCGCACCGGACCCGTCCGCTTCGCAAGAAGACGCTAGCCCGCGACACGCCCGTCAGACGAGCCTCGCGGCGACTGAGCGTCACAGATAGTCAAGCTCAAGCTGCTCGACCGTCACTTCGCCGGAAACCAGAGCTTTCCGCGTCTGGTGGTAGCTCAGCCCGTGCTTCCGGCAAAAGGCGGGCAGCGTCAATCCCGCCACCATGTACTTCGACTTCCGGCGACGTGGACGGGGAACAAATCGGCCCGCCTCAAGATCGGAAATGGAAATCCGGCCGTCCCGGAGACCCTGATAGATCGTTGCGTACGTCAGCCCGTGCTTCAGACAAAACTGTCGAAGTGAAAGACCGGAAACGTAAATCGCGTTCCGCCGAGTGACACCCTGCTCAAGTGGTGTCGCCCACCGGCAATTCTCCGGACTGTACGGCCCGTCCGGATCAATCCGAGCCAATGTGCAACCAAACGGGCACGGACCCATGTCCGCCACGAACTGAGGAAAATCCCAGTCCCAACGGTCACAAACCGTGATGCCGCGACCACCGTAAAGAGACCAAGCTGCATTCCTCGGATTCGTGCATCTCTGAATCATCGAAATGAACGACTTGTACTCCCTCGGATGCGTCGTCGTCATCCCGTCGTTCCGACTCGAACACTTCCGGCAACCCTCAACACGCTCAAGATTCGTGATCGCTACCTCGTGCTCGTTGCCACACCAGCACCGGCACAGAAAGTAGCGGAATGGCTGACCCGGACGCAAAACCTCACGAATGATTGTTTGCGAACCTATTTCGTCACCAGGGTTTACGGTGCGTCGTCTTGGCATAGT
>CAYLRE010000473.1:0-2759 GCA_964385715.1 uncultured Planctomycetaceae bacterium
GCCGATTTCAGCCATCATCCCCGTTACCTGCCGGATGTCTTCGCCGGCATGCAGGACGCCAAGGGAACGCCAGTCGACGTGATGATCGGCTCACGTTATGTGCCCGGCGGGGCCATCGAAGGTTGGCCGCCGCATCGTCACGTGATGAGCCGGGGCGTGAATTTCTACGCCCGCTGTTTACTCTCCCTCTCGCCCAAGGATTGCAGCGGGGCCTATCGCTGTTACCGCACGTCCACATTGGCCAAACTCAACTTCGACGAGATCTGCTCGCACGGCTATTCCTTTCAGGAAGAGATCCTCTGGCGGCTTAAGCGAGTTGGAGCTCGTTTCGGTGAAACCCCGATCACGTTTGCCGATCGGACGCATGGCAGCTCCAAGATCGATCGCAGCGAGGCCCTCTCAGCCCTGCGAATCATCTTCTCGCTGGGGCTAAAGAACTGGACGGGACGCTAGGCGTCTTTTCTTGCGGCGCTACTTTCGGTGCGACGCGTGCCGCAGTTTAGTTTGGATCCCTAGTTCGCGGTGGGCCTAGTTTGCTCTGTAGCAGCCGGCCAACCTCTGGCATAATGTGACGTACTGTCACGAAGAGCTTTCCTGCTGAGCTTTTCGCAAACTCCCGCCCCCCGTTCGTCAACTCTTACACGCACCCACGCAAACCATGTCGATTCTTGTTACCGGCGGCGCCGGCTTCATTGGAAGTCATCTGATCGAACGCTTGCTCACCGCAGGCGAACAATCAATCGTGGCCCTCGATAACTTCAACGACTACTACGATCCGGCTCTCAAACGGGCCAACATCGCCGGCTTTGCGGACTCGCCGCACGTGACGGTTGTGGAAGGGACGTTCTGCGATCAACAGGCGATGCACCGCCTGTTCGAGGAGCACGACGTGCGCGTGGTGGTGCACCTGGGTGCGTACGCGGGAGTGCGACCGAGCGTCGAACGCCCGCACCTGTATCAAGAGTCGAACGTGCACGGCACGCTCTGTCTGCTCGAGGCGGCACGACGGCGCCCGGTCGACCGTTTCTTGATCGCCAGCAGCTCGACCGTTTACGGAGCCGGTGCGGCGGCCCCGTTCAAGGAAGACGCCCCGCTGGGAACGCCCCTTTCGCCCTACGGAGCTACCAAACGGGCGGCCGAGTTGTTGGGCCTGACCTACCACGGGCTACACGACGTTCCGGTCGTCTGCTTTCGACCGTTCAGTGTTTATGGTCCCCGGCTGCGTCCCGACCTGGCGATGACGATCTTCACGGCCGCCATTCGCGAAGGCCGACCACTACCGCTGTTCGGCAATGGCTCGATCCGCCGCGACTTTACCCACATCTCGGATATCTGTGCCGGGATCATGGCGGCCATCACGGCCGAAGAAGCGGTCGGTGAGTGCATTAACCTCGGTCACAGCGAACCGATCGAGATCCGCCAGCTGATCGCCATGCTGGAAGACGCCCTGGGCAAGAAGGCACAGATCGACTTCCAGCCGGAGAAGCCCGGCGAGATGCCAATTACCTATGCCGACCTCGCCAAGGCGGAACGCATTCTCGGGTATCGACCAAAGGTCACCTTTGCCGAGGGCGTGCCCGAGTTCGTCCAGTGGCACACGGCGACGTATTGATCGCGCCGTTCATTAACCACGCCGTTCGCCACACCCACCCGGACGATGCCGTTGTAACGGTTATGCCGGCTCTCATTGCCGCCGCCGGTCCTTCTTTCGTGCTTTCACACGCCAGCGGCAAATCTCGCTTAGCCGGTTCGTGACCTAGACTTGTGAGTGCGCTCGGGCGAATTCGTTGGGGCTGAGTCCTCCTTCGTTTCACCCGCCCGCCGCACAACAAACAATCGACAACAGCCGAACTCAAATATCCTTAGCGAGCGATTCGAACATGAGCGACCAGAAGCAGCGTATCGGAGTCTTGACCAGCGGTGGAGATTGTCCCGGACTCAACGCCGTGATTCGTGGTGTCACCAAGAGCGCCATGCAGCTTGGCTACGAGTGCATCGGTTTCCAAAAGGGCTACGAAGGACTTGTCGATCCGGTTAGCTATGTCACGCTCAACAATCGCAACACCTCGGGCATCCTGACTCAGGGTGGCACGATTCTCGGTTCGACCAACAAGGGACGTTTCGCGGCCACGGTCGGAGTCAACGATCGACTAGAAATCGATCCCGAGTTGCTCGCCGGCGTCAAGCAGACTTGCGACCAGTTGAACATTTGCGGACTCGTTTGTGTCGGTGGCGACGGCTCGCTCGCCATTGCCCAGCAGTTTCACGAATACGGAATCCCGGTTGTCGGCGTGCCCAAGACGATCGACAACGATATTTCGGCCACCGCTTACACGTTCGGTTTTGATAGCGCCGTGACCTGCGCGACCGACGCCCTCGATCGCCTGCACACCACAGCCGCCAGTCACGAGCGAATCATGGTCCTGGAAGTCATGGGCCGTCACGCCGGTTGGATAGCGCTCAACGCCGGGATCGCCGGGGGTGGCGATGTGATCCTGATTCCCGAGATCGATTGGACCTACGAAAACGTCTGCCAGAAAGTGCTTGAGCGCGATGGCATGGGCAAGCGATTCACGCTGATCGTGGTTGCCGAAGGTGCGGAGCTTCCTGGTGGAGACACGGTCGCCCAAGAAATGGAACAACAAGAGCGTCAAACGCGACTCGGCGGCATCGGGGCCGTGGTGGCCGCGGAACTGGAACAGCGACTGCGGCGCGAAACACGTACCGCCGTGCTCGGTCACTTGCAACGTGGCGGCAAT
>CAYLRE010000474.1:0-2749 GCA_964385715.1 uncultured Planctomycetaceae bacterium
GATCGACCTGCCCTCCGAAACGCAAAAGACGCGTGACGCCTATGGTGTCGATCGAGGTGAACCGGAGAAGATTGGCGAGCGTGGCGGCGGACCGGACGTGCACGCCTCGTTCGCCCGCAACTGCCTACTCGCACGACGCATGGTTGAGCGGGGTGTTCGCTTCGTGAACCTGTACCACGCTTCGTGGGACCATCACAGCGATTTGAATTCGGAACTGACCTACAACACCAGCGTGCTCGATCAGCCGGCTGCCGCTTTGATCAAGGACCTCAAAGAGCGAGGTCTGCTCGATTCAACGCTCGTGGTGATTGCTGGTGAGTTTGGCCGCACCCCGCTGGGCGAGAACCGCGATCCGGGCAAGCCGGTCACCGGACGAGATCATCACCCGTTCGCGTTCAGCGTGCTCATGGCCGGCGGTGGTATCAAGGCAGGACAGGTCGTCGGCAAGACGGACGAGATCGGTTGGTCGCCGGTCGAAGATCCGATTCACATGAACGACTTCCACGCCACGCTACTGCACGTCTTCGGGCTCGACCACCATAAGTTGGCCGTGCCCTTCGGCGGTCTCGATGTGCGACTGACGAACGTCGGCGGCAAGGTCGTGAAGAAGCTGCTGGCGTAAGGTGGCGTTTGGCGTTCGGAGTCGGAGCAAGCGATACGCGTCTCCCTACTACCCGTCCACCAGTTCCTGAGCCGTCAGTTTGAGCTGCTTCAGGTCGATCTTGCCCGTGCCTAGTAGCGGGAACTCTTCGACCTGGAAGAAGCTGTCCTGAGAGGGAATCCAGATCGGCGGTAGCCCGGCTGCGGTGAGTCCCTGGCAGAGATCCGCTGGCGTCTTGTCGATTGCCGCGTGCAGGACGATCAGTCGTTCGCCCTTCTTGGCATCCGGCACGGCAGTGACTACGACCTGGAGTTCTTCTTCCTCGCTTTCCGGGTCGACGAGCATGGCGGCCAGTTCTTCTTCGATGCGGATGTGGGGAACCATTTCGCCGCCGATCTTCGAGAAGCGGCTTTCCCGTCCGGTGATCTGAATGAATCCGTCGGAGTCGACGCGAGCCAAGTCGCCGGTGACATACCAACCATCGCGAATCACCTTGGCGGTCAGTTCCGGCTTGTGCAGATAACCCTTCATCACGTTGGGACCGCTGATCAGCAACATGCCCATTTCGCCCTGTGGCAGGTCTTCGCCTGTTTCCGGATGAACCGTCTTCGCACGTACGCCTGGCACCGGCCGGCCAACGGTTCCTTCACGCGCGCCAGAGTCTGGATCAGAAGGTGCCCGCGCTGGCGGAATGTTCACGGACGCTAGGGGCGAGAGTTCCGTGGTTCCGTAACCTTCGAGTGGGCGAATGCCAAACTTCTTCTCGAACGAATCGGCCAGTTCCTTGGGCAGTTTCTCGGCGCCGGTGACCAGTACATCCACGGCGGACAGTTGTTCCACTTCGCAGCGACGAAGCATACCCCGCAAGAAGGTCGGCGTTGTGAGCACGATCGAACATTTGTGCCGCCCGCACATCTTGCCGATCTGCTTGGCATCGAGCGGATTGAAGTGGTAGATGCCTTTGATATCGAGCCCTAGAACCGTCCACAGCGTGACCGTGAATCCGAATGAATGGAAGAAAGGCAGCACGCCGAGCAGCACATCTTCTTGGCGAAGGTGCACTATCTCGTCGACCGCAGTGACGTTACTCGCCACATTGCGCATCGTCAGTTGCACGCCCTTGGGCTCCCCGGTCGAGCCTGACGTGAAGATGACGGTAAAGACATCGTCGGGGTCACAAGTCGCCACGCCCAGTTGTCGGGCCAACAGCGGCAGCGGCGTCACATAAGTGCCGGTCGCGGCGGCGATCTTATCGGCCAGGGTCACCTTGTCGGCGAAGTCTTCCAGGTAGGTCAGTTTGGCGTCGATGGAGATCTCGCCACGCTCTTGCAGCTTCTCCATGAACTTCCGGCTGGTGAGCACGTTGCGAATGCCGCACTGTTCGAGGCAATGGTTCAGCACGCCGGAGCTAACGGTGTAGTTCAGGTTGACCGGAATCTTCCCACACAACGCAAGGGCCGCGTTGGTGACCACACCGCCGACCGAAGGTGGCAGCAGTAACCCAACATGCGTCTCGTCCGCGGAAAGAACGTTTCGCCGCAGAAGCCGCCTTAGCACCAAGCTTCGTAACAGAAGCTGGCGACCAGAGAGATCAACACCGCTGGAGTCGGCCACTTTCGAAGCGGAGCCGCGCCGGCGGCAGTTTCGCAACATAATTCGAGGTAGATTCATATCTTCCGATCGCCGGTGCATGACGGCCGACGTTGCTAGGTCTTCCATGGCCGCGCGAACCGGAGCGACTTCGTCCGGAACCGCCAGCGGTTTTCCAAAATGAATCGAAACGGGGTAGGGGATTCGCCGCGGTCGCATCCAGATCGAACGACCACCGCGGTAGCTAAAGATACTGCCCCACAATTCATCCAGAAAGACCGGAATCACGGGGACATTCGTTCCTTCAACGACTCGCAATAGGCTCGGCTTGAAACGCCCCAGCTGTCCGCTGTCAGAGATGCGACCCTCGGGGAAGATGCAGACGAGCTCGCCCGCCTTGACCGCCTCGCGGGCTTCCGCCAGCGTCTCCGGCAAGGATCGCGGGCCTTCGCGCAGGGCGATCACCTTCATGGTGCGGCTAATCCAGCGAATCCACCAGGCATTTGCCGCCGGAGCGTAGACGATCATGCGCACGTGGCGGCTGGAGGCGATCAGCAG
>CAYLRE010000475.1:0-2707 GCA_964385715.1 uncultured Planctomycetaceae bacterium
CGACGCCTGTGGCGATCGCGAATTCGACCCCTTCTCCGGCAGCGTAATAGGCCGCGTGTTGGCCCGCTTTGCCGGCGGAGTCCTCCTTACGCAGCCGGTATTTCGCCTAGTTCTAACCGCAATGGAGAGCAGTGCCTCGATTCAATACGTTATATAGCCTTGTTTCCATCGGTCGAGTGTGACTTGCGCGGTGAGCGCGAGCACAGAGGGTGAACTGCAGATTTCTTCAAGAACAACCGCTGACTGAAACTCGCTGTAATTCAACAAATGGGATGATGCCCACAATCGAACACTCTCGTCAGATGACTCAAGCAAAGTCGACAATGCTTGTAGCCCAGGCTTGCCAGTTTCTTTTATTCGACCGAAAGTGGTTTCGATGTCATCAAATGACGTATCCGACTTGTTTGTGCACCCGCCTAGGATTGCCCGTCCATAGCTACGCGCGGCTGCAGAATAGTCCTGGATGAGCTGTTCTAAAGCGTGTTGGTTCATGGTTCGTAAAACCTTCCCAGCGTTTGGACGCCAAAGTCATATTGCTTCTGAAAGCTCTTCGTTGCCAACCAGTCGCGGATTCTGCCACCGCCAGGTGCGCGAGAGCTGTAGAACCCGCTGATCTTGTTGTGTAGTGATCCGGCTCCATGAGGGAGATTTACAATGTTTGCGATGTTGTGAATTCGCCTTGCACCGAATCGCGCGACATTTGCCGGTGTCTGTTCGACAATGTGATGCCACGCTCGCCCCTTGCCTGCCGGTCCGAGGTACTCAACCAACTCCCTGTGGCTATCAAATCCCTTTTGAAATGCGGGGTTTAGTCTGGTCCCTCTGCCATCTGTGTGCAGTCTTCCTCGCCCGACGGCATGGAATCGTACCCCAGTAAGTGGCCAAGCTAGTGGGTGGTTATCGATATAGTCGTACGCGTCCTTGAGGATCGACTTTGCCGCGTCACTCCTTGCGATCACCTTGGCACCGCGTTCCAGGCCCTTAATCAACGGCCTAGCGACGCCTTGTCCGATCAGGTTGCCGACGCTTGTTTGCAGCAGGGTTTCGCCGAAATCGCGGCCGTTGATGAGTGTTTCATAACCCGTTTCGACGCCTGTGGCAATCGCGAATTCGACCCCTTCTCCGGCGGCATAGTAAGCGGCGTACTGGCCCGCTTTTCCAGCGATTTTGCCACCCAATCGCGCGGCCTTAAAGCCGATTTTCCCCTCCACTGCCCCCGGCACCCAGCCTAGCGCCACGTCAACCGCGAAATTGCGGCCCAGCGCACCGGCCGTGATTGTTAAATGAAAATGAACCCGGGTGGCGGTTGTTATGCGAGCCTGTCAGTGGGTGTTATGTGCTGCTCGTGCCCTCTTCGTACTAGTCTTATGTGCTTGGGTGGTTGAAAGGAGGCGGGGTCGAACAGGATTGGGTAGATGTTACCGTTCTCAGACGTAATTGCCCATTGTCTGACGTCGTCATATTCGAGAGCTGCATTGTGCGCAGACAGTCCAGGTATGTAGGTGACGACGCCTCGGTACTTGGTTCGCAACCAGCGAGAGACTTCCACCACGTCGCCGAGTCTGACGTCGTCGTCCGTTCCGTAGTACTTCATTCCGCTGGTACCCGGCTTTTTCATTGTCTTAGTCCTGTCCAAAAAGATGATTGCCGATTTGGTATCCGACGTATGCGCTGCCAGAAACGACGCCGCCAGCGCTTACCATGACGCCGGCGCCGAACATGAATGACTGCCATGGGTGTTGGCCTAGATGGTTGTTTATCCGGCGCGGCAATGGGAGTAGGTTCCAGCCTGCGTTACCGACCCTACGCAACCCGAGGTTCGCTGACGGATTATTGGGATACCATTGGCTAGGGGATCCTGGCTTGAACCATCGCTGTTGTACGACGATGTGCCCCTGTTCCCAATGTAAGTTCCGAAGAAGCGGAGTGCGTTTGAGGAATCGCCCCACTGGAGAGTCTATTAGAGGCGCATACTGCTTAGTTGCTGTTACGAGCGTCCTTGATGCACGGACACCAAGCGTTAGTCGGCTGCGTAGCGGCAAGTTAGTGAGTCGCCCGACGCCTTCGAGTGGACCCCGAAGGGACGTTCTGGCCCATCGGGAGATTGGGCTTATCGCATCATCTGCCGTACCAAGCAGGGTGCGGCCTACCGCACCAAGTCCCTTGGCGATACCCTCGCCGACAACGCTTCCTATTGAATTATAGAGCAGCGATTCGTTCAGGTCACGACCATAATAGCTGACATCGAACGCCGTATCGCCAGCAATCTCCAGGCTTTGGCGGAATACGTAGTTTGTGGCGTGCTGGGCGAGACGGCCAAGTCTGGAAACGGCGGTGACTTTCTTGCCAAGTCCGCCGGTGGCCACATTGATGCCGAAATTCTTAGCGAATGTGGCGCCGAATGAGAACTCGGCCACGTCCTGATCCGTGCCGAAGGCATTGACCGCCGCGTACTCAATAGTGGTCTCAACGGCAGAAATGGCTCCCTGGATAGCCAGATATTTGGCTGCTGCCAGCAGCCCGACCACCGCAAGTGTGACAAGGGCTTCGCCGTTTGGATCGGTCGCATTGGCGTGGCTGTTGCCGAGTGCCCGGTAGAGATTGGTGTCGCCGCCGCGGAACTTAATCGGATCTTCACCGATGAACTTGCCCGTGACGGGGTCGTACTTGCGGGCCCGGTTATCGAACATGTCGATATACGAGTCGT
>CAYLRE010000476.1:0-2694 GCA_964385715.1 uncultured Planctomycetaceae bacterium
TCGAAGGGGAACGTATTCCAGGCGGTCGTATAAAGGGTCATCGTCACGGGGTTCGCTGCCGTGACGTTAGGATCGACGGTCATCACCACGTCCACAGTCGTGGAACCGCCATCTTCGGAGAGGATGATCGGATTCTCCCAATCGGTGGGAGAGCCGCCGACCGGAATGAAGTACGGGTCGGTTGTGTACTCTGTCAGATCGTTGTCACGGTTGGACAACGTTGCCGAGGACAGGGAGAAGCCACTGTAGGCGGGATCGTTCGAGGTCACGGTGAAGTCGATGTCGTAGCTGATGTCACCGTCCTGAACGAAATCCTCAACGCCCGTAATGATGAACTGTTGGGGCGTGTCCCAGGTGGTCGTATGGAAGACCAGGCTACTGGTGTTGAGCGTTCCTTCCGTGGAGTCGGTCGTAGTTGCGTTGATCGTGACCGGTCCCGTGGGCAGGTAACCGAGCGAGAACTCGACGACGGCTTGCCCACCTTCTTCGGTGGTCTCTGTGCTCAGCACCGACATGTTGATATCGCCGAACAGCTGCTTGGTGACCTCGGCAGATACGACCGATGGATCGGTCGTGTAGTCGAACGTCACGTCGCCGTCGCGGTATTCGGGCCAACTGGCGGCACGGAATTTAAGCTGCACATCGTCCGCAGACGTAATGTTCAAGGCGTCGAGATCGATATCGAACGAGGCATCCCACTCGTAATCGCGGACGCGTGTCTCGGCGGTGAACCAGTGGTCCGACGTCTCAGGCAGCAGCGTGGCGTCGCCTGCTAGATTCAGGTCACCAGTGTGCGTACTGCCGTTAATCACGACCTGCACTTGAATCGCATCGACGAAGTTAAGCGTGCTCGCGTCAACATTGGGCCAGTGGAGACCACTTGCGACGGGCAATATGCCCGGCAAAGCGTGTCCTTCGAAGTGATAGGCCATCAGGCTGGATACACCGCCAACCGTGACATGGCCACCGATAGCGTCTTCCAGCTGGAGCGGCTCATCGAAAATGTCAATAACGTCGTTGTTGTCGCTGTCTCGCCAGCCGATGTGTTCACGAGTCGATTCTGGAAGCGTCTTATTGTCCCAGGAGTCGGTCCAGTTATCGGCGTCCATGATCGATGTCTCTTTGGCCGGCGCGTTCGGGTCAAGGTGTCGATCGGTGTTGGCATTGTATGCCTGCGTTCCGTAGTAACCGAACTTCCAGAAATAGTTGATGGCGCCGCCGTACTCATCGATGGCGCTAAAGACATGCCCTGTCTCGTGCGCGAAGGTCTTTTGATTCGCCAATGATCCCCAATGTCCAACGATGAGATCGCCAGCTGCCCAGGCAGGGGGATTATGTGCAAAGCCGCTGGCTGAAGTGGCTGGGTGATTTCCATCTGCCGGAATCGTATAGTTGTCGGTCGAAGCGAATACAAACACCGTGAATGCCCAATCCGCACCGATCTCGTCGCGCTTGTACGCATTCCAATCGGCGATTGACGAGAACGTTTCGCCCTCGTCCGTGCTAACCTGGGCCAAAAAGTAATCATCCGCCATCCCAGAAGGATCGGTCTCCAGAATCCCCTCAAACGGAACGTCGATGGGGCTGTTCGCATACGTTGCATCGAAACTGAATTTGAAGTCGTGCGGACTGTCGGGGTTGTAGATATCAAAAACGTCTTCCCACCATCCAAACGCTTTTTCGACTGAACCTTCTGTATAGGAACCTCCGGAGGGGGTCCAACCGACAATCTGCCCAGTCATGCTCGCGTGGGGGACGAACGTCTGCGTATTCGTATCCCACTTCATATTCCAGTCGAGGTGATCTTCGGCGTGACCATCCTCCGACTCAAAGAAAACGATCGTCGCGTGAACGTTCCCGGCTGCATAGCTGATGTTACTTGTATGTTCCGCTCCAAAGGGCGCCTGTCCTGGAGCAACAGCGGTGAGCAACTGACGATCCTCTAGCCGCTCCATGGCGAGCTGCAACCCCGAACTCTTCTGAGATTGGCGTGCCCGTCGACGACGTGAGAGCAGCTTGGCAGCGAATGGATTCTGACGGCTAGCTCGTTGTCCCATGATGATCCCTTCAAGGAGAGTTTTCTTATGGTTCTTGTGCCTGCAGTATCTCGACCTCGACGTTCGGGTCGTGCACGGTAATGCATGCCCTGACACGACCCCACGAGGACTTCTTTGGTGTTGGCGCCCGAGAGATCGCCTAATCGCTATTTGTTCGCAAGCAAACGCCCCAATGGTGTATCGAAGAAGCCGCAATTGTGTCAAGGAAATTCTTGTCACGATTGATTAGCCGACCGTCACGCCCCTGTAATCGCACCCAAGCAAGCGGAATGGACCGATGACAGCGGCGGGCCCTGAATTGGACCGATGCGACGCGAACGGCGAGACTCGCGGGCTGTCTTCAGACCATGCCCGGTACGGCACGCCGACAGTCCCTGTGGAGGGCAGCGTCCGGACGCTGATATCCTCCAGGGCAGATACTCGCCAGTTGCCCGCCCTGGAATATGATGCGGTCGCCCGCATTCTTGCGGAGCTGTCATGACCGCAGAGACCGCAGGGTGGGGTCATTTTGATTTGACATTTTGGGCAGATTCGCTATAGTGGCGAGCGTTGAATATGGCGGCAGTCATAACCCGAAGCGTTAGCGAGGGACACGACCTAACGGTCTATAGCCATGGCTCGGCGGGAGCCTCGCCCT
>CAYLRE010000477.1:0-2689 GCA_964385715.1 uncultured Planctomycetaceae bacterium
TATGAACGGCCATTTCTATTGGCAAACACGATGAAAACTTCAGGCCCTCGATTGCCTGTTCATCCACTGCCGGGCACATTGTGTCCAAATCGCGTCCGCGAACACTCTGGATTGCGCGGTCGATCCCGTCCGTGGACGTGTGCGAATCGAAGCTGACAGTGAAGCTGTCGCTCGTGACCTGGCTCTCTGTCGCCTGGGACATTTCATGGGCCAGAGTAGCATTCGCGCCTGCGCCAGCGAACGTCCACCACTCCAATGTGTCGCCCGCTCCGAGGGCAATGGCAGAGTCGTCGGCACGTAGCCACGGGTATCCCTCTCGAATCTCGGTGAGATGCTGACAGGCACGCTTCGACCACAGTTCACGACGGTCGTCGTTTGCCAAGACTCGCTTGATAGCCTGACATAGCCGGTAGCCTAGCCCCTGTCCCTCGCCTTTCCAGCGGGAACTACCGACGGCGTCGGTCGCCTCGACATAGGCCACCCGGCGTTGCCAATCGATATGATTCACCCGCCACGCCCGGCCTCCCAACAGCAGAATTCGTGGACCGTCCCGCTTACCCAGAAAGGTCATTTCGTCGACAAAGCCCAACTCCTGTCGCCCGTGAAGCACCGAGAACAACGGTGGGGACATGAAGACTGAGAATAACTCCAGAAAATTGCGACGGCCGTAGGTGTCTTCCCCGTGCGGGCCTAGCCAAAGGACGCCCTGGTCTTCCCACAAGATTTCTTTCTCCAGCATCCACGCTGCTAGTTGCTCGATCTTCTTGCGAGGCATCGCCGTGAAGCCTTGAACGCCGGCAATCCATTCCAGCCAGTCACGCCGCCCTATGCCCCGCTCCTGGAGGCAAAGCGCCATTAATTGTTGGGCAAGGATATGATAAGGCTCAGCCGGAGGTTCGACAGGTTCAACGTAGCCTTCGCCCCATAAATCAATTAGGCCGGCCGCTTGCACTAGCGCCTCGCTTCGCGTGGCCAGAAACAAGCAGTTTCGGGTGGTTCCTGATCGACGTCCAGTTCGCCCCATACGCTGGAGAAAGCTGGAGACAGTCGATGGGGCGTCAATCTGAATCACTCGGTCGAGGTCGCCCACGTCAACGCCTAGTTCCAACGCGCTTGTGGCAACAATCACGCAGTCCTCGCGCGACGCAAAGGCTTCTTCGGCTTGATGACGTTGCTCTTGGCTCAATGAACTGTGTGTCACGAACGTAGTCACTTCGAGTTGCCGTAGCTGCGCACCGAGTTGCTCGGCGCGAGAGCGGCTATCGACGAACACCAGCCGCTTGTCACCTCGGTGCAGGCGAGAGATCACTGTGGCGGCATTGTGCAGTGATCCGACGTAGTCCAGCTTTATGTCGGCAGTCCCACTACTGGCCTCGGGCGGAAGGAACACGCGCCGTCGGCCCTGGCATGAGCCGGCCAGCCAGTCGATGAGAGTTTCGGGATTGCCGACCGTTGCTGACAGGCCGATCCGCTGGAGTTCTCTTCCAGCTAGCCGGGAAATCCGCTCTAGCACCGAGAGCAGGTGCCAACCTCTATCATCACCCGCAAACGCATGAATCTCATCTACGATGACGACTCGCAGATTGCTGAACAGACTGCGAGCATCGACCTTGGATGACACCAGCATTACTTCCAGAGATTCCGGGGTCGTCAAGAGGCAATCGGGATGGTCACGGAGAACCTGCACTCGCGCCGACTGTTTCACATCACCGTGCCAAAGTGCAGATCGCCGGCCCAATAGTTCGCAGTAACGCTGCAAGCGAAGGTCAAGGTTGTTCAGCAAGGCCTTGATTGGACAGATGTAGAGAACGCTCAAGCCCGACCAGCCCTCGGCAAGAATCCGCGAGATGGTCGGAAAGAAGGCGGCTTCGGTCTTGCCCCCTGCGGTGGGCGCGAGAACGATCAGATGTTCGCCGGCGAGAACCTGGGGAATCACCTCGTCCTGGAATGGCCGCAGATCGCGCCAACCCAAGCTGTTTGCGATGTGATGCTGAAGAGCAGGATGAAGTTGTTCAAAGTTGCTCACAAATCCAACTCAATCTCGTCGACATCGGCTGCTCCCATGGCTTGTCGCTCCACGGTTGTCAGCTCGGAGTCGTCGATCGTTAGGGCGTAATGTTCGCGTGGGTCAAAGTCGGGAAACTGATCGATTCGGTCAAGCACGTCGGCAACGAGTTTCTTAAGGAATATCCGTGGCGTGACACCCACCTTACCACCCAGCTTCCCGCCCAAGCCGCCGGCCAAGTCACGAACGTAATCATCGTCGCAGAACTGGGCGATCCGCTCAGCCGACTGCGAGTGCTCAATAAAGATGTCTCGCACCTTACACCCAACCATGCACAGCCGATCGAGATCGAAGGCCGGAAGTCGGAGCTGAACGGCGCGAGGGTTGTCAAAGCGAGCATCCGTTTGAAAGTCTACATGAAGACGTTGGGCGAGCGGCTCTAGCCGTTGGGTTCCCTGTGGGCCATCATAGAAGGCCGGTGTTCCGGAAATCAATAGATATAGCCCGGGAAACCGTCCGGAATCGACTTCGTCAATCAATTGCCGTAAGGCATTGAGGCTCTTGTCACGTACATCGCTACGAACACGTTGAATCGTTTCGACCTCGTCCAACACAAGCAGCAATCCCGCTTGGCCAGAATCTCGCAGCACCGCAAGTACGCCTTGAAGAAAACTGAGCGCCCCG
>CAYLRE010000478.1:0-2681 GCA_964385715.1 uncultured Planctomycetaceae bacterium
CCCCCAACTCGACGGTCCGCACGATCGTGTCGGCGACAACGGCAGCAGAAGAGGAAGTAGGGTTAGACACAGGGCTCTCCGGTAGGTAGGTCGGTGTGGCGTCAGCACCTGCATCCTCTGCCCACCGGGGCCCGCCTCAACTCACCGACACGACCTCCCCGCGCGGATATCCGCCACCCTCACCTGCACTCCATTTCCGGAAGGGCCGGTTAACTTCGAAGAGCCGACAAACACGTCCTCAGGCCAAAATCACAACCACTCAGCAATTTTCACGGTTCAGCACACCCGAACCTCACCCGCGCGAAAAATCGAGGTTAGACAGTATGCCATTCGGGTAGCGAAGGACGTGCATCTGAAGCCAGGGCCTTAATCGAGTCGCGTACCGCGCACAGTTGATTTCGCGCGCCCGGCAAGAAGACCGCGGCAATCGGGGCGCGTACGCACAGAGCGATGATGAGCAGCACGCGATTGAGGTTTCGTCTGCCGCACCACTTGTTGAGGTATTCGAAGGCCGACCAGGTCGATACTGGTATCACTGCGCAAACGAAACCTGCGGTTGTTTGCGAGTGTTCGTGGACGATTCCGGTGTGTCTAACTATTTCTGTTACGCCAGCGGCTTTCGCTCGCCGGACGAAATCCGCATCCTCGTATGTGAATGAGTACCGAACGTCGAGACCACCGGCCAGGTCCCAAGCCGCTCGGTCAATTGCGACAGCTGAAAAAGACCGAAAATAGTCTTTGGTATTTAGGCGATCGGCGCCGAGTTGCCCGAGTACCCTTCTTCCCACGCTATACAGGAGAGAAATCCTCATCATGACGCTAAGTCTTGTCTTTGGAATGCGTCGCGGTGCCTCGTTGTCGAAATGAACGATCAATGCGGTTCCAAGGGCGTCGAGATTTGCAGGCGCTAGACACGATGCTAAGTCAACCGGATCAAATCTCAGATCGTCATTTAGAACGACTAGCCAGTCCCAATCCGGCTCGGCGGCACCTAACATGATGCTTGCCGCAAAGCCGTCATTGCTTCCGGACGTCAAGTGGGGTATCGCTGTGTTGGCAAGCTGCCTTTGGAGCGATGAACTGTTCGCGATCACAACCGGAGATGCTCCGACTCGGGCTGCGGTGGAGCATATGGCTGATAGGTGTGCTACGTCGCCCCGTAAGGAAGGAATGACCACACGAACGTTGCTCATAGCGCGTGTCTCCCCAGCTATCACCGTTGTCGCTTTGTGGACGTACGTAAAGAAACTCTACCGTCGGAGCCGGTTTGACTCAGCAAGGCTGCGCGCGGCAACAGTACCCATGCCATGATCACCACGCCGGGACCGACACGTCACGCCGTACCCCTACCGACACGCGAGGCAGTACTCCGACAGTCATCTCGCGGTCACGATCGTCACCCCGTCCTCACGGTTACGGGCGACCCGAACGACATCGTCACGGAACTCTTTGGGGTAGGGACTGGGCACAGCACCATCCTTCCAGCCCACCCTTGCGGGCAAGCCAAGTCAGATGTCACCTGATCGTGCAGCAGACCCACTGTCACCCCTTCGTGCAGCAGACCCTTCCATGAAGACCCCGCTCCGCCGGCCGACAGGTTTGTCCTAGCCCTGTCGGGAACCGGCCGATGCCACAGCGGCGCGCGCTGTGCTAGCGTTTGGAATTATGTGCCCGGCGGAGGTTGAGAACCGCTGGCTTTGCTGGTTATGGGGATAAAGGGTTTGCGGCTGCCCATCCGATACGGGTTCAAACTTGAGCGTGAAGTCGCGCGCGTGGTTCGGAACGACAATTGCAGCGGCTGCGGTGTTTGCGCGAAGATTTCCGACCGGGTTGTGGTTGAACTTGATTCTGAGGGTTTTCTCCGGCCCAAAGTTAGCGGGTTTGCTCCAACTACTCTAGACGAACGCGAAGCGCGGGTGTTCCGTGGTGTGTGCCCTGGCGTGGCCCTTAGCCCGCCAGCCGCGGACGGACGGTCGACGCACCCTATCTTCGGCAGCTACGTCGCAGCGTGGCAAGGTTGGGCATCAGATCCTGAGCTAAGGAAGGCTGGATCAAGCGGGGGTGTTCTATCCGCTCTTGCAACTTGGCTGATTGACTCGGGCCGCGTCGATTCCGTCGCAGGGAGCGCTATGTCGACCGTGAACCCGACGCGAACTGTTCCGATACGAATCACGACGCGCGAAGAAGCGTTGGCGTCAGCAGGGTCGCGATACGCTCCAGTCGCTAACACGCTCTTGGACGGACACTGCTGTGCCTTCGTCGGCAAGCCGTGCGAGGCTTCCGCGCGCTCTCGGCTCGCTTTGGTTTCGCCCGACGGCGAATGTGGGCACTCGAAACCCATTCTGTTGAGCTTCCTATGCGCGGGAACGCCAAGTCAGCACGCCACTGATGATCTAACTAGCGCTCTTGGCGTTCAGTCCAATAGCGTGTCGAGGTTGCGGTATCGCGGTCATGGGTGGCCGGGCGAATTCGTCGTCGAGACATTCAACGGTCAACGCCGGTCGATGTCATATGAGGAATCTTGGGGGAATTCTTTAGGCCGAAGGCTTCAAACACGCTGCAAGCTGTGCCCCGATGGCACTGGGGAGCACGCGGATATTGCGGTCGGTGACTACTGGAATACTGACGACCGAGGATTTCCCAGTTTCACTGAAGGTGATGGTAATTCAGTGGTTATTGCT
>CAYLRE010000479.1:0-2675 GCA_964385715.1 uncultured Planctomycetaceae bacterium
CAGCCGAAACTGGAGCATCTGGGTTTCGGGTTAACGGACTGAAATTGGGTTGCTAGCTGTTAAGGTTAAGGGATGGAGCGGCTTCGCCGCGGTTGTTTATTGCGTCCACGCAGGCCAGAGGGTGTTCATTGCCACCCCTCTGGACTCCCTGGCTAGCCTCTTCTGCTGTTCGTTTCCGGACATCATTCTCCTCACTTGCGGCACGTCGCCGGCGGGCTCGCTGCTGTCTCGCCTTGGCCAACTTGCAATCGCGATCGGCGAAGATCGCATCCTGACGGTTCGCCAAACGATCGGCCGGCGCCACGTAGCCGATGGCGCTGTGAAGTCGAACATGATTGTAATGCTCCACGAACCGCTCGACCATCCCTCGGGCATCGTCGAGCGACAACGCCACGCCCGGCCGGATACATTCCTGCTTCAGCGAAGCGTGCCAACGTTCCAGTTTCCCGTTGCTCTGCGGGTAGTAGGGCGAAGTCCTCACATGCGTCATGCCGCTGATCCTGATGAACTCCTTGAAGTCTTTCGCGATAAACTGCGGGCCGTTGTCGCTGATGATACGCGGCCGGGCATCCGGAAACATCTCCCGGGCACGCTGCAACACCAACTCCACGTCGATCTCGCGCATCGACTGGCGAAGTTCCGTGTGGACAAGGTAGCGGCTCGCTCCGTCGAGGACACTGATCAAAAAGTAAAACGTGCCGCAAACGTTGATATATGAAATGTCGACGTGCCAATGTTCGTGCGGCACCAGCGGCTGCTTGAAGCCCGTGCCTTTTCGGCTCTCCACTCGATTCCAACGTTCAAAAGCGCCCGCCGCTTTCAGCACGCGATACACGCTCGCCGGGCTGGCCGCCACGACGTCGTCGTCCATCATCATGTAAGTCAGCCGACGATACCCCTCGTCGCAATGCTCGGCGTGAAAGGAAACGATCGCCTCTTTCTCCCAGTCTTCCAGCCAGTGATCCCGAGGAACCCAGCCGTTGTGTTCGTTAACCTTGCCGTAACGCCGGCACCAGTCGTAGAACTTGCTTTGACCGATCCCCAGCCAATCGACCAATCGCTTGGCGGGCAACTCCGTCCGTGTACGCCAACTTCGAACGTAGTCGACGATTTCGTCGCGGGTGTCATGGGAAACCCAACGTCCGTTTAGAGTTCCCCAAACTCTTTTTTTGCCTTGACGTTTTCCTCCATCAGTTCGGCGATGACCTCGTTCTTGGTCGCCAGTTTTGCCTGAAGCTTCTCGATTCGCCGCTTCTCGGCCGTGGGCTTCTTCGCCTTGCCTTTTCGCTCGAACGCCGCTTCGCCGTTCTCGAAAAGCTGCTTCTGCCACTGGTAGAAAAGGGTCGGCTGGATCTGATGCTCCTCGCACAGGTCCGAGACCGCAATCTTCTCAATCAGATGCCTTTTAACAATCGCCACCTTTTGCGCAGCCGAAAAAGTCCTACGCCGCTGCTTCCTACTCATGAAATCCTCCTTCGCTCGGGTCTATGTTAACCCAAAACCAGGAAAACTCCAGTTCCTACTGAGGCATTACATTACCGTAGCAACCATGAAACCTTGGCTCTAGTTAACGAGGATGGTCGCCCGCTAAAATATGAGCGAATTGTGGAGGGAAAGAACAAGGTTAACGACGCAATTAGAAGTGCGTATTGGCGGCTTCAAAAACGGACAGGAACATCTCATCCGTTGAAACTCTTCCGCAAAACGTCAGCATCCCTGATCGCAAATCATGACGTTCACGGAAAATACGCTCAACATTTTCTTGGCCACGCTCCCACGACGGTCGCTGATAAACACTACGTGGTACCGTCACAAGAGCAATTCGATAAGGCGGTGCTCTGGCTGGGCACACAGCTTGAAGTCGGAAAATCCGGATGAAGAACCAAAAAGACCCTGGCGGGACCGAAAACCGAGGTATCGGGACAAAAACCGGCCGGGGCCGGACCAAAAGCAGCGAGAGCTTTTCGTACCCAGGCCAAGGTTTTTTGCCCGGAGAGGCCATTCTTCCGTGCGCAACGGTCGAAAACTAGCTCGAAGTCGCGCGGCGCTGTCCGCTTGCCCTCACCTAACAAACCCAATCCGTTGCTTATTCTTTCAAACCCAGTAGAATCGGTGCAGCCGTTTGGTGGACAAGAATTATCTCTCAAGAGACATGTCGGCACGCGAGTCTCTCTTCAAAGGAACTACACGAATGCCTGGCAAGTTCACAAGAATTGGCGAGACCGTCTTTCCTGGAGCAGAGCACATTCCATGCAGCCTCTTCGAGTGGCAATCGACGATCCCGGAAAAGCACGGACGGTTCAAGGTTCGCTTTGTCTCACCGGATGGGGAGTCTGGGCCGAGACGCTACTGGGTAGAGCCGCTGCTAAAATATTGGATGGAGGGTACGGAGACACGATTCCTGGAAGAAGCGTGCAACTGCGGTTACAAAATCGTGGCAGAATTGGAGGGCCATACGGCAGAAGATCGTGCTGCATACCAAGTAGCTCGCCTTCTTTTCAGAAATCGAAACTCCGGCCGCACGAAGATAACCAGAAAGTTCCTGCGAGCAGAAGATTTTGTTGACTTCTCTCGACCCAACCGCCTCTCCATGATAACACCAGGCATAGGAGAGGACTCAATCCAGCCAAACAGAGAGGCCGAAACCCCACACTCCAAGGCAGCCAGTATGCTCC
>CAYLRE010000480.1:0-2666 GCA_964385715.1 uncultured Planctomycetaceae bacterium
ATGTCTGCCCGACCGACTGCTGTACGTATACGCCAAGGCGGCCGAACTTCGTGGTAGCGAAGCGGCGACCGCGATGTTGATGGACGGCGTCTGCGGCGAAATCGGAATCAACTGCGGATAAGTCGAGTCCCGATAAATCGGCCGATCATCGTTACTTGCGGGTACGTGAATCTCGCATTGACGAGTTCCTCGATGACGTCTCCAGTCTGTTCATTACATACGAACGGCTGAAAGATCTTCACACCCGAATGGCCCGCAAGTTGAGCACCCACGAGCTGGTCGACGAATTGCGGCAGATCAACGCGAGTCTCTCGGGGCAAACGACAAGCCTGCAGACCAACGTCGTGGAGCTGCGCAAAGTCCCCGTGCGGGGCATGTTCTCGAAATTTTCGCGTGTGGCCCGGTCGTTGGCTTCGCAGCTCGGGAAACAAATCGACGTTCACGTGGTGGGCGAAAATATCGAGATCGATAAGGCACTCATCGAAGGCCTCGACGGTCCGCTGATGCACATGGTTCGGAACGTCTGCGACCATGGAATCGAGACCCCGAACGAACGTGAGGCGAGAGGTGCCTTGCCAGTCGGCAACCTGCACTTGGAGTGCTCGCTGACCAAAACGCACGTCAAGATCGTTATTGAGGACGACGGACGCGGCATCGACCCGGAGAAATTGCGTGCCAGAGCAGTCGAACGGGGTATCTTCGATGCCCAAACGGCCGCCGCCCTTTCGGATCAGGAAGCGGTCGAGCTTGTGTTTCATCCAGGCTTCTCGACGGCCGAGCAGATTTCGGAAATTTCAGGTCGTGGGGTTGGGCTCGATGTCGTCCGAACCAGCGTTCGTGAACATGATGGCGACGTAACAATATCATCCACGGTTGGCGAAGGAACGAGGTTCGTCCTTGAAATTCCGATGCGGCGCGTCGTCGTGGTCATCGACGGATTGCTCGTTCGCCAGGACGACACCACCTTCGTGCTTCCGTTCGACCACATCCGCGAGATCATTCACATGCAGCCGTCGGACCTGTCGACCGTTCAAGGGCACTTGGTCGGCACCGTTCGCGGAAAACCGTATGGGGCCGCCGGTCTCGATCAACTGCTCGAACTTGATCCTGGCAAGGAACGAGGTGATCTGCGGCACGCCGTTCTTCTCAAGGGCGATACGGGCGACATGTTGCTGATGGTCGAATCGGTGATCGGTCAGCGCAAAGTCGTCGTCAACGACTTCAGTTCGGTTATCCCTAAGAATGACAAATTTGGCGGAGTGGCCCAACTCGGTGGCGGTTCGCTGGCTCTGGTCCTCAACCCGCTCGACCTGATTGAGGCAGCCGGACAAAACTCCTGGGAATCACCCCGCACCCTGGAAAGCTGCCAGGTGAGCTAAGATGGCTGTTTTGCGGTCAGCGATCGCTCGTGTACTTGCACTCGGCCGGGGCGCTCGAATACCGTTACGCCTACGCTTGCACGGCCACAAGTAGCCGCGCCCCGCCGCCAGACTCTGCCCATCCAGGATGAGCATCCATGACTGATCATGATCGACTCGTGCGCTGCGGAATCGCCCTGTGCTGGATTCTGTTGGCGATGGGGATTGCTTGCGAAGAGCAGGCCTTCGCCGACGAGCGGGTCGCCATCGACTGGCACGGCAACGTCGGAAACAGTCTCACTCAGCCGGCCGAATTCTATGGCACCGATGAAGCGGTTCGCATCGCCGAGACGGTCCTGCTTTACCAACGCTCCAACGGCGGCTGGCCCAAAAACTACGATCGGGCTGCCGTGCTCTCGCCGCAAGATCGCGAGAAGGTTCGTGCCAGCCGGGGCCGCCAAGACACGACCTTCGACAATGGTGCCACGCATTCGGAGATTCGCTATTTGGCCAAGGTCTTTAGTGCGACCGGGAATGAACGATATCGGCAAGCGATTCTGCGGGGCGTGGAATTCATGCTCCATGCGCAATACGACAATGGCGGATGGCCCCAGTTCTACCCGGCCGAACGCGGCATGGATTGGCTCGTCAAGCGGGTGACCTTCAATGACGATGCGATGGTTGGCGTACTGACTACGCTGCGCGATGTCGTCCGTGATCGGTCGACCTATCACTACGTCGATGTGGCGCTGCGGGCACGCTGCGCTGAAGCGGTGAAAAAGGGTGTCGCCTGCATTTTGAAGTGCCAGATTGAAGTCGACGGCCGAAAGACCGCCTGGTGCGCCCAGCACGACGAAAAGACGCTCCTGCCGCGGGAAGCACGAACCTACGAGCTGGTGTCCCTTAGCGGATCGGAGTCGGTTGGAATCGTGCGTTTCTTGATGGAAATCGACCAGCCGTCTCCTGAGGTCATTGTTGCTGTCCAAGGGGCAATCGCCTGGCTCGACCAAGCCAAACTGACCGGCATTCAGCAGATCAAACAAGAGGCCAAAGGCTCGCCGAAAGGTTGGAACAAGGTTGTTGTTCAGGACGCCGACGCTCCGCCGATGTGGGCGCGTTTCTATGAGATTGGAACCAATCGACCGATCTTCTGTAGTCGCGACGGCGTGCCGCGGCAACGTCTGGCCGATATTTCTTACGAACGTCGCAATGGCTACAGCTGGCTGGGATACTACGCCACCGAGCTGCTCAGCGAAGACTACCCTGCCTGGCAGAAGAAGTGGGCACCCGGCGCCAACGTGCTGGATT
>CAYLRE010000481.1:0-2662 GCA_964385715.1 uncultured Planctomycetaceae bacterium
GCCGCTGAAAGAAGATCATGCCGTGGATGCCAAAGGCCTCTAAGAGACTGAGCCCCTTAGGACACGGGCGTGGCTTAACGGGATAGTCTTGCCGACCGATCTGACCGAAGCAAAGCTCTGGCGTTAGAAGATTGGAATGGAACTTGGATTGGGACTCCCAGATGGCGTCGAACTCCGTTTCTAGCATGACCCGCCGCGTGTGCCGCCTGCGGACGTGATCGTCGTCGCTGCGTTGTGCATGGTCAAAATGATCGTGCTTGCGGTACAGGTACTCACCGAGGGTTCGCGACCCGCTGGCTTCGATTTGTTGGGCCAATTCGCTCATTTCCGCCAGCATGCCTTCGGCCTCGCTGTCGGAGCGATCCATCCTGCGATTCGACAGGAATCCTCGACGCTGATTGAGGTGCAGGAGGACACGTCCGATCTCGTGGGGACGGAGTTCTTCGTCGAGCGCCCGGGTGCGGAGCTCGTAAGGATTCGTTGTGTATAGGCGTTCTTGTTCCTTGAGGTCCGTTGGGAATAGCTCCGCCGTTATGAGTGCGTCCCGTAGTTCGCGTTTTCGACGGCCGCGACGGGTGGTTTGGCGGCGGGCACCGCGCGCGAGACGTCGATTCTCGCTACGAGATTTTTCCTTGCTTGTATCGAAATTTTCGACACCCTCTGGGAAAATGCGGACGCCGAGATCAACAATTGCTTCGTCTTGTTCGTTGATAAGTGCCCAGCCGATGGAATTTGGTCCCATGTCGAGACCGAGAATGGTGCCTGCCACGATATTTGCCCTTAGCTGTTTCAGAAAAATGCCACCCAGCACTTGACCTCCCCTCGATCGTACCAGATAATCTGGTCAGTGTAACCAATCTCAGTCCGCGAATCCTTTTCGTAACAAGAAGAAGAATTCGCAGGCAACGCTCTACGGAGCGACCGCCGCAGCTCGTAAGACCTGCGGCATTTTTTTTGCGCGGCGGTGTCCGGCAGCTGATTTGCAAGCGGTCGACCGCATGTTGTGTCTGATGGTTAGTCCTGCACTAGAGAATCCATCCGTGTTCGACATCGTTCTTGCGGCTGTTCGGCCGGTGTTCCGCACGTGTTCAACGTTCGTATGACGTGGCATGACGTCTGTTTGCAGCTCACGCCGTGGCAACAAAATTTGCTTGATCTGAACACCGGTCTGTGCATAATCATTCCCGCTGCACACGGTTGTTGCAGTAGCAACTGAGCACGGCCGCTGGGAATAGCGGCCGAGCGCAGGGCGGTAGTCGAAGCACGTTATGGGCTGGTCTCCGGACCGGCCCAGGGAATCGACCGAAGGTCTCCAAGGCAGGAGAGGCATGTGCAATATACGCGACGACCCGCACGCTTGTTCTTTGACAATTCGAAAGGCTTGAGGCCTGAGTGGCGAGGCAACGGAATGCGAAGAGGTAGCTGCGATTCCCCGGTGCACTAGGGGTGCCACTGGTAGCTTGCTACCAGTGCAGTTTAGAAACCCGGCTTGGTCGTGTCCCTCGCTCACGCTTCGGGTTAAGGGCATTGCTGGGCAGTGGTGTGTCAACTCGAAGCGTAGCCACGACTCGGCGCTCGGCCTCGCCCTCCCGATCCGTCTTTGGCCGTGAAAGTGGTCGAACGGGCGGCAAAATGTTTGCAGACGGCGGTGAACGAACATCGGTTGAACATTTATCGAACAACCCTTGAACATCTGCCGAACATGCTGCGCACAAACGTCGTACGTTTTCGACAAAGTGGGCGGGGAATCGGAATTCGCTTCGACGAGCACTCACTAGCAAGCTACCAGTGGCAGGCACACACGGTGGAACGTGTGATCTAGCACTGGCAGAGCCAGTGGCACCCAGGTGGGGCGGTCGGGAGACCACCCCAGAACAGAAAGATGGTGCCTCCACTCGCTGAACCACCATGGCTCGGCAGGAGCCTCGCCCTCCCATGTATTTGCGGCTGGGCAGGACTTCGCCCTCCCGAACACTGGCACGCCCCAAACAAAGGCGCGCCCAAACACTGAAGGGCGTGCCAAGAAAACTTCGGCCGCTACAAATCTTGGCTCGGCGGGTCGGAGATGTGTCGCAAGTAGACGGCGATGCGGGCATTGAGATCGAGCACGTTTTGCCACTGCCGTTGGGCAAGCGTGACATGCTCTTCCGAGTCGTCCATCTCGACCGTCTCTAAGAGATCACGCAGCCGCAGGTGCATGTACTCCAGCAGCTCTGACAGCTGGGCCGCTTGGCCGGGGCTGAGTCCTTCCGGCAGCTCCGGCGTCTGCAGCGAATGGAGCGTGGCCTGGATCTCGGAATCCTGATGCCAGGAAAGCTCGAAGTCGAGCGAGGCCGCCCGGTCGAGATTGTCGAGATCTTCGGGCGAGAGCGTTTGTCCGTCGGCACCCTGCTCGCGGAGATCGGCCAATCGCTCGGCGATCTGCTCCTCGCTTCCGTAGAGTAGCAGGGACCGGCCGATGGTGATCAGATCGCCATATCGCAGAATCCGGAGGCGGATCTCGTCGCCGTTGACCTTGGTGCCGTTGGTGCTTTCCAGGTCAGTGAGGATGGTCTTATCCTGATCCTCCTGAATCTTGACGTGAAAGCGGCTCACCCGCTCGTCGTTGAGCTGGATGGTATTGCCTTCTTCGCGGCCGATGGTGACGGGCGGAGTCAGTTCC
>CAYLRE010000482.1:0-2650 GCA_964385715.1 uncultured Planctomycetaceae bacterium
TTACCGCGGCTGCTGGCACGAACTTAGCCCGTACTTCCTCTGAGGATTTGTCAAATATGGAGGATTGCCTCCATATACTTCATCCCCTCTGACAGCGGTTTACAACCCGAAGGCCTTCATCCCGCACGCGGCGTCGCTCGGTCAGGCTTTCGCCCATTGCCGAAGATTCTCGACTGCAGCCACCCGTAGGTGTCTGGGCAGTGTCTCAGTCCCAGTGAGCCGGGCCATGCTCTCACACCCGGTACCCATCATCGCCTTGGTAGGCCTTTACCCCACCAACAAGCTAATAGGACGCGGACTCATCTCTAGACGGAATCACACCTTTGGTCCGGAGACATTATTCGGTATTACCAGCGGTTTCCCCCTGCTATCCCGAATCTAGAGGCAGATAATCCACGCGTTACTCTCCCTTGCGCCGCTGTCCATCAAATTTATCGGCCGAAGCTTCAAAAAGTGACTTCTCGCTCGACTTGCATGCCTAATCCATGCCGCCAACGTTCATTCTGAGCCAGGATCAAACCCTTCAATTTAACTGCTTAGCGGGAAAAACGACCTTCACCACACTCAAATTCCCGAAGGAAAGAGTGCCGATCCGGAGGTCCCCGCGTGACTAGCCTATTGAAAACGCTTGATGTAGACGATCACGCACGCTTCGTGAGAAACGTACGCAACGTCACAGTACAGTCTCATACTAAATGACGAGGATATACTTCCAAATTGCCAAAGAACTGTCAGGCTCCCCGAAGGTCACCTGCTCTCATCACTTCCCAGACCGAAGTCCGGTTCGTCATGGGAGATCCGTAATTCTACTGATCTCCGGAGTGCTGTCAACGGGCGATTTGAAGAAATCTGAATTTTTTCTTCCTGGCCACCCTTGGGGGCCGCTCTTCGCCTCCAGGCCGCTTTCGCATGCCTCGGGGCTTGAGTCTTCGCCGCGACACCAGTCCGCAGACCAGTTCGTCACTCGAGACGGATATTTATAACCATTCTCGCGCCCCGCAAAAGGGGCCTCGCCGCACTTTTTCCGCGGCAAGCTCTCGCTGCCTTCCGCAATGGGAACTGGGCCCCCTCTCTCGTGGGAAGTCAGCCCGCTGCTGCCCTAAAGACACAGCCGCCGCAACAAGGTTCACGGCGTCACTTGGCTCTGCCCCTGCGTTCTCCGTCTTCGCGTCTCAGGCCTGATGGCTCAAGCCTCGGCTCTAACAAGTACGCTGCATGTCCCGCACTTGTTCGGCGGATGTTCGATATTAGTTCGGCAGTTGTTCGCGGTTTGTTCAGCGAATGTTCAACGTTTGTTTCATGTTTCTTGATCGATCTGTTTTCACCTCCTGCAGGCCAAGCGTTTCGGATTTGTTCGATGGGGCTGTTCGGTGCCGTCTCGGTGGCCGCTGAATGCGCCATCTTCCTCAAGCCTCGAGGCCCAGGACTCAGGGCTACCGACACTGTTATTTTGACCACCATAAGATAGCGACATCTCGTCAAATGTCAAATCAAGAATGAACCCACCCGGCGGGCGTCAAAGAGTGCGTCCTAGGTGTGCCACTGGTAGCGAACTACCAGTGTTGGTAACGCAGAGGTGCAACCTGCCCTGCCAGCGTTTACTACGTTTAATCGTTCCAGCTCAGTTGCCGCGTGCCAATCGACTCAGCCGCTCCGCGCGTCACTCCGGCAACACAACCGTCAACCGCGGATACTTCTCACGCATGAACTTGAGCGCCAGGTACGTATGACAGCGCCCCACCACCGGATTCTTCTTAGTCGGGCAGCTACAGCCTAGATAGACGTCGTTGTCGGCGGCGAGTTCGGCCAGCTCGTCAAAGAGAGTCCGGTCTTCGCGAAACCGCTCACGAAGCAGGGCCAGATACTGCTGCCGAAACGTCCGCCAGGCGGCGCTGGTCGGATCGGAAAGATAGGCTTCGACGATCCCGGCAGTCGGCCGCAGCAGGTGCCGTGTGGCGTAGCGGGTGTCCTTGCGAATGCCTTCTGGCAGCGGCGGCGCATCCTTCGGCCGGCGACGATACATCGTGTAGCGAGAGAGCATCGTTCCTCCTAGCACATTTCCGTCTCTGTGAGAGCGAGGCTCCGCTCGGCTGAGCTCACGGCCGAAGCCCGCCGCACCGTGGCTACCAGCGAGCTGGGTACCAATCTACATTCAACGGGTGCACGCCCACACTCGCCGAGGGCATGGGTTTGCTTGGTTCACGTTCGAGCCACAATTGCCAAGATTGTGCCACTGGTAGCTCGCTACCAGTGGGTACGGAAAAACAAGTAAAGAACGTCAGTGTTTCGCATCTCCAGCGCCCTGCGAACACGCGCCAATGTTCTACTCTACGGGTAGTTTAGCCTGGCAATCTACTGGTAGACTGATACTCAACTCAGCAGGGCGATGCCAAGATACGCAAGACACCGACATCGCTGACGCGACGGCGCACGACATTCCGCGGACCAACAAATCGATCCGCTCGCATCCTGCAAGACTAGGCAAGAATCCATGAATAGATGCTTCGTTATACAGCCCTTCGACGGCGGCAGATTCGACAAGCGGTTTGACGACGTCTTTGCACCAGCGATTACTGCCGCTGATCTCGATCCGTATCGTGTTGACCGCGATCCGTCGGTAGCTATTCCAGTTGAACAGATTTAATCTGGA
>CAYLRE010000483.1:0-2647 GCA_964385715.1 uncultured Planctomycetaceae bacterium
TGTGGCTGATCGACCTCGTGTGCGGCAAACGGGTAAGACGCTGGCACACGGGATTCGCCCCGCTAGCAGTTTTTTCGCCTGCGGAGGCGAAGTTGCCGCATCTTGCGAGGCTCCCGTATAATCTCGATAGGGATCATTGGTGTCTCGAAGAGGGGGACGCTCTGTTTTCTGCCTTCGGTACGGCTGTGGTGAAATCATTCATGCTGCTTTCGCCATTCTCACGTTTTTCGATCGGGAGCAATCGGATGGCTCGATGCGTAGCAGTTCTTCTGGCAGCGTTTCTGTTCTCGTTGATCGGGGATCACAGTTTCGCTCAGGACAATGGCCCCGGTCCCGAGACAGGGACGTTCGACAGCCAGCGGCCAGCATCGTTGGCGACGAAATCGTCCGCTTCGTCGAAGGAGAAGTCAGAGGCCGAGAAGCAGGAAGAGTACTACGAGCTATTTGAAGTGCTCGTCGACACGGTCGATCAGATCGAAAGAAACTATGTTGAGCCGATCGATCGTCGTGAACTGCTCGAGGCGGCCATCGAAGGGATGCTCAGCAAGCTCGACGTTCACAGCAATTACGTAACGCCCGACGATGTCGATGAGTTTCGCACCAGCGTGGAGAACGAGTTCGGCGGAATCGGTATCACTGTGAGCGTCCGCCAAGGCCAACTGATGGTGGTCAGCCCTATGGTCGGCACGCCGGCACATCGGGCTGGAGTGCGAAGCGGCGATCGCATCGTGGAGATCGACGGCAAATCGACCGAGAAACTACGGCTCGATGACGCGGTCAAAATGCTCAAGGGTAGAGTCGGTACCTCGGTCAAGCTCGGGGTGCGGCGGATCGACAACCCCGACAAACAGGAGTTCGAGATAACGCGAGCTGCGATTCAGCTCGATTCCGTCCACGGGCCGCGTCGCCGGGCGGACCAGAGTTGGGATTTTATGCTCAGCGAGGCAGAGGGTGTCGGCTACATTCAGGTCAGCAGCTTCACCTCCAAGACGGCCACAGAAGTTCAAAGTGCGCTCAACGATTTGAAGCGAAGAAACGTCAAAGGGTTGGTTCTCGACTTGCGATTCAATCCGGGCGGGCTGCTGACATCGGCCGTTGAAGTTTGTGATATGTTCGTCAACAAGGGAGACGATATTGTTAGCACCAAGGGACGGAACATTAAACCGGCCCACTGGCGAGGAACGGGCAAGGGAAAGTTTTCCAAGCTGCCAGTCGCGGTGCTGATCAATCGCTACAGCGCAAGTGCCAGCGAGATTGTTTCCGCCTGCCTGCAGGATCATCATCGTGCGGTCGTGATTGGCGAACGCTCCTGGGGCAAGGGGAGCGTGCAGAACGTTATCAACTTGGAGGACGGAAAGAGCGTCTTGATGCTCACCACGGCCAGCTACCATCGGCCCAGTGGCAAGAACATCCATCGATTCCCCGATTCAAAAGAGTCGGATGACTGGGGAGTGCGACCGGACAAGGACTACGAAATCGCCTTGACGCCGGAGGAGACGGTGCAGGTCATTTTGACCCGGCGTCGCCGTGAACGATTGCCCACGGGAGAGGCCGGGCAAGTCGACGGGAATGGAGCGGGCTTCGTCGACCGCCAGCTTCAGAAGGCCCGTGAGTACCTTGCCAAGCAAATTGCCGCTCAAGACGCGGCATAGCCGGTGGGGGGCAAACACCGCCAGTGGTAGCTTTTCCTGGGACGAGAGGGTCCGGCCGTTCTGATTGGGGAACGCGCGGGCCGGTCTTGTTGGCCCGTCTCGCGTGTCCGTCGGCTGGCCCGCTATAATTCTGCCTCGCAGATTTAGATCGGACGCTTTGTTGCGTCACCCGCCTTTTGAGTTTTCGTCTATGTCAGGCCCAGGCCGAAATCCAGCTTCACCTACGATGCATTTGCTCACACTGGAAACAACTTGCGATGAAACGGCAGCCGCCGTGGTTACCGATTCGCTCAACGTACTTAGCTCGGTCGTTGCTTCGCAGACGGCGCTCCATCAGCGGTTTGGCGGGGTGGTTCCCGAGATTGCCTCACGAGCGCACGTGGAACGGATTCTGCCTGTCATCGACGAGGCATTACGCGATGCCGATGTGAAGCTCAGCGATCTCGACGCGATCGCGGTGGCCCATACGCCTGGCCTGGCGGGCTCACTGCTGGTGGGCCTCGTGGCGGCCAAATCGCTGGCCGTTTCACTCGATATTCCCTTGGTGGCGATCGATCATCTCAAAGCCCACATTTATGCCGGACGGTTGGCTGCCAAGCGGGACATCTATCCGTGCATCGGATTGGTCGTTAGCGGAGGGCATACGAGCCTTTACCGCTGCGATTCGCCGCTGGAAATGACGCACCTTGGGAGCACCATTGATGACGCGGCCGGTGAGGCGTTCGACAAAGTGGCCAGCATGCTTTCTTTGCCGTATCCCGGTGGTCCTAGCGTGCAGAAGGCAGGCGAGAAGGGGGACCCGCAGCGTTATCGATTCCCCAGAAGCTTTCTCAAGGACGACAGCCGGCTCGATTTTAGTTTCAGCGGACTGAAGACGGCGGTCCGCTATGAGATTGTTGAGCCTGGCAGCGCCGACTTCAGCGCGGTCGAACTCGATGAACAGACGGTGGCCGATTTAGCCGCTAGCTTTCAAGAAGCGGTCGTTGACTGCCTGG
>CAYLRE010000484.1:0-2647 GCA_964385715.1 uncultured Planctomycetaceae bacterium
CAACTCGATTCGGAAACAACGCCTCCCGAGCCGTTACGTCTGGCAGGACACGAATCCAAATATCCGCACGAGGAGACTACGTGAATGGGCGATTCGTCATCTTCCGAACGCGATGCAGCAAGCGTTTCCGAAGGACACGCACTGCCGGGCAATCACTCACTTATCCGAGCACACCTGGCGATTGGCTGGGTGTCCTTAGTCGCCTTCGTGACAATGGGAATCCTGCTCGAATACATGCATGGATTCCGCGTCCCCTCGTACATGAACGTTGGCGAGGCGGAGATTAGACGGCAAATGTGGACACTAGCGCATGCGCACGGCGTCCTAATCTCGCTCGTTCATATTGCCTTTGCCGCGACTCTTTACATAACTACCAGTCGTCGGCAACGCGGTTACTCCGTTGCTTCAGCCTGCCTTACCGCTGCGGGAATCCTAATGCCGCTCGGATTTTTTTTGGGCGGTGTGTATGTGTATCCAGGCGATCCTGGCATGGGTATCTTCCTGGTGCCTCCGGGAGCGATTTTGCTGTTGGCCGCCGTGTCCCTTGTTGCGATCGGCGTCACGCGCGAATCTCGTCAGGCAGCTGAAGGTTGAGTAGACCGATCGCTCCACAGCACTCATCCTGAGATTCATCACAGGCACAATGACCCTCTTTCAGGCCGCTACAGGGCCAACGTATTGGCCAAATGTAGAGACGGAGACCTAAGACCGTTGACATTTTCAACGCGAATTCTGAATGTCGCGGGCGAGAGCTGGACCCCAGATCAGGACAAGAAGGTCCGAGTATTCCTATCCCTGCTATTAATTCACCTCGTCGCGAGAGCGTGGATATCGTTTCTGAAATTCCATGCGGTCGGGGCGGACGCCACCGTCTACATGGTGGTTGCGACCCTACTCACAATCTCTGCTGTTGGGGTTCTTGCTGGCTACCAGATGCGCGCCGCTCTGGTCCTGGCCGCTGTCGCGCAGATCGGAATGTTAGTGTCGATCTTTCCTCAGATCTCCAACCACGGATTTATTGAAGGTTATTGCATCGTACTCGTGGCCAGCTTCGATCTCTCTAAGAAGGAAGATCGCGGCATGCTCCTTGACGTATTGCGTTGGTCGGTGGCGATCATCTTCTTCCATACCGGACTTCAGAAACTTTGGTACGGAACATATTTCGACGGTCAGTTTCTGGCATATCAGGTCGCATTGTCCGACCGCTTCGCTGACTTCTTCCAATACTTTTTGCCGGCAGAGGAGTTCGAGCGAATTCGCGCATTGCGATACACCTGGCCCGACGAGGGTCCCTTTGCCGTTAGCTCACCACTGTTCCTGGTCATGTCGAACGCGGTATGGATCTTTGAACTCTTCGCCCCAGTATTCATGCTCTGGCGGCGAACGCGAGTCGTCGCCATTACGGCTGCGATCTTGTTCACGCTTGGCATTCAGTTTGGCGCGCACGAGATCATGTTCGGACTACTGTTTACTAACTTGGCGTTTCTGTTCTATCCGGCTGCAATTAATCGCTTTCTTATCATCCCTATGTTGCTGGCTTACGCCTACTTCGTCCTCGTCGCGGCCCGTCTGGAAACATTCTCATGGCTTCTCCCGGAGACGTTTTTCAATTGAATACGCCGCTGAAACAAAAAATCGCCTGCCTCGTACTGCTCGGACTGTTTCTGTGGCCGATTGCGCACCATCTGCTTGTGCTTAAGTACGACATCAGTCCCTGGCGATTCGGCGGTTTCGCGATGTACTGCGTTCCCCGACGCATTGTTGATATCACGCTACATCACTCTGACCGAAGCGAGATTAAGCTGTCGCCGGGATCGGCAGGTGAAAGGGTGATCTGGAAATACGGGCGTGAGTGGGTGACCTGGGGGCCGCACCAGCCCCAAGAGAGCTTCTGGCGGGAGTTACGGGCTGCGACCAACGTTGAGGAGCCGCTTGTAGTCTTCGTACGAGAAATCCGCCTCGATCGTGAGACTTCTCGAACCCAGCAGACTGGCCGGGCCTACCCGAGCCCCTAATCAGGGCATTGCATGGGACGCCGCATGCTTGATTGGCTGTCCCTGCAGGCTCGATTCCACGTTACCGCCCTGCCCTTCCCTCCTCGCGACGTAGAGCCATCGCGTGCCTTCGAAAACCGCCGTGGTGCGGTTCATTCGGAGTTCGCTAAAGCCGAACGAGAAACGACCAATTTGGGGCAACGCCGCGAGCGCCTGGTGTGCAAAACGGTCCTGGCGGTAAAGGCCACCGTAGGTAGCACGCTCTCTTTCAAACAGTTTAATCAGTTGTCCCAGTTCTCGATATTGTTCTAGGTCCAGAGAGGAAACCGGCAACGGTCTTCCATCGTTGTCAAACAGCCGAATATCCTGCGGTGAGTAGACATAGATGGGCCGCTTGGTGATGTACATGGAGAACCCCAGGAAGCTCCATTTGTCGATATCCAAGGTGACCACCGCGACGTGGTGAAATAGCGGCCACACCAGTATCGCGAGCAGCAACCAAGACAGCGTGTTTTTCTTCTGCTCAATTCTCATGGATAGAAGACAAACTCCGGGAACAGGCACGCGGAAATGCACACAAACCAAGAATGCGTACATGCACGCAAGGACAGGCGTCAGCCAACGCAGGACATTGAACCGCACGAAGGCCATCA
>CAYLRE010000485.1:0-2635 GCA_964385715.1 uncultured Planctomycetaceae bacterium
GATGGGCGATATCGACGCGCCTTAGCACTGCGGATCATCGACGTCCAGAGCCGAGGGATCGCCGTTATGCTCCGAGTAAGAATATCTACCGCATGGGCGGCAGCGATGATGTCCGTCACCCACGCGGAAAGGCGATCGCACTACGAGGCCTTGCACTCGGCCCACGTCCGTCCCGTGTGGACATCGACCTTCAGCGGCACGGTGAAGCCATGGGGCTGGAACTGCATCGACGCGATCACGCACTCTTTGATCTGGAAAACAAGGTCCCGGGGGACTTCCAGCAACACGGCGTCGTGGACGGGAAGCAGCATACGGACATCGCTGGGCAAGCGATCGTGAAGTCGCACGAGGGCCAGCTTGAGGATGTCAGCGCCGGTTGCCTGGATAATCGCATTGATCGTATTCCTGTAGGCCTCCTGCGGCGACAAGTATCGACGGCGCCCATGCAGACTGCGTACAGACTGGTTCATCGCCGCTCGTGTCTGCGTGTCGTTGCACCACTGGGCCGCGATGGGATACAGCTCGGTGTCGATGCCGCTACCATACAGCATTGCGAAGTTTCTCTGCTTCCCCTGTGCTCGCTGCTCGGGCGTGACCGCTTCCGCGGAAACGCCGAATATCGCTGCCGCCGAAAGCCTATGGAGATCCTCTCCCCGACGAAAGGTTTCCAGGAGGACGGGGTCCTGACACAGATTCGCGAAGATCAACAGCTCGAACTGAGAGAAATCGGCCTCCATCAGCACGTGGTCTGGCTCCGCTTCAATACCATCCAATATTTCTTTCGGCAGTGCCAGCAGATTTGGAACGCTGCAGCTGAAGCGCCCCGTACAAGTGCCCAGCTGGTTGATATTGGCATAGACCCTGCCGGAAGCCCGCTCAACGCGTTCCAGGAGCCCCTCTATCGCTCGCCTGATGCGGATGGCCTCTCTGGCACCGAGGATAATGCCGGGCGCATCGTGAGCGTCTGCGAGCGTCTGAAGAGCCTCCTTGTCGATTGCAGGGTTACCCTTGCTCGTGTAGTAGGGCGGATTCAGGCCGAGATCGCCGTAAAGATACTGGGCAACATCCTCCGCGTTATTAACGTTAATTGCGCGGCCAGCCAATTCCTTCAGCTGGCGATTTGCGGTTTGTTCCTGGGCGGAGTATCGCGCGCCCAAACGTTCCATAACGCCCGTGTTGATGCCAAGGCCGTTGATACCCATGAGAACCGTCGGAGCCACCGTTGGTTGCTCGATGTCGTAGTACACACGCCCGAGCTGCTGGGCCTGTATTTCAGCAACGAGACCGGCGTATCGCGGGGCAATATCCAGTACGCGATCCTTGGACGCCTGTTTCGGGGTCTCCAGGCCTTCGCGCCCGTTCTCCTGGGTTCGCCTTTCCGACCCCGCCGGATCCAGCAATGCCCGCATGATGCCGGTGTCGTCGAAATCTCCAAGGAACGGTAGCCTGTTCGAAGTCTCGACCGTCAGGCAGAGGGCTGCGTCACCATATACACGCTTGCGCTCTCCAAGAGCGCTGAGCGTATCGACAACGCGTTCTCTTTCGACGAAATTCGGCTCTTGATCAGCGCTGGCCTCGATTTCTGCGTAGTACATGCCGAGAAGCCGGCTCTCCTCTCGCCATACGGAGGCAACGGTCCGTGGGCCGTCAACGATATAGTCGATCGCCACGGCTCCTTGCTGCGGCGGTATGGGTGAACGAATCATCGTGATTCTCCAAGGAATGATGGGACAGGGTCACCACGCGCTGTGGTGAACCTCGCGGCTCCAACGAATCGGATCTACGATGGCAGCGCGGCACGTACCTGTTGCCACGCCTCCTCGTGTGTACAGCTGCCGACGTCGTTCCTGCCCGGTGGCAACTGGGCAATGACGATAGGACGGGTTGCCCCCGGATTTGCAGCGCGAAGCTTGCTGCGGACTTTCTTGGCGTTATCGAGTGCATCCTCGTCGGGAAACAGCACGACGGGACGGTTCTCGAAGTGGCATCCAATCAGCCGGATCTGCTCCTGCGACACGTCCTTGCCGAACGTCGCGATGGCATTCTCGCCAAGTCGCCATACGTCCGTCGGGCCTTCAACGAGGACCACCGGACCGGTCGAGCGGATCGCCCGCGGCAGGCCGTAGAGCAAGCGGCTTTTTCGCATGCCCCTGGCGGAGAGATACTTCGGCTCGTCGCCTATCGGGTTGCCGATCGTGCGGGCCTGCCAACCTGCCAGGCGCTCCGCGGGAGGCACTCCCGGAAGGGCTGGCGAGATGTCGTACACGGGAATCACGATTCGCCGCGTGAACCGCGGAATCGCGTTCAGTGGCTGTCCGCAGTATCGGACACCATGGTTGCTCCAAAGCTCGCCGAGATCGAACCCGCGTGCGAGCAGATACGCGGCAGCCTCCTCGTTCTGGCCCAGCTCGTGGATCGGAACGCTAGGAATGGGCAGCTCGGGGACGGGGGGTGTGGGCGCCGGGACATCCACAGCGGACTCGCTGGACACCACGGCGCGTCCCCGAACTCGCCCGAGCGGATAAACGATGTTGTACAGATCTCGCTGGTAGGCGCTGTTCTTGATGCATTTCTCATTGAAGCAATTCGCCAGGTGCAGATTACTGTCGCGTGTCTTCTCGTCGCGTTCGCCCCA
>CAYLRE010000486.1:0-2627 GCA_964385715.1 uncultured Planctomycetaceae bacterium
GGGAACGCTCAAGTAGTTCGCCAAAGCGGCCTTCACTTCCTCGTTGCTCGACAGGAGCCCCACGTCGAGGTCCGAGAGAGGAATATCGAAGCTGCGACCGTCGAAACGAATGTGAAGTACGGCCGGTTCATTGATCTGTGCAACCATGGTTACGTCCCCCGTTGAATTGATTTCATAAATCGTGTGGTGCGCTCATGCCGGAGCCATTATGACGTAACGACCCCGAAAAAGGTTCTGCTCGCGACGAATGTTTTCCACAAAAGTCATCGCGGCCGAAATGTAATTGCTTGGAGGCGATGTTCGGCCTCATCCCGCGAGCCTCAAATCGCAAGTCTTTGGAGTACCCTCGCCAGGAATCGAACCTGGTCCTCGACCTTCGCAGGGTCGCGTGCTAATCCGGCACACTCCGAGGATAAATTATTCGTTCTATAGGGCGCACGTTGTTTCTTCTTATCCCTTTCCAGCGGAAGGAGTGAGAGTCGAACTCACAAGGCGCTCGTCACGCTCGTCCGTTTTCAAGACGGCTGCCATCACCCATTGGCTTGTCCTTCCGAATCTCTTACATCTAGCGCCTTGCGTTCGGTTGCCTCGGTTGCCCGGCCTCAGCTGCTAGCGCCCCGTAGGGGAATTGAACCCCTATCTGCGGATTGAAAGTCCGCTATCCTTGCCGTTAGACGAACGGGGCATGTTGTGCGCGTACATTCTGCGCAAGCGGACTAGGAGGCGCTCGAATCCTCGTCTCCGGTTTTTCAGCCCGACGCCGACCAACGCTCACGCGACGGTGGCCGCATCTCAGCTACCAGCCCATTTCTTTCACTTGCTTCTTACATAACCCCACAAAAAAAGGCCCGATGCCATGCGACACCGAGCCCTATCAAAGGCGTAATCGGATGTCACAGGCGCAGCGGATCATAAGGGGGTAGATTCACCGATTGCACGGCGAACCCCGTTTCACAACTGCGTTCATTCGTCGAGTTGAGTCGTCGGTTAGTCATCTCGTAATCTCTGATAATTGTCTGCCTGCGGCGAAGTCACCTACTGACACGGGCCACCTTCTCAAGAATCAAGATCGGCCACAGCCCTGCGAGTTCATCAGCCCCGGAAATTCGTCGGTGCCCTGACTCAGCCGTCGAAATTCCTCACACTGCCACTTCTATACACCCATAGACGCAGCAAGGTTTCAAAGGGTTCGCAGATTGTCAGATTTTTCTGGAAATGTCGCCAGGCAAGAGTTGCCACGGCTCGCGCGGCGAAGCCCCGGCGTTCACCGTATTGCCAGGAGCTTCAGAAGCTCGTCGCGCATCTTCTCGAATACGCCCGGCCAATCGCCATATTGACTTTGACGAAACAGACGCATTGTCGGGTACCAGGGGCTGTCATCTCGATCGAGCAACCACTGCCAGGCACACGGCCGCGTGAGTGCTACCCACGTCTTTACTCCGAGCGAGCCAGCAAGATGCGCCAGCGACGTATCGCAGGTAATAACCAGGTCAAGACATTTCATCACCGCCGCCGTATCCATGAAGCTTCCTGCCGACTCGTCAAAGTCCTCGCCGAACTCCGTCACCTGAAACTTACCAGCGATCTGGTCAACCTGCTCGCTACCGTCCCCTTTCTGGAAACTATACAGTTGAACGCCCGGCAGCTTGGCAACTGGCTCAAGCTCGGCCAGGGCAAAAGCCCGAGTCCGCACCTTTTCGGTCTCAACATTGCCTTTCCAAGCGATTCCAATCTTGAAGCTGTCGTCGCTGGTAAGCCGTTGGTGCCATTGGGCGCTCAACTGCTCGTCCGCATGGAGGTAGGGCACACTATTCGGAACGGTCTCCAATGTAGTTTGCAACATCCGCGGAAGACTCATCAACGGAATCCAGATGTCGCAGCTACGAACTTCTTCTCCCCTCGGTACGATCTCGTCGACACCATCGACGGTAGACAGTATCCGAGCCAGCGGCGGCGGGCAGTCGATCAAAACATGTCCACCACGTTGTTTGACCAACGGCGCGTAGCGAATGAATTGAATCGTGTCTCCAAACCCTTGCTCGCAGTGAAGCAGGATTCTTCGGCCTTGGAGTGGGGATCCATCCCAACGAGGACGTGGAATCTTGGGAGGATTGCTTGCGCCGGGACTCCAACGCCATTCGTAGTCGCGCCACCCTCTTTGGTAATCTCCCATCGCCAGGAGCGCATACGACCGCGCCAAGTGTGCCAGCTCGTGATCCGGAGCAATCTGCAAAGCACGTTCAAAATGCTGAATTCCTTCCTGATACCTTTCGACATCGAAGAGTGCCTGCCCCAACAGGAGCGCCACGCCCGGGGAGTTTGGCTCCAACCCTGCCGCCCGTTGGAAGCAGTCGATGGCCGGCTGAAACGCCGCGAGCGCTACATGTTCGCTACCGAGCAACTGCAAGGCCCCGGACAATCCAATACGTGCCAAGTCATATGTGGGATCGACATCCAAAGCGACTTCGTAGTGCTCGACGGATTTCTCAAGACGCCCTAGCTCACGATTCGCCGCTCCAAGATTGAGCTGCGCCTTGGCATGGCGAGGATCTAGAGCAACGACCCGCTCATAGCACGTGACCGCTTCGTCAAGCCGATCCAGCCGACGCAACACGTTTGCCAAATTA
>CAYLRE010000487.1:0-2619 GCA_964385715.1 uncultured Planctomycetaceae bacterium
GTTGACGGCGAGTCACGTGAGGAGACCTCGGCGGAACTCATGTCGCACGCTACGAATTCGTCGTCGACGGCTGCCGTCACTAGTGGAGCGGCGTCTTAGCCATGAGCGCGAAACTGCGGAAACTCGTCGCCATGTCGCCGAGAGAGATTCTCTTTCGCGCTCGCCACGCCCTTTCGCTGAGGCGCGAACGAAAGCAGTTCTACGCCGGCGCGTTCCAATGGGATGCGGCCGCCTGGCAGAAACGACTTTGTGCCAACATTAATTTGACCGGCGACGAGAAAGCCCCAGCCGCGAGTGACCTGGCCGCCTGGTGGCAGCGGCATATGCGCGAGCGTCGGGAACCTGATTTTCTGTTGGGCGGGGAGTCGATTGTCGCGGCGACCGAGTTATGCCAGGAGTTGTTTTCGGGCTCGGCCGACGATCTCAAACAGGCCGCCGAGAAGGCCTGCCGTGGTGAGTATTCCTTCTTGGGACTCGATACGACTCAGCCTGACGATATTGATTGGCATACAGACCCGAAGTGTGGTTACGAGTGGGACCGAGCTTTTCACGCCGACCTCGACTTCGCGTTTTGTCGCGAGGGTGGCGGCGATGTGAAGTACGTCTGGGAGTTGAACCGGCAGGAGCACGTCATTGATTGTGCCAAGGCATCCCGCTTGTTTGGCGAAGCACGTTATCGGCAGCACGTCACCGACACGCTCGAGTCGTGGGTAGCGGCGAATCCGTACCTCGATGGCATCAACTGGGCCAGCGCCTTGGAAGTGGCCATGCGTACGTTCGCCTGGTTGTGGAGTTATCAGTTCCTTCGCCCGCTCGACGAGATCTCTGCCGAATCGCACCTAAAGTGGATTCAGGCGTTCTACCACAACGGGCACTTCTTGCATCGGCATCTGTCGTACTATTTCAGCCCCAATAATCATCTGATCGGCGAGGCCACGGCCCTCTACCTGATCGGTTGCCTGTTTCCGGAATTTGACGAAGCCGCAGAGTGGCGCGACCACGGTTGGCGAGCCGTTGAGGAATACTACGGCGATCAATATTACGAGGATGGTGGTAGCACCGAGCAAGCGACGTTCTATCACAACTACTGCCTCGGGTTTCTGCTACTGGCAATCTTGGCCCGGCAGAAGCGGGGTGAGCGCGTGCCGGATGAGATGCTCGAGCGAATTGAGTCGGCGTTGGAATTTACGATGTGGATGACCCGTGGCGACGGACTGGTGCCTCGGATTGGAGATGTCGACAACGCGCGTTCGATTCGATTTGAAGATCCTCCGTTGTGGGATTTCCGAAATCTGCTTTCCATCGGCGCGATCATGTTCAATCGTGGCGATATGAAGGCGGTCGCCGGGCGCTTCAGCGAGGACGCCTTGTGGCTGCTCGGAGATGCCGGGCATCAGGCGTGGGATCGCATCGAGGCGGCGCCTCCCGAAGCAACCACGCGCACATTCCCAGAGAGTGGTTACCATATCGTCCGTGGCGGTTGGAGCTCGCAGGACAACCAGCTTGTCTTCGATGCCGGACCGATCGCGGCCGGTCTTCATGACAAAGACGTGCCATCCTCGTGCCATGGGCACAGCGACGTGATGTCATTCACTCTCCATGTCGGAGGGGAACCGCTATTCGTTGACGGCGGATGGTACACCTACGATGAGGATCCGCTCTGGCACCGCTATTATCGCGAAGCGTCGGCTCACAATACGGTGTTGGTCGATGGCGCTTCGCATGCCAAGTTTTACGCTTCCAACGCATGGTCCTGTGTTGCCCAGACCGATCCGATCGAGTCGGAGTCGTCCAAAGTGTTCGAGTATGCGCAGTCGGGGCATAGCGGCTTCTATGACGTCAAACCGGCGGTGCGACATCGGCGGTCGATTTTCTGGGACCGGGCCGATGAATATCTCGTGCTTGACCGTCTAGAAGCAGAGGGGGAGGCCAGCGGTGGCGAGAAGACTGTCGAGGCCTTTTTCCATCTTGCACCGGGCTGCACTGTGGAGCTGACAGGTTCCCAAGCGGTGCGGATCAAGACCGCTGCCGGGAACGGGGCCATGCTGGAACTGCTCGACAACGACCGGTTCCAGGCGGAGATCATTGACGAAGGTGGTAGTCGACCAGAGACCGGTTGGGTTGGCATCGCCTATGGCCATCGTGTGCGTGCCCCCGTGGTTCGCTTTCTTGCCCAAACCACGCTGCCGACGTCAATGTCGTTCTCGATCCGCTGCTCCGCTGGTGCGGCGGAAGCGTCATCCAGCTAGGAGCGAGCCCACGGGCGGCGGCGATCGGAGGCCGGTCATCCGGAATCTGCGGATAACGACGGGCATTTATTGGCCGCGAAGAAATGCAGTCGATGTTATGATAGATGGTCTGGCCCATTTGAACGGGGCCTCGTGCTAGGCGGAAATGGCCTGAACTTGCCATGGATGGGCCGTCGCTCAAGTCCGATTCCGTCTCCCTTTCCACTGCGAATTCAAACGCGGCTCCCAGCCCGCTTGCCTGACAGATGAAGCAACCCGTCGCGAAGATTTTGGAAGTCGGTCCTTATCCGCCGCCCTTGGCGGGTTGGTCGATTAGGATCAAGTTCGTGGAGGACAACCTTCGCGCACGAGGCCACGAATGTCGGGCGCT
>CAYLRE010000488.1:0-2617 GCA_964385715.1 uncultured Planctomycetaceae bacterium
GCGCGACGGGTCGGGTTCGCCGGGGTAGAACTGCCGGCGTCCGGCTACGAGCCGGTGGATTCTTCGCTTGCAGTCTCCATGTAGTCGAGCAGGTCCGTAGCTTCGCTCGCCTCTCGGCTAACCTCTTGCAGGTTCTTCACCGCCTGACGGTAGTAGCTCGGTTTCAGTTCGATTCCGACGCCACGACGGCCGTTCAGGACAGCGCCATAGACCTCACTGCCCACGCCCATGAATGGGGTCAACACCGTTTCGCCGGGATTCGTCCAAAGCGTTACGGCCCGCTCGATTACGTCGAGTTGAAGCGGGTGAACGTGCTTTTCGTCCTCGTTGTCCTTGGCTTCCCGATACGATAGCACACGATCAATGCGGATGTCCATCCAAACGGAAGATGCGTACTGCCGCCAAATCCATTGCGAATATTGGTTCTTTTTTTGATCGCCCTCCATGCCTCGATAGTGCAGAAGCTCGGCAGGTGGCTTGTTTTCGCCCGCGTAATGCAGAATACCAGTCGGCTTCACTACCGGGACCGTGTTTTCCCCACGTCGCCGAAACATCAACAGGTAATCCGCGTTTGCGATGGAACACCGCGTAGTGTCTTCGCAGAACGTCTTGTGATGCAACGATTTCATCATCGTTCGGTTCCGCACCATCAACGGTTCCTTCCATATCACCCGCCGTCCCCCGTAGGCAAATCCACGCTGCTCGTATTCCTCGATGATCCTACCGGGCAAATCGTACATTGCATCGCACCCGGAATTGCTCAAAGGGATGTCCATGCAATGTACCGCACTAATGCGGCCGGGCATCGTTAGCCTTGCCAAGTGGTCGATACAGTACCCGAAATGTACGAAAAACTCGTCCTTGTCGATGCAGTTCGACATATCACGCGGGTCGGAAGAGTATTGATACAATCCGCCAAAGGGAGGCGAGTAGACGCTGCAATGAATTGACTTGTCGGGCAAGTCGGCCATGACCTCTACGCAGTCGCCGCAATACAAAGCATAGTCGTCGGTGAGGTGCTGTTCCTTGATCATCATGAATCCTTTCTGGTTTGCCCAATCCATGAAGCAACATGAACAGGATTGGTGTAATCGTTTGTCTGTTCGATCGTGAGCACGTTCCGCATGTGCTTCACCAACGCATCGAACATTAGTGTTGCCCGCTCGGCTTTTCGCCGCATGTTTTCCAGGACTCTTACTTCACCCTCGGTTGCAATGGTGTCCACGGTGACAGGTCGTTTCTGTCCGAACCGATAGCACCGTCGAATTGATTGGTACGCTTGCTCGTAACTGTGCGTGGCAAACTGCACGACGTGATTACAATGCTGCCAGTTGAGCCCCCACGCCCCGATTTTGGGCTTCAAGATCAGCACTCGTTGATTTCCATTTACAAAATCCTCGTACAGTGATAGCCTTGTGTCCTCTGGTGTTTTCCCAGCAATCTGCTTGCCATCCGGTATAATCTCTTCCAGCACATCGCCTTCCGGGTTTGCGTGACACCATACGACGGCTGGACGATCATGATTGACAAGTTCGGCCGCAAACTCACACCGATCTTGCAACGTCCGCTTGCGTTCTTCGCGTTCCTCGGACAATCCGCACGCCGGTATATTGAACAACATACCAGGCGGCGGTTCGGCGGGCTTAATGACGTGATCGCGCTCGTTCAAATCTGGAAGACGAAAGCGCCCATCATTGAATCCAAGATCGGACGGCATTCGGCACGCTCTCGCCCATGACGCGACCCATCGCCAGAACTCATCAACTGCGTGGTGCTTTAGTCTCCATTGGCCGATAGTCTGACTCACTCGGTAGGCCAGTTTTTTGAAGTAGTTCGGATTCGCGTCAATGATTGCGTCCGCTTCCTGCTGCAACGATCGTTCGCGCTTTTGGCCCTTGTCGTCGAGCTGCCGAAAGAACCGCGTCAGCATCTCACTATGACTTAGCTCGCCTAGCGCCTCGGAATGCGTTCCAAGCTCAACGTAATCGTTCGGGGCCGCTGTTGCCGTGCAGAGCAAGCGGTATTGAATCTTAGACAGAAACCGCGTTACTTGTTTCCGTGTCGCACCGCCCAGACCCTTGAGTATCGAACTTTCATCACATACCACACCACCGAAGTCCGCCGCATGAAAGTAATGCAACCGCTCGTAATTCGTCACCACAATCCGGTCATTCGCTTCAATATCTTCGCGACGATTAACGACCTCAACGCCGAACTTTTCCCCTTCGCGTACCGTTTGCGGGCCGACTGCCAGCGGGGCGAGAATCAAAACGCGGCCGTTTGTCTTGCGGGCGACGTTCTCAGCCCAGACAAGTTGCATGGCCGATTTGCCGGTTCCGCAGTCCGACAGGATAGCCGACCGGCCGCGACGTACCGCCCATTCGACTAGATACTTTTGAAAGTCGAACAGCATATCCGGCATCCAAACAGGATCGAACCCGGAATCGCTTGTGTGCTGCGTCTTCCGGTAGAGAAACGATTCATAATCCATTATAGCCTCCGTGGTTTTGTGTCCGTGTAGCGAGTTCGCTTGTCGGTGTCAATCGGTTTCGTGATTTATTTCCGGCGTCCGGCTACGAGCCGGGTTGGTGGGTTGTGTCGGCGGATTCAATCGCGC
>CAYLRE010000489.1:0-2599 GCA_964385715.1 uncultured Planctomycetaceae bacterium
CCGCACGTCTGCGATTTCGGCCCGCAAATCGTCGGGCAGCGTTTCGTGGACCTCTTGTTCGGTCCGGAATCGGATGAAGTAGCTGTAAAGGAGGTTGAGTGTGCTATTCGCCGAGGCCACTCATGCAGTTGTGAAGTCCTCGCCAATCAGAAGACTGGTGGACTATTTTGGGCCTACAACGTCGTGACGCCTGTCCTGGACGATACAGGAGCCCCCATTCGCTCCATCGTTTTACTCAATGACGTAACAAAGCGCGTCCAAGCTCAGCAAGCCCTGGAAGAAGCGAAGAGGTCGGCCGAAGAAGCCAGTCGACTTAAGAGCGAGTTCTTGGCCAACATGAGTCACGAAATCCGAACACCGATGAACGCAATCATCGGCATGACCGAGTTGGCACTAACTTCAGACTTGACGACCGAGCAGCGCGAATACCTTACCACGGCGAGAGATTCCGCCGAAACGCTGCTCCATCTCCTGAACGACGTTCTGGATCTCTCAAAGATCGAGGCCAAGAGATTAGAAATTGACGAAGCTGGGTTTTCTCTAACAGAGTTGTTGGGACAAAGCATGCGGACGATGGCGATCCGATCTGGCCGAAAGGGGCTCGAATTGATTTGCGACGTTCCGGCCTCGGTACCCGATTATCTGATCGGTGATCCCGCTCGCCTTCGGCAGGTGATCGTCAACCTCGTTGACAATGCCATCAAGTTCACTAAACGCGGCGAAATCCTGGTTTCCGTCGTCCCCGATTGGCAAACCGAAGATGAGGTGTCGCTGACTTTCTCTGTGTCCGACACGGGTATTGGAATTCCCGCGGACCGCCTTGACCGTGTTTTCGAGGCATTTCGCCAAGTGGACAGCTCCACGACTCGCCTCTACGGTGGTACGGGGTTCGGACTCTCCATTTCGTCACAGCTTGTCGAGCTTATGGGTGGGAGAATGTGGGTCCAAAGTGACGTCGGTAAAGGTAGCACGTTCAATTTCGCCTTGCGACTGCCGGTCGGAACAAGGCCTACGGAAGCGATGCCGGAGACGTTGGATGTTGGCGAACTTTCCGGAGTGTCTGTTCTCATCGTAGACGACAATGACACTAGTCGGCGGATTTTGCAGGAACAGCTCCAGAGTTGGGGAATGCGGCCGGTCGCGGTAGCTTCTGCTGAAGCTGCTCTTCAAGAACTTGTTGACAAGACGGGCAAGGACCGTCGATTCGATCTCGTCGTCTCCGACGTAGCGATGCCCGAAATAGATGGGTTTGAGCTGGTGGAGAGAATTCACACGTCAACGGACATCCGCGTCAAAACAGTCGTGTTGCTTACCTCGACAGATCGACCAGGCGATCTAGCTCGATGTCGGCGACTAGGTGTGCAGAAGTACCTGCGCAAGCCCGTGACGGCCTCCGATCTGAGCAGAGCTATGCTCCAAGCTCTCGGACACCGTGGAACCCAAACAATCGTCACGGATCCCCCCGCCGCGCCGAGGGTGGCCTCGCGGCGACTAAGTGTTCTGGTTGCGGACGACAACGCAGCAAACCGTTCACTAGCCGCGAAAATCTTGCAGAAGCGAGGACACCAAATCGCATATGCAACTACCGGTGTCGAAGCCGTGACTGCAATTCGAGAACATCAGTTCGACGTCGTTCTCATGGACATGCAGATGCCCGAAATGGACGGCTTTGCTGCGACGGCAGAGGTTCGCGACTTGGAGAAGCAGACTGGCGACCACTTGCCCGTAATTGCCATGACGGCTTACGCAATGAAAGGTGACAGGGAGCGCTGCCTAGCCGCCGGCATGGACGCCTACATCGCAAAGCCGATTAGGGCCGACCAACTCGAAGTCCTTGTCGAGAGCCTTGGCACGGCTGGCGAGATCGAGGTGCCCGCGGCGGAAGTCAGCTCGAACAAGTCGGAGTTCGATTTCCAAATCGCGCGAGCTCGACTTAAGGACGATGAACAACTTCTGAAAGAGCAAATGCAGTTCTTCCTGGATGACGCGCCGGCACTGGTTGCGGATATCGGATCCCACATTGCACAAGGCAACAGCGAAGCACTGGAGTTTTCCGCTCACCGACTGAAAGGACTGGCAGGCAGTTTGGACGCTCACTTCGTCGTTGAGCAGGCAGCCGAGCTTGAACAAATGGGCCGTGACGGCGAACCCGGCAAGGCTGGACCGGCATTCGATTTGCTCAAGATGCATTTCTCCAGCCTATGCCAATCCGTGCGAAACTACCTCGAACGTGAGTGATGTCGTCGTCACCTCTACGCCTCTAGTCTGGGTATTTCAGTCATCATCGTGCACAACACGTCCCAGGGTAATTCCCAGGCTCCGCATCTTGGACCGCAATGTCGTTCGTGTGATACCGAGGATCTTGGATGCCTGAACTTGATTGCCACCAGTGTGGCTGAGGACGCCCGCGATAACTTGCCGTTCAGTCAGCGCAATTGCCTCATCATATAGAGTCTGCGATCCCGCCGCGACGCGTGCATCGACAAAACGCTTCCACTGGCTGCTGAATGCAGGGTCCTCTGCGGAGGGTTCTTGCGTATGAGTTTCCCCGGATACTCCGAGCGATGGCAAGAAGTCAGCCAACAAAACGTGCCCCGCT
>CAYLRE010000490.1:0-2593 GCA_964385715.1 uncultured Planctomycetaceae bacterium
ATGCATCCTCGAATCTGGCACCTGAAACCACAAAGCAGCGATCCTCGATGAACAGCCCGACCTCGAATATTCGGCAGGAAGTCTTCTTTAGCGGGCGCGTTCAGGGCGTCGGTTTTCGCTATACAACGAGCCGAATCGCTGGCGGTTATCAGGTGGTCGGATTTGTCAGAAATCTGCCGGACGGCCGAGTACATTTAGTTGTCGAAGGCGATTCGGCGGAAATCGCTCGCTTCGTGACTGAAATTGAGGAGCAGATGGCCGGAAACATTCGCAGTGCCGATAAATCGATAAAAACGGCCGCAACCGGCGAGTTTTTGTCGTTCGAGATCCGCTCCTGAATAGCTTTAACGACGCCGGTTCTGCATTCTTGGCGAACCGGCATCCCCTGACGTACGTACAAGTTACGGTGTATACAGGAGGATTCGGTATTCTCAGGAAAATGCTCCTCACGATGCCGCGGCGACCTACGTGCACTGCCCCACTCACCCAGATACCCCGCGATAACGACACTCCATGGCTGAACGACTTGCGATGGCGGCCGCCCCTTTCTGGCTGGTGGGCATGGGGGCCCTGGCGGGACTCTTGCTGCTGCTAATTGGTTGGCTGATCGTGCTGGCCATCAGTCGACCCGCAGCCCGAGAGCTGCTCGATGTTTTCTCTCGCTGTGCCGTTCTCCCGGTTCTAAGCCTGGCTGGATTTCTGGCATTAATGTCGCTGGTGTCGATCGCTCTGGCCCCGCTTGAAGAAGAGCACTTGGGCCTCCAACTCTTCGATCGCCGCGAAGCAGCCCTGACTTCGGTATTGCGCATTCTCGACGTAGGTGATCAAGAGCTGGAGTTCTCAATCGAGGGGAATGCCGTCGAGCACCTGGTGCCTCTGCCGGTTCCGAAAGGCGAGTTGATGGAACTCCGCTTCCTTTCGGATCAAGACTTGCGAATTACGCTCAACCACCGAGAAAGCGAACTGTCGGACGGCGTCGGCCTCATCCAGCTCGGTGGAAAGGACGAAGCCCGCTGGAAGCGGAGTGTTGATGATGCTAGCCTGCTGGCCGGCGAAGTCGAGCGATTCTACGTCACGAACAATTCGCCAGAACCGGCGACGCTTTCCATCGTGGCGAAGACCGAAATCATTGTCCCCGAGGCCCGTGCTATTCCGATAGTGGCCATCGGCTTGGTCGGCTACGTACTGCTGTTCGTGCTGCTCCGATTCGGTTTTCGTAAAACATCAGCCATTGCGATGGCCAGCTGCAAGGAAGCGATGTCGCAACCACTGTTCTACCTGCTGCTGGGAATTGGGTCCTTCCTGCTGCTGATGCTGGTGTACGTGCCGTATTTCACCTTCGGCGAAGACATCAAGCAATTCAAAGATTCAGGACTGACGATGATCATCGTCCTATCCGTTGGCTTCGTCTTCTGGACGGCCGGCTCGTCCGTGGCCGAAGAAATCGAAGGCCGCACAGCGTTGACGGTCCTCTCAAAACCGGTCGGGCGAGCTCAATTCGTGATTGGCAAATACCTTGGTATCGCGGCAACCGTGGCCGTGATCTTTATCTTGCTCGGATCGCTGCTGCTGCTTTTCACGTCCTATAAGACAATGTTCGACGCGACGGATGCCGGGCGAAGAGACCTGGTCACCTGGCAAGAATGCTACGGTCAACTTGCCCACCTCACCCCGGGCCTGGTCCTGGGATTCCTTGAGGTTTCCGTCCTAGCGTCGATCACGGTGGCCCTGTCAACGCGACTGGCAATGCTGCCAAACCTGATCATTTGCATCACAATCTACGTCGTTGGCCACTTGCTACCGTTGTTGGTGCAATCGACGATGGGTGAGTTCGCCCTTGTTCGCTTCATGGGACGGCTCGTAGCAACGCTGCTACCGGTGCTCGAGTACTTCAATTACTACGCCGCGATTACCAGCGAGACGAGCATGCCGTGGGATCTATTTGGACTAACGGCGCTCTATTCACTGATCTACATCACGATCGCGATGCTGCTCGCCCTGGTGATGTTTGAAGATCGTGACCTGGCCTAGAAAGCCTCTCTCTGAGACGCCGAAGCGAGAACAGCGCAGCTCGCAGCGTTAAGCTGCTGCAAGCCGTAAAGGCGAGTCTTCCCAGCTCCAGAACTTCTCAGGAACGTCCTCTTCGAGAATGCTGCTGGTTCCGGCCGACTGTCCTACCAGCCAGGTGGCAGGGGCATAGACGTTGTACCGGCCGGTTAGATGCATGAATCCAAAATGATGATCGACGTGCGCCGAACGCTCCATGTCGGAAGTTGAGAACAACGGCTTGGGCCGCCGTAGAATACGCCGCAAACGATCTTGGAATCCAAACAGTCCGCGACGAACGTAATGATTGGTCGTGGGATACGAGATCAGATAATCGTACGTCTCGCGAATGAATTTTCGCCCTAGAGCGTGGGCGTGCGTGCGATGGACGCGATGACAGCGATAGAGATCGGGACCTATTCGCGTCGGCTCCTGCTTGTGCTCGCCACCGAAGAATAGGTGATCCCAGTCGCGGGGCACCTGACTGAGGAACTCGGCGACCTTCTCACTGAAACCAGGCACAAATACCGCGTCATCCTCCAGGACC
>CAYLRE010000491.1:0-2590 GCA_964385715.1 uncultured Planctomycetaceae bacterium
AGGGCGTCCTGCCAATGCACCTTTGTAAGACGCATGGTGGCTAGTCTCCCTGCGGCCGAATCGCAATCGACGCGGTCATCCCGGAAACGAGATTCACGCCTTCTGGCACTTCGACAAGACGCACATGAACCGGGACGCGCTGAGCAAGCCTAACCCAATCGAAAGTCGGCTCGATCTGCGGCACCACTCCAAGCTCCCCTTCTGTCGGCGCGACGTCAGGCGGATTCGTGGCCTGCCCGATCGAAACAACTTCGCCCTGAAGGGGCTGATCGTGATGTCCCATCAAGGTCACCACCGCCTTATCACCCGGCTGGATATTGCGGAGTTTCGTCTCCTGGAAGAACGCGTGGACTCGGAAGGAGTTGCTGTCGACGAATGCCACCAGCGGCGATCCGACAACCGCGTAGGTACCTTCGCCCACATAAAGATTGGAAATGTACCCGTCGGTCGGCGCGGTGATGGTCGTCCAGGCCAGCTTCAACTTGGCCTCTTCTAACTGAACCTTGGCATCGCGAACGCGAACATTGGCGTCTCCCGGCTCGCCCAAGTTAGCCACCGCCTGGTCGCGATCCGCCTGACTCGTTTCGAGTGCCGCCTGGGCTTCGGCAAGACTATTCTCGGCGATCGTCAATTTCGCCGTCGCTTCCGCCTGGCTGGCGTTTGACTTGGCGAGTGTTGCCTCGGCTTGCTTGAGGTCGGCCTTAACTCCGACGAGTTGTGCCTCGCCTGCCTCAACAGCCGCGGCACGCGCTTCGGCCGTTTCCACAGAGCCCGCCCGCAAGTCCGCCAGGCGTTTAGATCGCTTCGCTTCGCGGCGTGCTTCCTCGAGCTGAGCCTGATACTGGTCGATCTTCGCTTTCGCGGCCGCAACGCCGGCGTCCGATTCGCTGACCGCCGCGATGGCCGACTGAATACCAGCCTTCGCCTCGGCGATCTGCCCTTCGGCAGAAGTAACTGCCGCCGCACTCTGTTTGATAGTCGCCTCAGCAGCTCGTACAGCAGCCTCCAGAGCGGCGACATCTTCGCGGGCCTGGTCGACTTGCACAATTGCCTTGTCGACGGCCAATTGATAATCGCTCTTGTCGATCTGGAAGAGCAGCTCTCCCTTGCGAACAAACTGATTATCTTTGACAGCTACCTCGACCACATAACCATCAACCCGCGGAACGACCTTGATCACGTCGGCGCGTACCTGACCATCGCGCGTCCAGGGGCGCGTCTTGTAGCGTGCATAAAGCACATACGCCGCGATCAGCGCAACGACGACCAGCGCCGCGGTCACCGCTTTGGGAATCATCTTGTTTCGGGTTTCAGGCATCGCGGATCGTTATGGCGGAATGAAAAAGATACCCACGAGGGACGTCGTCAGCACCCAAAGGGAAACAAACACCAGCCCTGGATGCCAAAAGTATTTCTGATAACCGGTCACGTTAAGCAGCTTCACCACCGCGATCGCGCAGAGGAACCCGACCACCACCGTCAGAAAGAATGGCGGGAAATAGATCCACTGCAGTGCTATCTCTGATGGCATTCTGGCACCGACACCGAGTAGCAAGTCATGCCCATTTGGCTAAATTCTCTGCCGAAACACGGCAAATCTCATTGTAATCGAGGCTCGACTGCGCCAAGAAAGCAAAGCTGACACCTGGCGCCACGAATGCCTGAACATCACCGGTAATCTTTGCCGATTATACGGATACTGCGGATTATCTGACCTCGGTCGACCAAGCGATTCGTCGACAACGCAAGCCGTGCACCGCCGGGGGGGCGATGCCAGAAACAGTGAAATATCGGTGTCAGCGGAAGCTAGCGGAACGCGCGAGCCGTTCTCTGCGCTGGTTCTACGCGCCACCGCAGCGCCAGCTTTCGCGACGCCTCCGCTTCACACCCTGGCTGCTGCTCCTCATCTGCATGGTTTCGACCGGCTGTTCGATCACCGAGTGGGTCCATAACGGGTTCAAGGTTGGCCCCGACCACCACGAGCCGGCCGCTGCTGTTGCCGAAAACTGGATCGACTCCGACGATCCGCGCGTCATCGATCAGCCGCCGGAGTACGAAGACTGGTGGAAGGTCCTGCAGGATCCGGTCATCGACGATCTAGTCAACATCGCACATCAGCAGAATCTCACCCTGCGCGAAGCCGGCATGCGTGTGATTCAAGCCCGCGCCCAACGTGCTATTGCCGCGGGTAACTTCTTTCCGCAGTCGCAGCAGGCGTTCGGAGAGTTCGACCGCTTTCAGGAAAGCTTGAATGTGGCAGTTCCGCCGCCGGTCCAGTTCTTCGATCAATGGTCAACCGGCCTTGACCTATCCTGGGAGCTAGATGTTTGGGGCAAATACCGGCGCGCCATCGAGTCGGCGGATGCCAACCTCGAGGCATCGATTCACGATTACGACGCGATCTTGGTCTGCCTAATTGCCGAAGTTGTGACCGCGTACGTCGATATACGAACCTTCGAGCAGCGTCTCGACTATGCCCGCCACAACGTCGATATTCAAGAGAAGTCGCACACGCTGACAGAGGCTCGCGCCGCCGAAGGAGGAACGGGCGACATCAGCGTCCATCTGTCGCTGGCGAATGTGAACGCGA
>CAYLRE010000492.1:0-2585 GCA_964385715.1 uncultured Planctomycetaceae bacterium
GACGGCTTTCCCTTGGGGCCGAGCGTTCTCCGCCACATCGATGTGCTCGTCGCCGGCCGCTATCTCGCCACACAGCGACTCGCCCATGGTCTGTTGGGCTCAACAAATCAACAGATACACCTCCTGACCACGCGATACACTCCTTCCGATCTGGCGTGTGTGCCCCGCCGTGAGCTCATCCTTCGCCCCGACGGCCGTGTGACAGCGACCGGCCTCTCGCCCTGGCGGCCATCGGTGCGATAGGCGATTGGCCAACCGGGCCATGGTCACGTCATCGCATCTGACCTCCGTCAATTGGCTGATTGGCCAGCGCGACTGAGATTCTCGCGGTCACTGGCGGCCTGTATAGCGTCAATTAGTTCTGTACGACTCAGCGTCAATTAGAGCGACCGATATGTGGAGGAGCCGGCAGTCTTTCGTCGGGCGTGGGCGACAATGAGAACGACCGAGGGGATGATCTGCTAGCTTGCTCAAGGGGAGGACGGGAGGACCAAGCGACAATTAGAATGACCGGGGAGGCAAGGCCCCCCCATATGTGGAGGGCAGGTTCTCGAAGATTGGAGTTCCCGTGGCGGACTGAACTGTGGCAGGCTATCGCAAGCTCTAACCGAAAGGAGGCTTGCGATGCTCAAGGACGAAAAGGCGGGCAGGATGTTTTCCATGCTCCACCGCGGACATTGTGTGGCAGAGATTGCACGGAGGCTCAAGATGAGCGAAAGGACAATTCGGAAGTATCGCGATGAGGGCGTCCTTCCCAGCCAACGGACGCGGCAACCGCGTGCCTATCGGACTCGGCAAGATCCCCTCGAACCGTTTTGGCCAGAGATCGAGGAGCTGCTGAGGGAGGACGCGCAGCTACGTCCTTTCGCCTTGCTCGATTGGCTGAAACAGAAATACAATCCCCCGGCCGGGGTCCCCGGGGAAGTGGTGATTCCCGATTCGATTCGACGAACGTTGGAACGGCGAGTCCAGAGGTGGAAACTGCAGCAGGACGTCCAACAGGAGGTGACGTTTCCTCAGGTTCATCAACCGGGTGACGTGATCGCTTTCGACTTCGTCGTTCTCAATGCGTTGCAGGTGACCATCCAGGGACGCCCTTACGACCACATGTTGTTCCACGCGGTGTTCACGTATTCCAATTGGGAATACGTCCACCTCTGCCACTCGGAATCGTTCGAGGCGTTGGCCACCGGCCTGCAAGACGCTTTGCACTTGGCCGGCGGCGTTCCCCGGCGAGTTCGCAGCGACAGCCTTTCTGCCGCGGTGAACAACCTTTCCTGCGACAAGAGCTTTGCCAAACGGTACCAAGCGCTGCTGGATCATTACGGTCTGCAAGGTCATCGCATCAATGTCCGTAAGCCGCATGAGAACGGCGACGTGGAGTCGTCGCATGGCCATCTGAAATCGTGGCTTGATCAAGCGTTGCGACTGCGGGGGAGTCGCGACTTCGCCGACCGGGAAGAGTATTTGGCATTTCTGCGGCAGGTCGTGACGCGTCGCAACGAGGCACGCGCCATCGCGTTTCGGAAAGAATCGGAAGCGTTGGAACGACTTCCGCGGCACCGAGTCAACGCGTTCACGTCGACGCAAGTCACGGTCAAGTCCGACTGCGTCCTGCGTATCAAGCGGAACACGTACTCGGTCAGCAGCAAATACATCGGCTTGACGATGGAGGTGCTCATCTACCAGGACCATCTTGAACTCTGGTACCGGAACGAGTGCCTGGAGCGTCTGCCGAGACTGTTCGGGCAAGGCAAGGAGCGGATCGATTTTCGCCACGTGATCGATTCCCTGGTCCGCAAACCGGGCGCGTTCGCCAACTACAAGTACGTCAACCATCTGTATCCGACAACCCGGTTTCGGATGGCCTATGATCAGTTGCTTGCCAGGAACGGCGAGACGGCTGCCGTCAAGCAGTACCTGAAGATCTTGCATGCCGCCAAGCACGAAGGGCTGGATCTTGTGGATGACGTCTTGCGATGGTTCCTCAGCGAAGGCAAAACCATTGCGGCGAAAGCAGTTCTCGACTCCGTCTCCAGCAGACAGCAGATCCCCGGTCCGACGGATGTTCACGTCGAGTCGCCGGATCTCGGTGCGTTCGATTCTCTACTTTTGCACAAGGAGGTGTATGATGGCAAGGCAACCCAGGTCGGCCACCCCGAAGTCGGCCGCCAGGACGCGAGCATCGAGGAAAGCTGCCTCGTCGAAGCGCAGCTCGAAGCCTACGAACGACATGTCGAAGCTCTCGGAGCAATTGAAGGAACTGCGTCTGCCGATGTTCCGGGAACAGCATCCCGCGGTTGCGGAGCAGGCGGCCAGAGAGGGGTGGACGCACACGCAGTTTCTCTCGGAGCTGGCGACGAAGGAATGCCAGGCGCGACACCAGAATCGGATCGAACGCTTGACGCGGAACTCGCACCTGTTACTACTCCGAGCATAAAATAGTGAACCATTGGAATGGTTTGTGCGTCTTGAAGATATGAGCACTCAAGACGCAAGACGGTTGTCGCCAGCGGCACAAGAAGACCTGCGACGTCGTGTCGTGGAGGCGGTGGTAGAACGGAAAATGTCGCAAGCCGCGGCCG
>CAYLRE010000493.1:0-2549 GCA_964385715.1 uncultured Planctomycetaceae bacterium
CCCGACGCTCAGTTCCCGACGGTTGAACGAGAATGCGTAGCGTGGAGGCCGGAGGGTGCAGAAGTTGAATTCGTTCTCGAACTCGAGGAATTGTTCAGGCCGATTTAGCCGGGTGGTCTTTCAGAAGATCGGCAACATCATTCGCTACAAGATCGATTGTGCGGCCTTCTAACGACTCGGCAAATAAGTTGCGAACGAACTCCCTACCAGCATCCAGATGCACGAGTCAACACAGATGTTACGATGCGCACAATTGGATTGCTCCCCTAGCGTTCGACAGCCTTCATGCGCGGGTTACGCGTCACCGAATTGTCGACCCTGCTAATCAAAGTAGACTATCACGCCCAACGCCGTCGTACCGACAGTAATTCTCTGCCGATCGTAGTCTCCTCCGTCTTTGACGTAACGCACGAACAGTTCACCATATGCCGCAAGCCGCTCCAAAAATGAGACTCGTACTCCAAAGATCCCGTTCAGGCCCCACCTTGTCTCGCCGTCACCGGCACTATACCACCCGTGAGCCGCGTTGCCGCCAACACCGAGGTAGGTGGTCAGATCCTCGTTGCCGGCCGTTGGAAACAACAAGTCGAGCGCCAATCCCAAATCGGTCCAGGTTGCGTAGGTTGGTCCGGACGATATTGGGGCGCCTTCGAGAGTGTTCTTCCACCACCCGAAGGTTATTGCCGGTCGCAAGGTGACCGCGGGGGCGAGGTGATAGGTTATCCCAATCTGTTGCGTGCCCAGAACGCCAAGGTTCACACCGAACGTGGGCCGGTCTTGTGCCGTCAGCCGAAATGGGATGATCAGCAACCCTACCATGCAGGGAACAACCAGCATTCTTATCATGCCTTTGACTCCTGCTTTGTCTGGAAGTTCTTCACTTCTACACCGGCCGGATGCAATTGGCTCCATCATGCACCACGACTGTGGTACGGAATAGACGTTGGTGCACGGTTCCCAACGACTCGATCGCAACCCGCTGATGATGCGTTGGGCCAATGAGTCGACGTCGGATTCTCTGGTGGGAAATCGGGGCATGATTTGGCTCCTCTTTGTTACTGGTGATGTTGGACTGCGAAAAAATCCGTGGGATTGCTCGTGGCGCAGGACAAAGAGCACACGGATGTGAGACTCGAGCTATTGAACGATTGAGCTACTGCGCGGGCGGTCGAGCGTCCCCAAGAACGTCCGGGATGCTGCCAAGACCGGGTGATTCCTGATCTCGAATGCGTTGTTCGTGACTGCGTGTGCAGCGTTCGTAAACACGAATGCTGCGTTCGTGAGAAAGGATGGGTTGCTCGAAGCCTGGAATGAACGATTCGTGGCTTCGAAAAGCGGATCTCGCGTCTGAGTCGGTCATTCCTGATCACGAATCGTGTAATCGAGATTACGAATGATGGATTCGAGGTTACGAATGCTGTATTCGCGACCTCGACCGACCTGTTCGTAATCACGAATGGCTGCCCTTTTGGCAGTTTCCGGCCAGCAGTGTTTTGTGGTGTGCCGAGTAACCTATTGTCACGTAATGACTTACGTTCTATGGGTGGGCTCCTCCGCTCCACGAGGACGTTGAGCGGAAGGATCCGTTTGCAGGTCAAGCGATTACGGCACTGCGACCCAGGCGGCACTCGGCCAACGGTGTAGTGAATGCCTATGGTTGTAGTTGTTGAGCTTATGTTTTTGCAATCGAGGCTGACCGAGCGTAAACAGACTGTAAACAGAATTTGTTGAGACTTGGGGTCTGGACGTGGGATTTGGGGGCCGATACCAGGCGAAAAACTTCGTAAATGCGTAATACAAATGACGTTAGCGCATAACTGGCGTAAAATACTTGCTCAGTATATGGAATAGGTAGCTGGCGCCCGAGTACCGAATGTAAAATGTTTTACGCCCAGCGACGCCGGTTTCAGTGCCGGGAAGAGACCTCTTCCCAAAAATCGCGGCCGAAAACTACGAAACCGAAGCTCCGCCATGCCAACACCTTTTCTGCCCGAAGACTCGGTTGACTAACACCATGAGCACCTTCATCGCACCCCGAACCAACCCTCAGCCACCGGTGGTGGTTTCGCGCGAGCGCAGCAGCGACGCGGATGATCTGTTCGAGCGGTTTCGGCAGCTGGGAGTGGACCTCACGGCGAATCATGATCTCGCCGGTGCCCTGGCATATCACACGAACACCAAGCCTGCGCTATTGCGGAATGGGGCATCTCCCACCGTGCTTTGGGGAAGGCGTGCCAGCGGCTCACGGTTGCGGCGCCGCCCAGGGGATAATGGGCAAAGCTCAAGGCCGGGCAGCGGCCACGGAAGCCGAAGTTGCCGCAGCTCAAAGAGGGTGAGGCGGAGGAGATTGTGGTTTGGGCTTCGACCCCCTGAACCCCATGCTGGTCAGGAACTAGGTCAGATACGACGATTTGTAGCATTCACGCGGTGTTCTGGGCATCGGCGTCGTATCCTGGAGCCGTTTGATGGGCCAATTGTAGCACGAAACTCACAACAGAACTCACAACACCGTCACTCGAGTACCCGGGTGTTCCACAGCCAATCTGAGG
>CAYLRE010000494.1:0-2524 GCA_964385715.1 uncultured Planctomycetaceae bacterium
CAGTACCTCGGTCGAGAAGACCTTAAGTACTGCGGTCTCAATCATGTAGTCCCCTTCCCCGGCGTCGATTAGGGCCGCGGTTTGGAACGTGGCTGCTTCCATGGCGTACGTGCCGGCGTGCATGTAGGCGAGCTTCTTTTTGACCATCTCGAACTCGCCGAGCGTCTTCTCGAATTGCACGCGGTCGTTGCAGTGGGCGGTCGCCTTTTCGATCAGGAAGCTGGCGGCTCCGGTGCAGCTTGCACCGAACGTCGTGCGACCAAAGTCAAGCACCGTGAGCGCGACCTTGAGACCGGAGCCTCGCTTGCCAAGAATGTTTTCCGTCGGCACGAACATGTCGTTGAACGCCAGGCGTGAGGTCATCGTGCCACGCACGCCGACCTTCTCCATCCGTTCCTCGGTGACTTCGAAGCCAGGCATGTCGGGCGTCACGATGAAGGCGGTGACCTTCGTGTCGCTGCTGCCCTCGACCGGCGTGCGGGCCATGACAGTCAGCATCTGGGCTCCGCCACCGTTGGTGATCCAACGCTTGTCGCCGTTGAGCACGAAGCCGGAACCGTCTTCCTTGGGCGTGGCCATTGTTTGCACGTTGCCGGCGTCGCTACCAGCGTTCGGTTCGGTGAGTGCAAAGGCGCTCAGCCATTCGCCGGTGGTCAGCTTGGGCAGCCACTGCTCTTGTTGTTCTGGCGTACCGAACAGAACCAGCGAACGCGGGCCAATGGAGTGATGGGCGTTGACGAAGAGAGCCGTGCCACCGCAGTGCGAGCCGAGCACCTTGATCAACCGACAATAGGCGACCTGGCTCAGGCCAAGTCCACCGCAGCTCTTCGGCATGCAAGCACCCAGCACGCCCAGTTCGCCGAGCCCGCGCACAACGTCGTCAGGAATGCGGGCATCTCGGTCGATCTTATCGGGATCGATTTTCTCATCGCAGAAAGTTCGCAGCTTGGCGACGAGTGCGTTGACCTCTTCGTCGGCCAACACATCGGGGTAGGCGGGCAATGCCGCTGCGGCGTACTTGCCAAAGTACAACGCCTTGGCGAAGCCGATCTGTGCAAGCTTATCACCGAGGAGTTCCTCGGCTTCGGCCATTTGTTTCTCTTGCTTCTCTTGTTCCGAAATACTCATTGCCTACTTTGCTACTCCGACTGCGTCCGCACGACCACCTCGCGGCGATAACGTGTCATCAATAAACACTCAATTATAGGTTAGACCGCTATCGGTCCGCTACCACTAGCCACCGCTTTCGCCTTCAGTGTAACGTGGTGGTTGTTACGGGATTGGAGGATATTCCCGCGACAAGATCGTTTCTTCCTGGTAACGCAGGAAGAATTTGCACGGACGCGAGATTTGACCCAACGGAGAATGTCGGCAATGCCGGCGTTACGGGAGCAGCTCTACGGTCTCAAGCACCCCACTCTTTTGCGTGGCTGTCTGGGACGCTGGTCAAACTATAATAACCGACGGTCGTGTGACATGGTTCGCGCGAGCCAACGGGGACGAAAGCTATGCGACGCGAAGACATCGACGATATTCTGTCGAATTGGGAGTACGACGACGAACAGGTCGTGGCCCGCAGTGTGTACGCTGAAGACGGGCGCGAGCTTGTGCAGATGCGTCTCGAACTTGGCCTCTTGCAAATGGAGGTCGAAGGTCGACCCGATGGCGGACGGCCGGAAGGTTTTGCCACGTATCTCGATCTTGTGCGTGACTGGCACGAAGATCAGGGCGATGAGCTGGAGCTGACGCCCGAGCAGTGCAGCTCGGTCGACCGTGAACTTTTACAGTTCTACCACCGTCGGGTTTGCTGGCTGGCTCTCCGAGAGTTCGCTCGTGCAGCACGCGATGCACGGCATACGCTTGCCCTAATGGACATGATGCGTCTGGTTTCGCCGAGTGCCGAGTGGTGCGAAAATCACGACCGGCATCGTCCGTTGGTGATCTTCCATCTGGCCCAGGCGACGGCCATGGAACAGCTTGAGGCCCGCGGCCCGGAAGAGGCGATTAGCCGGCTGGAACGGGGTGTGCAGCGGATTGAAGAATTGGTCCGCGGCGGGCGAGTTGCGTATGATTCTGATGACTCCGATGGCTACCGCGAATTAGTGGAGCGGCTCGAAGAGCTGAAAGACGCGGTTCGTGAGCAATATGGCGTCGATCGCACTTTAGAAGAGCAGCTTAAAGACGCGTTGGCTATCGAAGATTACGAGAAGGCGGCTCAGCTTCGCGACGAACTCGATCGTCGTGAAGCAACGTAGTAAGCCGGGCCAAGCAACATTGGCAGAAGTGTCCAGTTTGGACAGTAAGAAATTCAAGGAAGTTTTTCGCAGGGTGCTCCGCTAGCGCTCGTTCGAGCAAGTAGCATCTCGCGAGTTTTGTCGCTTCACTAAGTCCCATCGATTCAATCTTTTTGTAAGTTTGCCCAGCTGACCGCGTTCTGGGGAAGTGCTGGCATGTGCAAGTTAAACCCTTAGATTCCTGAGGGTTATAGCGGAGCCAGCAGTTTTTTGTTCGCTTTGGCACGGGC
>CAYLRE010000495.1:0-2508 GCA_964385715.1 uncultured Planctomycetaceae bacterium
GGATCAGACTCTGCAGCAGCTGGTGCGGGGTGTGATCAGGCGCGATACGTGTGTTGACGATGGACTGCGGGGTGAGATCCTGGGACTGTTGGATTCTATCGCAAAGGAGTGACCCGGCATGTTTCAAGACAGATTCCAGTTTCAGACATCTGAGCCTGTTTTCCGCACTTTAACAACAGACAAGTTGGCATAGATCAATCTATAGAAGGACGCTTTCCAACTTTCGGCCAAGCTGCGGTCCTCCTAACAGCGAATTTTACGCAGCCTATGCTCATCGTTTCGCTCCGCTATGTCAGTTTTGGCTCCTTTCTCCTGCCGCTGGCAGGGTGAAACACCACCGACGTTTCTCAGTGGCTAGGCAATTCCTCCTGTCGCCTCCTGCCAAGGTTGCCCTTGCGGTGGAGGGATGGCGAATTGCTTCCCTGATGCAATGTCCCCTCCCCATTCTTCTGATCCTAACAGCATCTCGTTCTCGAAACCCATCCGTTTCAGAATTTTCCATTGCTGCGGCGTGAGCGGCATACTTGTGTAGAGTCTGCTTCCATCCCTGAAAGCCGTCTCTATCACGTACAATGAGCCAAACTCGTACAGCATCTGTCGGCCTGTGATCTTGAGCCCATTGCGCTGGCATCTCCGCTCGGCCAGTGAATAGACCAGCAAGGCGATCATGTTCACCAGCAGCATTGCCGAGATGCGCTCGTCTTTGTGGAGGTAGATGGGCCGCACGCGCAGCACACCTTTAGCCACCCGGAAGCGCTTTTCGGCCTTATCCTTGTCCTTGTAGGTCTCTAGCATCTTCAAGGCCGAGAGGTTTGGATGATCGGTCACCAGCAGGTAGCGTCCTTTCAGGCGGCACATTTCGTGGAGCACTTTGCGGTCCACCCGCCACTCCATCTGAACCGCACCAGGCTCACCCCACACATTGACCTGCAGCGCTTTTCCTGCGGGTGACTTGTCCAGGCGCGACTGTGCGCTCCTGCGGATGGCTTTCACGGTTCGCCAGTATGGTTGGTTGAGCCTGTCCTTCACTTCCTCCTGCAACTGTGTCGACAACGCCCGTAGTTGCTCGATGTACTTTTTCCGCCAACTACGGTGAGTGGCTTCACTGAACACGACGAGGGCTGTGTGCGTGACTTGCGTCTTTTCCCCTGTCTCCTCGTTCTCGTAGGTGAAGGTGATGGGGTGTTCGACACCCCAGTATCGCTGTCCGATCTTGCCGGTCAAATAGTTGGCCCGCAGGTCTTGCACCGACATACTCGCCAGCAGGTCCTTGTGCGTCTGATCGCGTGGCTCCAGGCCACACAGATAGTACAGCCCGCGTTCCTTTTGTGTATCGTAGATGGCAGCTAAACGACTGTTCAGCATAGCTCGGTCACCCACGATCAGCGTGCCATCTTTGGGCCGTTGGCTTCGATTAAACACTTGCTCCAATCTCGACAGGTTCTCTTCCACTGTGGCCACGTCTGCTGTCCGACCGGGCAATCCAGCCCAGGCAAGGAGAATGCTGCTATCTTGGACGACATTGCCTGCCAGTTTGACCTTGCGTTTGTCCATCGGTGTGTTGTGGGCAAAGCCAAAACTGACCAATTGGCTGTCTTTGTACTCTCCCATCATTATGAAGGCTGTCAGGTCGTAGAAGATGACACTCAAATCGATGTCATAGTGCTCGAACGCCCGAATGACGATTTCCAGCCATATCATCTCCAGATGCGGCTCAACCGCATCCAACGCCCGCCCCAGATAGTCATCGTTGAACTTGGCGGCTGGAACGCCCACAACCAACGGAAGGATCGTAAAGGCCATCCATTGCGCTACTTTGTACAATGGGCGAGGGGCCGTCAGACGATTGAGCACCAACACAGCGATGGCCAGACCGTGTGACTCCCCGGCCCTTTTCGGGCAGTACTCGTCGATGATCTCGGCCACATCGAGTTCCTTCAAGACGGGATACAAGAATAGAATGCCTCCGACGAACTTGGCAACTTGGTACCCGCTGAGAAAGGCGACCCACTGCGCCATATTCCAATGGCTCATCTGGCGGAACAAGGCGCACAGTCCAAGGAGATGCGAAACCCATCGGGGCAACCGAATGGTGCGTCTCCGCCGGGAGAAACTCAACCGCCACGCAAAAAGCGGCCCTTCTGCCCCACCGCGTCTCACAATCGGGCTGAGCAACCCTTCAGGGACTGTCACCTGCGACTCTGCTGCACTCCTCAAGGCTGTCGGTAGGTTGAGAACGAGCAAAACTACCACCAACCACAGCAACCAATGGCAGAGCATTTGGCGTATGATCGACCCCTTTTGTAGTTGGTGTTTGAGTAGCATGTTTACCACACTACCACCAATAAGGGATTTTGTCACAGCCGATGCAGGCTCACGTCGACTTTTCAGTTTTTAACTGCGGAAAACAGGCTGAGAACACGGTTTCGCTTTTTTTATCCAGACCTCGCACATAAAAGAGATAAGCCTTTGGATCAGCATGTGCATACTTGTGGAGAGTATTATAAC
>CAYLRE010000496.1:0-2505 GCA_964385715.1 uncultured Planctomycetaceae bacterium
GGGCACCGGAACCATCGGCCACTAACCCGCAGGCCGGTATAGCCCCAAGTAGTGCAGATGCACCCGCCACTAATACCGTGCCCAATCAATCCGCGCCCGAGTTTACATCATGGGATTACGAAAGAATGCAAACAAACAAAGCCGGCACGGTTAGTTCGGCGCATCGCTACCTGGCAACGGAAGACGGCAGCCAGACCTATCGCGAGCACGTCGTTACGACGCCTCGCCAAGAGATGCTCCAGTCGTGGGAGAGAAGTGTGACCGACGATGGATACACCTATCGTCGCCAACATATTTGGACGAACCCCGATGGAACGCCCATACGCTCGCATCAGTGGTCGACTATTGGCACCGACCCGAACAACTACGAACGATCGCGGACCATGGTGCTTCGCGACGGACGAACGATCAGCAAAGTGGACACACGAACCTGGGACGGCACGCAGGGTACTCACGAGCGAACGATGATCGGCCCCAACGGACAGACACGGACCTTTCAGCACGCTTGGACGCCGGACGGGCAAGAGCCCGACGGAGCGACAACGAATCCACCATCCATGACGGGGCACATTCCCAGCGATCCGCGGGGGGCTTCATCGACTAAGCCCTTGCAACGGCCACATTCGGACATCTCTGCTGAAACGCAGCCGAAGCAAGACTTTTGGAGCAAGTGGAACCCGCTGGCCAAGAAACCACGAACGGATATATCCAAGAAAACACCCCGCACCGCATCGACACCTCCAGTACGCCGCGGTTTCACAGTCGGTTCGCATGGACGCAGCGTCGCGCCACCCAGAGGTTCGGGCGTGAACAAGAGCATTCCGGGGCACTCGCAGGGTAATGCCAGAGGACGGTCCGCGGAGCCTCGACGAGTTCAGGCCATGAGCAAAGCAGCCAAGACACCACCCGGCCACTCCAGGAGACCGCGATAGGTTAACAGCTACATGCTTTTGCAACATAGGTTAGCGCTTCACGTCTTCTCCGCTTTCACATTGGGGATAATCGTCCCGTCGACAACGGTGCATGCGCAGCAAGTAGAAGTTTCGGCGGCGGAAAGAAGCTGGAGCGATCGCATGGCGGGGATATTCGCCGGTCGCGTTCAGCTCGAAGGCGGCTACACGTTTATCGCCGATAATTCAGCCGATACCCGCATCACGCAGCACGCGGTTCCCGATTTGCTCTTGCGCTATGGACTAACCGATCGGCTCGAACTTCGGCTGGGCTGGCCCGGATTCATGTCGACCGAATACGATGGTCCCTCGGCTCCTCCGTCGTACAGCGCGACGCTCAAGCCGAACGTCGGCTTCATGTGGGACATACTCAATCAAAACGGCTGGTTGCCGCAAACGGCGATCTTGGCTTCAGTGCCGATCACGCTGGAGGGCAATCCGTTCGCGCTGAACAGTCTTCAACCGCTCAGCCAGGTTCTGTACTGCTGGTATCCTACCGACCGTATGTCGCTGGGCGGCACGACGGGCGTCGCACTATTCCACGAGTTCGGCGACCATTTCGTCCAATTGCAGCAAACGGCCAACGTCGACTATCTATTCGGCGACCGGCTGAGTGCCTTTGCGGAGTGGGAAATGCTGGTCGACCACGGCTCGGCAGATGACGGCTCGCAACATCTCCTCAGCACGGGGCTGTCGTTCCTGTGGACGGAACGCCTGCAAACCACATGGCGGCTGGGTGTGGGCCTGAACGAACGGGCCCCGAACTTACTCACAGGGATTAGCTTTGCCTTGCGATTCTGAAAATGCCGACTTCTTTAAGATCGAAGCATGAAATAGACGTCCAGGCTCGTTGACAGATCATGGTTTAATATACGACGACGAGGCAATCTCTGCTGCACTTGCGATAGCAATAGCGGGCGCGCAGTTCGAGTATTGCACAGCCGATGGAGTCGGGCGGGAATAGCCTTCTTGGATCTTCCCCTTAGAGTCATTGCGCAACTGCGGTTACCGCGAGAGAGAATAGCGGCAATTGTGGGTCATTTGTCCGGTAGCGGACTATGTGTTCGATATGCCCATGCCATCGTGCCGTATCGATTTCGACCGCGATATCCCGCGACCCGCCCGGGGGCACGGTGATTGATAGTTGGTTTTCCGTTTGGTCACAACATCCGGGCGTCTCCTCCATCAAGACGAGCCTGCGTGTGCCGGTGTTTTCCACGCGGAACTCGGTTCGCAAAACTTTCCCCTGCGATACGTTTCCTAGGTCTCGCTGCACGCATGGTATCAGGATCCTTGGGGCCTGAACTCCTGCGAGGCCGTTGTCCGCCCATGCAGCTACCCATCCTGATCGCACGCATAAGGCGAGCAAAAGCACACCGACGATAGCGATAACGAGTACGGACCTCTTCATATATTTGCTGCGCATGTCAATCCACCAAGGCCGTCCTGCGTGGAAACTCAATGTCATCCAAGTTCAGCGACTCGTCGTAGTGAGCCCTTCCCCAGCCGGTGAGAGTCACGGTCTTTCCCACAACGGCGCCATAGTATTCGGAAT
>CAYLRE010000497.1:0-2492 GCA_964385715.1 uncultured Planctomycetaceae bacterium
GCCGCGCTGCCCGTGTTCTTCGGAGGGTATGGCTCGACGACCTTGTTCTGGCAGAAGATTCCCCGATGCCGTTATGTGAAAGGGCGCTGGCAGAAGACTTCGCACCACTCGACAACACATTGAACACGGACCAAGAGTTCTCCGCCTCGGAATTGACGCCTGGTTCAGAGTCTTTGTCGCCTGTCGAATCGCGGCAGAATTCAGTAGTAGACCCGGCCACGTCGCAGGCGTATCAGGGGCCGGCCGCCGCGATGTCGCACGATGGCGGAGACTCACCTCGTCGATTCGGTCAATTGTTTTCCAAGATGCGAAAAGGCACGCAGTAGTCCAATAGACCAATAGACAAGCCAGCTCCATGGGCTGAATTGCCTGTGAAATTCGCGCACCCTGTTCCGAATATTGACCCTGTTCCGAATATTGAAGGCCGCTCCGAGAACTCAAGACGATGACTCGACTGATTGATGCACTCAAGCGAATCGAAGATGGTGGCCAGCAGTCCGCGAAGACGGCCGCCGATATGCAGCCGGCTGCCCCGGCGTCGCCCACGACAACTGCGCCGGTCCCTCCGACTCAGGCAACACCGACACACACAACGCCGACACAAGCAATGCCCACTCCGACTTCGCCGGTTCAGGCGAAGTCGGAGCCGGCAGGTCCGCCTTCACAGGCGGTAACGTTGTCAGCAGAAACGGCGGCAACAGAAACGGGGCCAACAAAAATGCCGCCTCGCGACGTTGCTTCGACTCCGGCAGTAACGCTTGGTGCTTCGATGGAGGCCCGCGTTCGCGAAGTCGAACAGAACCTGGCCGAGGTTGCCGCGGAAACTCGCGAAGCTCCCCGTCCGGCGCCGGTTGAGTTGCAGTCTCTCGTTCAAGAACAGAGGCATGTTGAGCAGCGAACGGAAGCAACTCGGCCGAGTCCTGTAGCTTCGTCAACGCCGAGGCCGACGCAGCCAGTGGAAGAACACGCGAGAGCCAAGGGTACGTCGCCCGTCGTCGAGAACCCAGAACCGGACGCCAAAGAGAAGCCTGTCGCGACACAGATGTCGGCGGCCGTTCCGCTCAAGCGTCGTTCCACGCTCAAACATCGTGAGGTCACTCCTTCGCCGGAAAATTCGATTTCTCGGGACGACGCGGCCAGTGCGCCCCTTTCACTTCGCGAACTTGTCGAAGGACGTCGTTCTTCCGCGAAGATCGCTGACGATTCAAAGGATGCCGCGGAGCGACCGCCGGAAGTAAAGTCCACGACACCGGTCAAGCCAGAAGAAGAAACGGCCGCCTCAATTCTTGCCGAATTCGCCGCTTCTCTTCCGCAGGACGCCCACGGTTCCAAGGCGACATCCACTCCCGGCGATGAGGTCGGCCTGGCCCATGCCTGCGAGAATCTGTTGTCGCGGATGCGCGGAACGGGCCGCACGTTGCTCGCCTTCGCGTGCGTCGATCATAACGATGCCCACGCTACGGCCGTTCAGGACATGGCCGCGACCATGGCCGGAAAACTGGATGACCCGGTGCTGGTTATCGATGCCTCGACGTCCTTGAAGGTCGGCGTGCGAGCAGGGATCAGCAACGTTCGCCGGCTCGACGAATTGGCTGCCGAAGGCCTAGCCTGGCAAGAACTGGTTGTGCAAACAACCACGCCCGGGTTGTGTGTGTTGCCGCTCAATGCCGGTGCTGATGTGGCGGACGACCCGGTCTCGGTCGCGCGACTTCTTAAGACCATTTCGGAACAGTACCCATGCGTTTTGATTGACCTGGGCGGGTGCGAAACGATGACGATTGGGCCGTTGCTCGATTGTTGCGATGGCACGGTGCTGCTCGTGGAGAGTCAGCACACTCCGGCCGAAGAAGCGGCCAACGCGATCCGGCGTCTTTCGGCCGTTCGGCCCCCGGTGCTGGGGACCCTGTTGGTACAGCGAGAGGCCGTGGAGTAACCCGGCATGCCTTGGGCACGCCTCCATAGTTGGGGCGGCGGCGTGCTATCCGGCCGAAATCGACTGTTTTTCCGCTGTTCGAGTCGACTCCTGGGGCTGGCTTGTCCGTCTGCGGCCAAGTGAAACGGGCGCCAGAATGTTCTACACTAGTATGATTGGCAATGTTCTGCTGCCGCTGACCTCGCTTCCTATACTCTGATCTCTCTTCCTGCACTCGCTGCGGGCTTTGCTCGGAGCAAATACGAAGCAGCTGCGGCATCCAATCCAAGAATCAATCAAAAGCGACAAGCGAGGCGAAAGAATGCGGAGATGTTTAGTAACAGGCGGTGCCGGTTTCATCGGATCCCACATTGCAACGGCATTGGTGGAGCGCGGTGACGAAGTTCGCATTCTCGATAACCTGAGCACGGGTCACAAGAAGAACTTTGCCCACATCGAAAGCGATGTTACTTTTCTGGAAGGTGATCTGCTCGACGAGTCGCTCATCGAAGAAGCGGTCGACGGCGTCGACTACATCTTCCATCAGGCGGCCCTGGCTTCGGTTCCGCGCAGCGCAGAA
>CAYLRE010000498.1:0-2485 GCA_964385715.1 uncultured Planctomycetaceae bacterium
AAGCTACATTACCTGAGACATCAACCCCGTAGGGTCTGGCTCAACAGGAACAGATTCCGTCAAGAACTTCGTTCTGTGTCGGGTGGATGTTTGCTGGAAGCGTCCCCTAGCTTGTTAAAATATTGACGATGGTCTCGATCTCGACGACAATGTCGAGATTAACATGACTTACTTCAAGTCGATCGTGAGATCGACAAAAAGGAGACCATCGCCATGAATGAATCTACATTGATCGCCTGCCTGGGGCAAGTGGACGCCGAATCCGCTGGCGAAGTTTTTCGGGAGTATCTTCGAGGCACCGTCCGAGAAATGCTTATTTCTGTTATGGCAGAGGAAGTGGCCCTGCTGACCGGTCGAAAGTATCGCCCCCAGGCCGACAACGAATTTTATCGGGCCGGAAGTGCCGAAGGCCATGTCCTTGTCGAGGGGGACAGCGAAAGTGTTCGACGACCGCGGGTTCGACGCAAGCAACCCGGTGGCTCAACCGAAGAAGTGCGTCTGGAAACCTATGCGGCGGCCCAGGACCCGGGTCAGTTGCATGACTGCATAACACGGGCGTTGATCGCCGGGGTGAGCGGCCGGGAGATGAGCGAGGTCCTGCCGGACTCGCCCGGGACAAGCAAGTCTAACGTATCGCGGCTCTGGAAAAAGGTGGGAGCGGACTATGTCGAGAAGTTCCGTGCGCGCGACATTGCATCGCAAGACTGGCTGATCATGATGCTCGACGGGATCCAGCTTAGTTCGGACCAGACGGCAATTGCGGCGATCGGCATTACCAGCGACGGTGAAAAGGTCGTGCTCGATTTTGAGCTTGGCAGCACGGAAAATTACGAGGTTTGCCGCGACTTGCTCGCCAGGATCGTCTCGCGTGGATTTCGCACGGGCCAGCCCCTGCTGACGATCACAGACGGCTCGAAGGCCTTACGCAAAGGCGTTCGCCAGCACTTTCCCGACGCGGTCATCCAGCGTTGCCTTGTTCATAAAGAGCGAAATATTCGAGCGAGACTTTCCAAACGCGACTGGGGCGAGCTTGCACGCCTCTTCAAGCGTCTTCGTGATGTCGAGGGTGCCAAGGCGGCGGCGGAAGTCGTTGCGGAATTGGAGTCGTTCCTGGGCAATTGTAATGCAGCGGCATTGGAAAGCCTTCGTGAAGCTGGCGAAGAGTTGACGGCCGTCCATAGCCTGAACGTGCCGTCGACGCTTCACAAGAGTTTATTGAGTACGAATGCGATCGAGAATTCATTCCGGAATGTACGTCGCAAGATAGGCCGCGTGAGTCGTTTTCGGTCCGAGACGGACCAGGCCAGTCGCTGGCTGGCGTACGCCCTATTGGAGGCCGAGAAGGGTTTTCGCCGCATCCGAGGCTACCGCGACCTGTGGCGATTAAAAAGAGCCCTTGAGCAGGCGTTAGAACTTCCTGAGGCAGCGGCTCCACCTCCGGTCGCTGCGCTCCCTCCGGCGGAGCCGCAGCCTCAGGCTTGACCGCCCTATCCCTGAACGTTACCCTATTACCCAACAGAGATCAAAGTCAGTTCTAACAACGAACGGGACATCCCGGAAGAACGCGATCATTGAGCACGTCTGCCGCGACCAAGGCGTTCTTGCGATCATATAGTTTGACGAAGGCAACGCGAGAATAGGTATCGACGAACGTTTGCTGATATATACGACCGACCCCCTTGAGGGTGCCGACGTAAAAGGTGTCCTGCGAGCCGAGATAGCCGGGGTGTTCTGTCTCAATCTGGCCGTGAGCCTCTTTTTCCTGCTTGGCACGTTCCAGGGCCGCAAGCTGGTCTTCGGTGAGAATGATTCCGTCTTGGGCGACTCGGGCCTCCAGGGCTTTGAGCCTTTTCTTGAAGGTTTCCAGGTCATGCCGCAACCAGACGCTTCGAACGCCGCCAGGCGAGATAAACATGCTGTTTTTTCGCAGTTCATTACTTACCCGGACTTGGCCCCACGCCGGTTTGTCATAGGCCAGTTGGACAGCGGCTTCTTCGATCTCAGGTTCTACCCTGTTTTTCACGATGGGCTTCTTCTTCGAGATATCAGCGAGTGCGGCTTCTCCACCGTTTTCAAAGAGTTCCTTGTAGCGGTAGAAGCTATCCCGGCTGTAACCGAGGATCTTGCAAGCCTGAGAGACGTTTCCGAGTTGCTTAGCCAGCTCAAGCAGGCCAACACGGTTCTTAATGATCTTCTGTTCGTTGGTCATGTCTAACACTCCTTTGGGCTGTGAGGCGTCCTCGTTGGGGGGCAAGTTCCGCTACGGCTCGCTGCGCTCGCCTCCGCTCCACTTGCCCCCAACGATTATATCCTCTACCTTTGTAAGTGTCAGGTCAAGTATTGACTATTGCACTTCAGCATTGCAGCTAATCATAATAACCTTCTTTGTAGATGGACGCACTCTCCACTGTTCCTGATGGGCAATAAAGGCCGATTCCAAGCTCTTTGAAAACTTCAATATTTTTACGAATTTCAAAACCAACTC
>CAYLRE010000499.1:0-2475 GCA_964385715.1 uncultured Planctomycetaceae bacterium
GATCCGAGGAACCGTTCGAGTCATGCCTTCGCCACGCAAGCGTGACCAAAGTGGATCCTCCGTCTTACAGAACTCCTCAAAGGACAAGGAACTCGAAAGTGATACCGTACCGTCAACTTGTCCCGGCACATATCGCGTCCACAGATTGTCCTCAGGCTGCGAAGCGGCCAGGTCCCCTCCTGCTGCGAACAGCATTCGACCGCCTCGTTTGATCCAGGTATCGAGTGCGGAAAATTGCTGCGGATGTTCGAGCAGCTGCTGACCGATCGCCTGCGACGCATTCAGCACGACGACGTCGATCCCTTCGTATCCAATCGGCTGCTCAGGCAGCTGCCCCAGATCAATCACCTTGGAGATCGCAAGCGGGATCGACTTCGCCTGAGAAAATTCTCGCAAACTCCTCTCCACGGTCGCCAGATCGCCGAGCGTCACGATGTGAGCTTGCCCATCAAGTAGCGGTTCGCCAAACAGGCCATCGTCCGTCGCAGCGGACGATGCAGCCTGAAGCGGCAGCTGTTTCTCGGCCAGAATCTGCTCGCCATCCTTAACCACCAACGAGACCACGCCATCGTGCCGGCCAATCTTTACAACCGACCGCGTGACGAGAGCATTCGATTGTGGTGAGGCATCCTCCCCTCCCCTGCCCTGCTCCTCGCTATAAGGCGTCATCGTACTCAGCGGCAGCGAATATCTCGACGGCGTCGCATCTCCGTCCGGCACCGTCACCTCGAGAACACCGTCTTCGATCAACTGGTCCGATGTGATCTCGACTCGAATCGGCGTCCATCGCCCTAGTTTGTAGTATCCGCCGATTCCGAGCGACACTTGACCGATTTCAACCTTCGTCTTGTTCGGTACGTTCGAATCAGAAACAGGAACCCTCGCAGCCTCGGCCGCCGGCGCAAAGAATGACCACAGCGGTACGGCAAGAATCGCGAGAAACAACAGGGCGATGCCGACTCGGACAGATCCGCGTGTCATGGCTTCTCCGCGTCATCGCATCGACAGGCCAACTGCCCGCAGCCAGGGCAGCCGCTGCCGTACTTCTGCTCGATCGCGGTTGTCAGGTCGATACCGACGACGTTGGCGATCGTGGCCAACCAGGCCAGTACGTCTGAGAATTCCGCTGCTTGTTCCTCCGGGGTCCCTTCGCGAAGCGCGGCGGCCAGTTCACCGACCTCCTCCATCAGCCACATGAAGGTACCGTCGACGCCGCGAGCAACATCCTTCTCCATGTACATCTCGCGAATCAGCTTCTGGAAATCGCGCAATGAAAGGCCCGATTTCGTTTCGTTCGATTCGCTGGATTGATCTTTCACGTCGATGATTCTTACTGATCTTGCTAAAGGGTGTTGATTTCAAATGGAAATGGAGACGAAGCGAATCCGTCTCTATCGGGAGCGAGGCTACTCAGCCGCGGCCGGCTCGCCAAGTTGTTCCATCAGCTCCAAGGCGTCTTCCTGACCGGGAGCCTGCTTGAGCAACTGCTCAAGGACCTCGCGAGCCTCGTCTTCCTTACCAGTCTGCACGAGAAGCTTGGCTAACGCCAGACGTACCTCCAGCTTGTCGGGGGCGATTTGGACAGCGGCACGATATTCTCGCTCCGCGACCTCGAAATTCTCGGTCTTTGCGGAGGCTCTGGCGAACAAGTAATGGGCGTCCACGTTCATTACGTCGACATGGAGCACACGGTTCGCCCACATGGCGGCTTCTTCGTATTCCTCGCGATCGTGGTAGATCTTGGCAATACGGAGTGGGAACTGCCAATTGTCGGCGTCCGCGGTAGCCATATCCTCCAGCACGGCGAGCAGCTTCTCATCGTCGCCCAGTTTTTGGTAGACCCGTCCCAGTAGCTTGTTCCAAATATCGTCGCCGGCGAATTTTTCTTTGCCGACCTGATACAACTCCGCCGCCTCAGCGAATTTCCGACCCTCGTACTTTCTTTTGGCCAACAGCCGGAGCAGACGCGGGTGCGGATTCTCCAGATCGAGGGCCGCCTCGATCTTCTCGTCGAGATTCTCTGTTTCGCCGATCAGCATCCGCAATCGCAATTGAACGTAAACCGCCCCTTGGCTCTTCGCATCCAGCTCAAGAGCCTGTCGTGCGAGTTCACCTGCTTGAGGGTACGCCTTTCGATTCAGATAGGCCAGCGCCAATTCAGCCGTCGCCACCGCGTCGTCCGGATGCTCTTCGACGTGCTCCAACAGTTCGGGGAACTTCCGCGAGCTGGCCTTCTTGGCGACGGGAATCGCATCGACGATTCTTTGCACGAACGCAGTGTATCCGGCTTCAAAATCGTCGACCTCGACACCGAACTCCCGCTTGATCGTGGCGGGCGTGTTGAGGTTATCGGCATAGCCTGTCAGCATTTTTCCGAGCGAGTCCTCTCCGAATCGTTCCAGCAGGTACTCGGCGTACATTTCTGCCTGGCAGTAGGCCATCTGCCAATCTTCGCTAGAGGTCGGCCGAATGAAT
>CAYLRE010000500.1:0-2468 GCA_964385715.1 uncultured Planctomycetaceae bacterium
CTTTCTTGATTGGTTGTCGGACGGTCTAGGAGCAACCGACTTGAGAGCTGTTATACTACTACGCGAAACGGAGGTTTGCGAATTGGACGCCCGAATTCACTTCAGGATTTTGACAGGAAGTGAGGTACAGAACTAACGAGATGCACTGGAGGTATTGCTAAAGCCGTTGACGCGACTCTGAGTAATTCATGCCCCCGCTGTTTCCTGCTATCCCGTCAACCTTTTGTCAAAGCGACGCGGCCGCAAAATGCAAATCCGCCCTCCTACTCGTTTCCTCCAGTCCGCTACAATGACGAGCTGATCGCTCGTCCGTTTCCTTGGCATTCCCGGAGCACATCCATGCGTGCGTCGTTCTTTGCCCCCATCGTTCTTGCCTGTCTCTGTGGCTGCTATTCTGATGAAAACGTAACGCTCCTGTCGCTGCCCGCAGCCGATGGGGAACTAAGAATCGACACGCACCGGACACACGACCCGTTGCTAGCCTGGTCTCTCGGGCGAGGTTGGGTTAGCACTGAATCACTCGTCTACGTAGGCGCCGATGGTAGCGAACGGGTGATTCCCTTGCATCGCAATGGCTACCTGGCGGCGATCACGGCGGAGTCCGCTTCCATTGTTCGAGACCGTGGTTACACCAATCAGCTTCGGCCTCGTGACGCGGAATCGGCAGGAGAGATTGGCGGAGACGACCGAGACGCCTACCTCGCTCCTGACCAGTTCAGTCAAGAAGAACTGGAAGCGATCGCGGCAGCTATTCGTGACAATCTCGATGCGGTCGATGACGCATTCAGCACGAAAAAGGACGGCGACGGCAATGTCGTCATCTTGGAAGACGGACCACGTATCATGTCCGTTCGACACTTCGATCCGGACAGCGTTTCCACGCACTTCGTCCACCAGCAAGATCGTAACGTTGCCATCGACATCTATCCCAAAGGCTACATCTATCTGCAACTGCCAATTCAGCCGACGGGTCAAAAGTATCGTGGGGTTGATATTGGCCGAGTCGTCGAGGATGGCAAGACGCTTCTCATGGCAGACCCAACCGAGCTTCAAGAGGTCGACGGGTTCGACTACATGAAGCTCCGCTACAACCCGATGAACTCGCTTGGCAAACCGGAGTTCTACGAGCAGTGCAAGGACGAATCGGGGCGTTCGTTGGCCGACACGTTCGACGAAATTCGTGTCGTGCCGGCGCGCCATCTGAAGGATCACTTCTGGGCCGACAAGCTCCAGAGCTACGGAGGAACTGAGAGGCTCATCGCGGAACTGGAGATTGACCCGATGAACAAGGCGGTCGCGATGGAGATTAGCCAGGGCGGCACTGCGATGAAGTCTGCTCGACCGGCACTGCTTAAGAGTTACCAGGCAGGCAATTCAAACGCGCCGCTAGCATTGGCCAAGATTGCGGGCGACGAGGAAGACAAGCAGCTGGTCGAACTACTTTGGGACAGAGCGAGTTCGGAAATTCCCGCGGACGCTCCGAAGGACCGTCGGATATTTCAATCGCAAGTGATTTCTGCCCTGCACGAAATCGCCCCTACCTCGCCGATGCTACCACCTTTAGTTTGGGAACGCCTGAGAACGAACACCGCCGACGCAAAGATCGTCAGCACGTGCGTTCGTCTGCTATGCACCGCAACCCCCGAATCGAAAGAACTGCGAGAGCACCTGCTCGTGATGCTAAAGCACGAAGATCCCGCGATCCGACGGGTAGCCTGTTTGCGACTCTCCGATGAGCCGTTTGAGAAGTACGCTGTGCCGGAATTGAAGAAGCTGTCCGAAGACGATCCGGACCAGCAGGTGCGACGCGAGGCACGGCGATCGCTCGACGCGATTGAGTATCGGAACAACTATCCACGCTAGGACGAACGGCAGGCACGACAAATTGCGGGCGTCAGATTCGATGGTTCGCCGGCAGTCCCACCTCTGCCACCTCGGTCCTCCGGTCGGCTACAATAACCGGCACACGCCAATCGCCCTTCACTCGCATTATCGGAGTACCTTCGATGCGCCGCTTCTCGCTATTGTTCCTGCTTGTCATCATTTCGCTAGCCTTCTGCTCGATGCCTGCGGTGACTGCGGAAGTGGGTGACTCCAAAGACGTGACGACGAGCGAGAAACAGGGCCCCTCCAAGACAGACGGAGACAAGAAGGAGCAAGACAAGGCGGAAGCCGAATCCAACATCCCACCCAGCCCCGGTGTTTACTTCGGTCGTAAGATTGCCCAGACGATGCACTACAACGGGGCCCCGTGGCTGGTGCGAGAATCGCGCGAGCGCGAAGAAGAATGCAGCACGCTATTGAAGATTCTTAAGGTGCAGCCTGGTCAGGTGATTTGCGACATGGGGGCCGGCAACGGCTTCTATTCACTGCAAATGGCAGAACTTCTCGAAGGCAAGGGACAGGTTCTCGCGGTCGACATTCAACCGGAGATGTTGACGCTGCTGAGAGAACGGGCGAAAGCAGAA
>CAYLRE010000501.1:0-1081 GCA_964385715.1 uncultured Planctomycetaceae bacterium
AGCAGGGCGGTGGAGAGGGTGAGGATGCGTTTCATGACGGCTTGTTGTGCCGGGCGGCGAAAGGTTTCGAGAGAAAGTCCTGCGATCACTTGGCCACAAACGAAAGCATGTCTTGGTAAAGCGCGTCGAGTTCTTGGCGTTGCAAGGGTGTGAGTGCCACCGTCTCCAGCTTCCAGGCTTTGCCGGTACCGAAGCTGCCTCCCTCCGTCACTTTTGACTTGGAGTATTGACGTGAAACGCGATTGCGGAAAACGCCCTCTTTCTCGAGGAAATACAACGGGTAACCGCGCAAGCCAGCGGGGAAGTTTCGCTGATCGCTCAAGAGACGGAACATGGCGTAGGCCTCAGTGAGGGGAAGACCGCGGTCGCCGCTTTCGTAAAGCCGCCACAGTTTGGCGAGCACCGGCGCAAAGGCGCAGCGTTCGGTGACGAGCCCCTCGCAGCCGCATTGCCGGAGCTGGATGAGCCACTGCCAGCCGCCCCACCCGGCCATCACGGTCTTCATGACGGGCTTGGCTGCGGAAAGCTCCACCATCCGTTCGACCGCCGAATAACCTTTTGCCTCTTCCTTTACATAGCCATAAATCGCCGGATGATTGGCCGCCAAGCGAACGAGCAACGCGACCGAAGGCGTCGGCGTGGCCGGTGTGCCGTACGTCTGGAAGATGACGGGCCGCTTCGCGACTTGCGCCAGTTCGTTCCACGCTTGTTCGATGTCCGCCTCGGTCCGCACATCGTCTGGCGGACGCGAGATGATCGCCATCTTGACGCTGGGATGCCGCTCGGCGACGCGTTCGATCGCCGTGGCGATCTCAAGCATCTGCGCCGTGTTGGTGCCGTTTGCCCCGAGCGTGAGGACGATCTTGCGGCCTTCAGCAGCCTGGGCACAGGCCTCAAACCCCCGCAACTTTTCCTCGGTCGTCAACAGGTCGATGGCGTCGTTTGACTGACACCAAATGACCCCTGGACAGCCCGATTCGTCCACCCACTTCAGTTGGCGCTTGAGACCCTCGTAATCGATCGATCCGTCCTCGAAATAGGTCGTGGACATGATCGGGAAAGGGCCGCGCATCTCCTGCGG
>CAYLRE010000501.1:1181-2464 GCA_964385715.1 uncultured Planctomycetaceae bacterium
GAGCTTGCCAGCCTGCACGTCCTCCTCGCGGAAGCGGGCAAAGAGAATCTCCGCCCCACCACCACGCTCGCGATCGTAGTGGACGTAGATCTCGGCGTTCGGAGCCTGCGCGATGTCGGGGTAGGAGACGTTGTTGCGTTCATCGAGCAGCAGGCCACCGGACCAGGTCTTGCCGTCATTGGCGGAGAGGAAGGCGGTGAGTTCTTTGCGATCGTTGGTGGCGTTCGTCATGTCCCGGCCATGGCGGATGAGCAGGAGGTTGCCTGACTGGAGCCGGCGGAACACGGCCTTGCTGTTGACGTGCGGAAAGAAAGTTGTCTGCGGCTGCCATGTCTTGCCGCCGTCGGTGGAGAAACTCTGAAAAGCCTCCTTCATACCTCGTGAAAGCATCCAGAGTGTGCCGTCCTGCTTTTCGACGACGGAGTGCTCGTTGAAGCAACTGTCCTTGAAAATGATGCCACCGCGGTACCGCCAGCTTGCACCCTCGTCGTCGGAGACGAAGACGTTCGCGCCGCGGACGGCGTCGAGTTCCCGATAGTAGTTCGCGAAGGGCTTGTCGATGTGCCACCGCTCCCACAGCGACACAGGCAGGATCCATTCGCCGTTTTTGCGCACGAAAGGTTTGTTCAATGACGCGCCGAAGCCGATGTACACCGGCTCGGTCCACGCGGGTTGCTCCGCGTCGGGATCGTCACAGCGAACAAACCAGTTGCTGCAACTGCCGTCAAACATGCCGACAGACTGATGGAAAAAAAGCCAGAGCCGTCCCTTTGGGTCGCACCAGAAGGAACCGAGCCGGGTCCCCATCTTCAGGCCGTGGGCCCGCGGATCGATGACAAACACCGGATCACACCACGACTTGCCCTGGTCGTCGCTATAGCTCGCCAGCAGGTAGGCATTCGGCCCGTCCTGCCCACCTGCCCAGCAGGTCCAGAGCCGTCCTTTCGACGTCGACTCCATGCTCGCGGCCATCGCAAAGGGCAGGTACTTCTGCGCGTAGGCCGGAAAGGGATTGAAGATGAGCTGAGGGGTGACGTGGATGCTGTTGAGCAGGTCCTGCGTCACGACGGCCCCAGAAGGGTGATTGTCGTCTGCTCGGCCGGAAGCCAGCGGCAGGGTGAGCAGTGCCAGGACGTGGAGGATTTGGCGTTTCATGAGTGATCCGCTCTTGCAACATTTACGTGTTGAAAACGTTGATCTTAGCTGCCCGGGGAAAAGGCCATCCATGGCCCTTGCCCACGAATGCGGGCGACAGCAAGTCCACTTGGGCAACACCCAAAAAC
>CAYLRE010000502.1:0-2439 GCA_964385715.1 uncultured Planctomycetaceae bacterium
CGTTCGAGGTCCTGACGGCGTCAGGGCAGACGAACGCCGACCTGCAGTCGCCCTATCTTAGCTGTTCTATTGTAATTGCCGGTTTAGGGCAGGTGATGCAGTCTACCCGGCATCACCTGCTGGAAAAAACGACGATTTCGGGCAATTGGAGAGCGAAAACGACGCACAATGGTCGTTTTTGTGGAACTGGACGCACCAGGACCGGCGGGCATTCACACGAGTGAATGAGGTCTGCATCATATAACGTCGCCTCGATTGCGTCTTGGGGTGTCGTGAATCGGCGGTATGCCTTGTGCCCAAAGCAACCCAGGGTCGATATCACATAAATATATGTTGATGTGTTGCCCCGCCCAATCATTGTGCCTCTTTCCCCGTTTTCAGACATCCCATGAGCGATTCCCGTCCATCGCTGTTCGATCGCTGGCATTGGCCGATCGTGATCGCATTTTGGGCTGTTGCGCCCCTTTGGGCCTGGGGTGCGCACATGGCGGAGCAGACAAACAACAATGATGTCGAGCAGTGGCTTCCTTCTGACTTTGACGCGTCGCGCAAGTATCGCTGGTTCTACGATCACTTCGGCACGGACGCATTCGTGGTCGTCAGCTGGGAGGGCTGCACGTTAGAGGACGAGCGACTCTCTCGATATGCAAATGCTCTGCGGAGATACGTCACTCCTTCATCGCAAGATTCGTCTCCACAAGACGGTGCCGAGTCCGGTCGCCGTTTCTTTAGCGAGGTGACGACCGGAGCCGAGATGCTGGAGGTGTTGCGAGCACCTCCGCTGCGGCTCAAAAAGAGACAGGCTCTGGCGCGACTCTACGGTCTAATGGTCGGAGAGGGACAGGAGCAGACCGGTACGATCGTGATCTTTTCAGCCGCAGGTGACGCCGATCGCGCCGCGGCGGTTGCGCTATTGCGCAGAGTAGCTGTCGACGAGGTTGGAATTGCGCCGGAAGAGTTGCGTCTGGCAGGTGACGCCGTTACCAGCGTTTCGGTCGACGCAGCAAGCCAGCAGGCGATCAAGAATTTACTTGGTGTGTCCGCGTTGGTTGCATTCGCCGTCGCCCTTATTAGCTTGCGCAGCATGCGACTGCTGGTAATTGTGTTCGGCGTATCGATCTACTGTTTATTGCTATCCCAAAGCCTGATCTATTTCATCGACCTCTCGTCCGTCATGGACTATTTCAGTGGGCAGATGAATCTCGTGCTCGTGGTGATGCCTGTTCTTGTCTATGTCCTGGCGATGTCGGCCGGCATTCATCTGGTTAATTACTATCGTGATGCTGCGAGCGAGTCCTCACTCGCAGAGGCCCCTGCCCTGGCAATCTCGCATGGCTGGGTTCCTTGCACGTTGGCAGCTGGCACCACCGCCGTTGGCGTCGGCTCGCTACTTGTCAGCAACATTCAACCAGTGCGGGATTTTGGAGGCTACGCGGCGGTCGGAATCCTGGCCAGCCTGGCGGTGCTGTTCCTGCTACTTCCCGCCTCATTAAAGCTGTTTGACCGAATGTGGATCTTCATTCGTCGGGGTAAAGAGCCGGATTGGCCACCTGAGAAGCGAAGAGATTTCGACACGACGGTGCAGTCGGACCGTGCTCGTCCGAATCACCGCTACAGCGAATTTGTTATTCGCCACCACGGGACCATTGCGCTGATCGGCGTGCTGGTCTTGGCGTTCTTCGCCTGGGGAGCCCTGTCGATACGTGCCGATCTGGTCACGCTCCGCTTCTTCCCCGACGATCACCCGCACAATCGTGACTACGATTGGCTAAGCCAGGAGATTGGCCCCCCGGAGACAATGGAAATCGTGGTCAAGGTCGACACGACGAAGTCTTCGCTCGACCTGCTCCAGCAACTTGAATTGGTTGCCGACATTGAGCGCGAGCTGCGGGAGATGCCAGAAATTGGAGCGACTGCCGCCGCAACGCTGTCTTTCATTCCGCTCGACAGCATTCCCCGCGGACAACGGCTGCTTGCCAAACGCCGCCTGGAGGCTCGTACGGACTATTGGAAATCGGTAGGCATGCTTAGCCGCGAAGGCGATACGCAGCTTTGGAGAATTTCATGCCGAGTTCCCAGCAGCGAAGAGGGGCAGGGATTTGAAGGCCTCACCAAGGCCGTGACAGCGCGGCTTGAGGACTATTTGGATCATCGCAGGCAACAATACGTGGACGGCATCCGCGCCATACCACTTCAGGCTGAGAAGAATCAGCAGAAACTCGACGCCTGGCTCGACGAGAAGCGCATCGAGTTCTCCGACCAGCCCGACGAGTTCGCCGCGGCGGAGGTTCAATACCAACGCCAACAGGCTGGTATCGAACTGAAAAAGAAAGAACTACTCTCCGGTCTAGTCGATGTTACTCCTGGAGTCGCGTCAGTTCATACCGGGGTCGTGCCACTTTTCTACGCCGCCCAGCGTGAGCTTTTCAACGGTCTGGT
>CAYLRE010000503.1:0-2431 GCA_964385715.1 uncultured Planctomycetaceae bacterium
AGAGACTTCGTACTTGTATCTCGGCTGCGGACGAACTCGCAATCGATCGCGCCTGACAACCAGTTCTACAGTCGCCTTGCCGGCCAGTGGCGCGTCGAACGCGATCTCAACCTCTTCGCCAGCGATCGTTCGCTTCGGCGTCTCTAGCTCGACCGGCTGAGGTTGGCGAAGTCGCAACAGCGGATCGCCGAGCAGGTTCACCAGGTGCAGATGCTCGCGGCGCTCGTCAGCGGGTGTCGCTTCGACCGGGCTGATCGCCTTCGACATCGTATCGAGCATGCGGCGGCGGACGTCGCCCGCACCATCGCTCATGCTCTGACGCTTGGCCTCCAGCAGCATCTCGCCCAAGGTCTCGCGGCGACGGACAAAACATTCCGACAGTAGCTCGCTGCTCAACACGCCCAATCCGTAGGGCAGCGCGACGCGGCTGCTGGCCAGCACGGCAACCGGACCGCCTGGCTTGCGCAGCAATTCTTCGCCGAGGCAATCTTCCGCAAGATCGTACGCACCGGCGTAGCAACTCAAGAAGACCGCAATTGGCGAACCGTGTTGGCAATCTATTTGCGAAACATCTCGTGTCGAGAGAATTGGATACTGCCCGCCCGGCACACGAATGGTATCGAGAAACCGCGGCATGCCGTGGCCGATGTAAACCCAGAACAGACTGCCTTCGTTTAAACGCTCACGGGTTTGCGCGGCGAAAGTCTCAGGCAACGGGCAATAGGGACTCCGCCAGTTGCCATAGGTCATTGAGACGCGATAAGCAGAGGGGACCGACGCGGTGAGGAACCATTTCGTAGAACTCTCGACGAGCGAATCGGCAAGCACACCAAATCCGCCCACGCCGGCAACCACGTTGACTTTGCGCCGCCAGGGGGAAAAGTCGGTCGATGTCTCGTAGGTGATGATCTTCTTGACCATGGCGGTCAGATCGGCTGCGGCGTCGGCCGGCAAACGACCGATCGCCACGTCCGGTAGGTCATCGTCGTCAAGGTCGGCAAACCAGTTGTCGGTGGCGATGGTGTCGGTGCTGCCGAAGTGAACGTTGACCTTGGCCTCGGCGTGATGCGTTGGCAGGTGACGTTGCTGGCGGCCGTCGTACGGTGTGGCGGTGTCGCCGATCAGCACAATCGTCTTTAACGAACCGGCGGCCGCGATGCCGCGAATGTCGTTTCGCAAGGCGTCCTTGTCCGGTCGCGGCGGGATGACCGTGATGTTGTGGCCCTGCTGGCGGCGATGGAGTAGCCAGGGCGCAAGCGCCTCGCGAAAACCCTCGGGGCAAACAACCACGGTGTCAGGCAATGCTCCATTCTCTCTTGGCGACGGAGGGCGAGAATTCACCACCGGCTCACCGGCCACAGCGATGGTCGCGTTTGCGATGAGCAGCAAAGCGACCACAACCAGGCGAAGATGTTTTTGCAAACCACGTGAGTCGTTTGCAGACCGAATCGTATCTTGTCGCCGCATAGCGTGTCCTTGCTATTGAAGTCGCGCCTGTTCGTCGAAAAATCGGGCCGCGAATCGTATCGTTTGCCCGCTGACGAAGCAATCCAGATTGCGGCCTCCTCACCCCTTAGAACCGAGCAAACCAACCATGCCAGCAGGGCCGTATCACGCGGGTTTTAGGGCAGTATTGCCGCCGCTGCAGTAGTTTCCATCTCCCCGCCGGTCCATTACGATGGTTGTTCTCGAAAGGTGGGAAAGACTGGCCTTCCGACCGACCCATCGCGCCGATAGCACACTGCCCAAACAGCAATCAGCCCGACAAAGCATTTCGCAAGCACAGGTGGAAAATTGCATTTCTTGAATAATTGCCCGCACCTATCAAGTCTTACCAACTGCCGCCGCCACCTAGTGCCGCTCCAGCTCCTCGTCGGGTTACTAGCCGCGGTGGCGTTTAGCGCGATCAACAACAACCAGACATTCGCGGCGGACGCCCATTCACATATCCTCCGTGACGATGCTCCCGCCAAGTCGTGGGACGTTGGCTATCCGGTCGGGAATGGCCGTCTCGGGGCGACCGCGTTCGGCGGCTTCCCCAAAGAGCGAATCCTGCTCAACGAGGAGACCATTTGGGCCCGCGGTCCGCAGGGCGTGATGGCGGCCGATACGTTCGAGCACCTGGAGAAGATTCGCGAACTGGAAGCGGCTGGCGAATACGTGGCCGCGGACGAGCACTTCACCAAGCACATTCTGGCGGCCCATCGTCCTTACAGTTATCAACTGCTCGGTAATCTACTCGTTGAACATGTTGGTGCGGATGAGGCGGAGAGCCTGGTGCGAGAGCTGGATCTTTCGACCGGCATCACGACGACGACGATCCAACTGTCTGGCAATACAATCACGCGCCAGCTTTACGCCAGTGCCATCGATGACGTGATGGTGCTCACGCTTTCCTCCAGTCAAGCAGGCGGCTTGAACCTGAAACTCT
>CAYLRE010000504.1:0-2427 GCA_964385715.1 uncultured Planctomycetaceae bacterium
GGAAGATATCGTTGGGCCACTTCAGTCCAGCATCGAAACCGCCGCCCATACTGCGAACCGCGTCGCACAGCCCGACGCCAACGGCCAAAGATAGAAACGCTGCCGGCACATTATCGAGGCCATCGACCAACAGTGAGAAGGTCAACGCGCCTTCGCTCGACCACCACTGGTTCGCACCGCGACCACGTCCGGCAATTTGTTCTTCTGCAATAACGAGCAGAGGAAGGAGCAGATTTTCGTCGCCCACACGCGTGATCGCGTAGTCATTGGTCGACGACAGCGACTCGAAGATCTCAACGCTAGCCACCGACGTTTCGCGCTCGATCTGTGCCGCATCGAAACGTGCCATGGAGCCGGTCGCCTACTCGATGACCATCAACAGATCGCCCGTATCGACCTGCGACCCGGACTGCACCAGCACCTTGGCTACCTTGCCATCGCGCTCCGCAACGACCGTGGTCTGCATCTTCATCGCTTCGATGATCAGCAGTTTCTGGCCTTCGACAACCGGATCGCCCGGCTGCACCGCAAGCATCACCACCATGCCGGGCATGCTGGAACCGACATGGGTGGGGTTCGTCGAATCGGCTTTCTCAGCCCGCTGTGTTTCCGGCTCCAGCGAAGCATCGATGACCGATACCGAGCGAGGAATACCGTTGAGCTCAAAGAAGACGTCGCGACGTCCATCAGGATGCGGTTCGCCAACGGCCGTGAACTTGATGATCAGGGTCTTGCCTGGTTCGATCTCCACGGCAACTTCCTCGGCCGACTCTTGTCCAAAGAAGAAGACCGGCGTAGGCAGGCAGCTGGTGTCCATGTAGGTCTGCTGATGAGCCACGAACTTGCGGAAGACTTCTGGGTAGAGTAGCGAACTGACCGTCTCCTGCGAGGTCGGTTCGCGTCCCAGCAGCTCCGTCAAATCGGTCGCGGTCGCCTCAAAGTCGGCAGGCGGCATCGTCTCGCCCGGCCGTCCCGCCAATGGCTTTTCATCGCGAAGGATTCGCTTCTGTACCTTTTCAGGAAATCCGCCCAACGCCTGGCCCATTCGGCCAGCCATGAGATCGACGACAGAAGCCGGGAAAGCCAACTCGCGATCACCGTTGGCCACATCGTCCACGGTCAGGCTGTTGGCCACCATAAACAGCGCCATGTCGCCCACGGCCTTTGAGGTCGGCGTCACTTTGACAATGTCACCGAACATCGCGTTGACGTCGGCGTAAATCTGACAGACTTCTCGCCAACGATCGGCCAGGCCGAGTGCCCGAGCCTGCTCGTAAAGATTCGTGTACTGTCCGCCCGGCATGCCATGCTCATACAGGTTCGCGGTGGCCGGCAGCACGCTACTTTCGAAGGGGGTATAGAACTGACGGGCGGCTCGCCAGTAATCGGCAAGTCGATCGAGCGGATCGGAGTCGAGCCGCGTATCACGGTCGGTAAAGCGAAGCGCCTCGACGAGTGTGTTGAGATTCGGCTGCGACGTTCCGCCGGAGAGCGGTGCCATCGCGGCATCGGCAACGTCGACGCCCGCTTCAGCCGCTTTCACAATCGCACCGACCTGCGTACCAGCCGTGTCGTGCGTGTGGAAGTGGATCGGAATTCCTATTTCCTGCTTGAGCGTTTTGACGAGCAATTCCGCGGCGTATGGCTTGCAGAGGCCGGCCATATCCTTGATCGCCAGGATATGAGCACCCATCTTCTCAAGCTCTTTGGCCATGTTGACGTAGTACTTGAGGTCGTACTTGGTCTTGGCCGGGTCAAGAATGTCACCGGTGTAGCAAACGGTCGCTTCGCAAATGGCGCCGGACTCGTTGACCGCGTCCATGGCGACCTTCATGTTCGGCAGCGAATTGAGCGCGTCGAAAACTCGGAAGACGTCGATCCCGCCGGCGGCCGCCTCTTTGACGAATGCCTGCACGACATTGTCCGGGTAGTTGGTGTAACCAACCGCGTTCGACGCCCGCAGCAACATCTGGAAGAGGATGTTGGGAATTCGCTCGCGCATCTGCTCCAATCGCCGCCATGGGCACTCGTAGAGGAATCGCATCGAGACGTCGAAGGTCGCCCCACCCCACATTTCGATCGAGAACAGCTCGGGGCAAAGCTGGGCGTAGGCTTCCGCGACTCGCAACAGATCGTAGGTGCGAATGCGTGTCGCCAGCAGCGACTGATGAGCATCGCGGAAGGTCGTATCGGTAAGCAGCAGTCCTTGATGATCGAGCAACGACTTACAAAACTTCTCCGGCCCCATCGCCAGCAGTTTCTGCCGCATGCCATCGGGGATCGGCTTCGCAGCATCGAACTCAGGCACGGGCGCGGGGATTCGTCGCTCGGCGCGGGGTCGATCCTTCACCAGGGCATTGCCGTTGACGATCACATCGGCGATGTAGTTGAGCAGCTTCGTTGCACGGTCTTTGCGTTCCGGCAGAT
>CAYLRE010000505.1:0-2421 GCA_964385715.1 uncultured Planctomycetaceae bacterium
CCCACAGGCGAGGCATCACAAAAAGCCAATGCTGACGAGGGAAAAGCGGTAGCGTCGCCAGAATCGCCCATCTCCGTATCCAACGCTTACGGAACTGCTGCGAAAGCGAATTCGCCTGAGCGCGAATCCGTAGCTTCCGATCCATCGGCAGCCAAGTCACAGGTTGACGTGACTCTCGCAGCCCGGGTGGATGGAGACGCGGAAGGAGATTCGGGCAAAGGGCAGATTGTGTCTGAGGGCGAGGTCGCCGACGTGAAGCAGGGCGACGAAGCGGCGGCAACAGGAGTCGTGGAATCTGCCGCCGGCGCCAAGCTGAAGGGCTCCGGCGATCCTGGAAATGGGGCCAAGCAAGATGGCGAACGTCAGTTGACGGAAGCTGTGGCGGAATCGAAATCCGAAGCGGATGGCGATGGGCCTACGGACAATGAATCGTCGCGACGAGATAGAAGTAACTCGCGGCAGGTACCTGTGGAGGTCGGTGCCCAGAAGACAAATAGCGTTGTTGGTGCCGATGATGCTGTGCCAACGATCCTGGGTTCCAAGGCCGCGGTTGCCGCTCCGTCGGACACGGCGACGAGCGGCGCGGACGCCCGATCGACTGCGAATTCCGATGTTGCGGCTCTTGCGAAGGTGACGGATACGGCCGCCTCCGGTGACGCTTCCACGGCGGAGCCAAGCGGTTTGTCGTCCGGTTCAGCGGCCGATCCGGTCGCGAACCCGTCGAGCCAACTTTCGCGTGTCGCAGCTCGCATCCTCCCAGGCATGGAAGCCAAGCAATCGGATGACTTGAAGTTGAACGAGGCTCAACGTGTTCAGTTTGTGCAACGTGTTGCCCGCGCGTTTGGAGCCGCAGCAGAACGAGACGGCACCATTCGCGTTCGACTTAGCCCGCCGGAGCTGGGGTCCTTGCGCTTGCAGGTGTCGATCCGTGACGGGGCCATGACGGCCCAATTGGAGACGGAAACGCCAGAGGCGCGGCGAATACTGTTGGAGAACTTGCCGGAGTTGCGTGACCGTTTGGCAGGACAGGATGTCAAGGTCGAGCGATTCGATGTTAATGTTCGCGACGAATCCCAAGGGCAACTCGCGGAACAGTCAGACAGTGGAACCACATCGGAGAACGGAGAGGGCGAAGACCGTTCCGGCGAGCCTGTCGCGTCGACGGAAGACGCGGAGTCGGCGGACGACAAGGGGCCCACGGATGATTCGAGCGATTTGGATCAACTAAATATTGTTATCTAACCCCCCAATAATTTCCCGTCGGCTTCGGGCCACGGAAGAACTACGAATCGAGGACTGAAAATGAGTCAGGTATCCGATACCGCCGCCGCGGCAGCGAGCGTTTTCGATCCCAATTCCACCAGCAACGACGCGCTGCGTGGCTTGGACATCGATTCTTTCCTGGACCTGTTCATCAAAGAACTGCAGAACCAGGATCCATTGAACCCGATGGACAACTCCCAGATTCTCCAGCAGATCAGCCAGATTCGTGAGGTGGGAGCGACTGACAAATTGACCGACACGTTGGAGTCGGTGTTGTTGGGACAGAATCTATCGAGCGCTACGAGCCTGATTGGAAAACAGGTCGTGGCCATGGATGACGACGGCAACGAGATTACGGGTGAGGTGGAGAAGGTCACCGTGGCCAATGGCGAACCGACGCTGCACATTGGAAATAATGAAATCAAATTGACGAACGTTCGTGAGATTTTGCCGTCTGGCGATGACGTTGCGGCTGCCTAGTACATAACTCAATGAGGCCAGCGCTCCCAGCGTGCCCTAGTCAGTGTCAGGGGGGGCGGGCGTGTCCGGTCGATTAGAGCGCGTTTGTAAATCGAATTAAGCCCGAACTTTTTCGGAAGGAATAATCATGGGTCTCGCATCAGCACTTAGTACAGCTCTTACCGGTCTTACGGCCGCGGAAACGACGATCGACGTTGTCGGTAACAACGTGGCTAACTCGAACACCGTCGGCTTTAAGTCTTCGGAGGCGGTTTTCGCGACACAGTTCCTGCAGACGCAGAGCCTTGGTTCTTCTCCCACCGATACCCGTGGTGGTGTTAATCCTCGCCAGATCGGTCTGGGTACCAAGGTTGCTGAAATCTCGCCCGACTTCGGTCAAGGTACCGTCGAGATTAGTTCGAATCCGTCCGACCTTGCGATTCAGGGAGACGGCTTCTTTATCGTGCAGGGTTTGCAGGGCGAGCAGCTCTACACGCGGAATGGTCTATTCAAGACGAACTCGCAGAACGAACTCGTTACCGTCAATGGTCAGCGACTCTTGGGGCTCGGCGTCAACGATAACTTTGAGATTCAGCCGACCGAAGACTTGGTTCCAATTTCGATTCCGGTCGGTGCCGCTGCGGTGGCACAGGCGACTCAGAATGTTTTCTTAGAAGGAACCTTTACGCCGACGGGTGA
>CAYLRE010000506.1:0-2405 GCA_964385715.1 uncultured Planctomycetaceae bacterium
CACTTCGCCACCGATATCGAAGGTCGGCGCCTCGTGTCGGACGCCGGACCCCTGGGCAAGCATGCGAGCATCTATCTCGCCCATTTGGGCGAACCGGGGCGTGCGGCGGCTAGCGATTTCAACTACCTACTGAGTCCCCGATCGACCTGCAACAAGACCGCGCACATCCACCCGTTTCTTTCGCCCGACGGCAAGATGGCCTTCTTCAATTCCGACGAGTCCGGAATTCTTCAGGCCTACATGATCCGCGGTCTGGAAAACTGTTGAACGTTTCGGTCACGCGCGCCTTGCCCAATCCGGATTGTTTATTGGTGGCACGTCCCTAAGCTTGCGGGCCGTCGATTTAATCGCCTGCCTTCCGGGGGTCGTATTTTAGCGACATCAAAGATATACTTTCCCCGATCAGTTTTGGAAGTGAGGGCCATGGAGGCGAGATTGTGAGTTATTGGGCGAAAACGCCGATCCCGCGGGAACAGCAGGTGCTTTTTGCGCCGACGCTGGATGCGATGATTCCCGAGGGACATCCGGCGCGGCTCCTGGAGGAGATCCTCGTTACATGCAGCTTCTCTGCTTGGGAGGCAACGTATGATGGTAGCCGTGGCCAGCCGCCGATCCATCCTCGGATCCTGGCAGGGATCTTGCTGTATGGCCTGACTCGTTCGGTGCGATCGAGCCGGCACCTGGAGTATTTGACAGGTAACAATATTGACTTCATGTGGTTGTCGCAGGGCCATCGTCCTGACCACTCGACCTTGTGCGGATTTCGCAGGAGGTTTCATGATGAGTTGAAGGACCTGTTCAAGCAGATTGGGCGGATCGCCATGACGATGGGAGTGATCCGACTCGGGGAGATCACGCTTGATGGGACGCGAGTGAAGGCCAACAACAGTCGTTCTGCCACGGCCACGGGGGAGAAGCTGAAAAAGCGTCTGGCGGCTCTCGACGAACAAATCGAGCGGTTGCTGAGTGAAGCCGAAGCAGCGGACAAGGCGGACGAGCAGCGATTCTTCGCGGACGAATCAACCCAGGCACTGCCGGCAGAGCTGAGCGAACTGGAGAAACGGAAAGCTCAGCTTGAAGCAGCGATTGAGAAGGTAGCGGCCGCCGATGAACAGCGTAGGAAAGACGGCATCAATTCCGAGAAGCGTCCCGCTCAGTTGCCGCTGACCGATCCGGACTCGAAGGTTCTGCCGAACAAAGAGGGTGGCTACGCGCCCAACTACACGCCCATGGCGGCAGCCGATACGCACAGAGGTTATCTGATCGACGGCGATGTGCTGGCCCAGGCGAACGAGCATTCGGCCACAGTGGAAACCGTTGATCGCGTGGAAGAGACCTTCGGGATTCGGCCAGAGCGTCTGCTTGCCGATTCGCCTCATGGAACAGGACAGAACCTGACTGAGCTCGGCGAACGTGGCGTTGAACTGCTTTCGCCGATCGACTCGAAACCGCCCCAAGAAGGTACTCCGGTTTGTCGTGAAGATCCCAGCCAACCGATCCCCGAGACGGAGTGGGCAAAGCTGCCTCGCAGCAAGAAAACGAAAAAGCTGGACAAATCCGCTTTCGTCTATGACGCAACAAAAGACATTTACTATTGTCCACAAGGCAAGGTTCTGGGGTATACGGGAACTCACAGGGAGCGTCGCAACAGCGGAGAACGCCGACGGCGCGTCTACTGCTGCAAGGAATGCAAGGGCTGTCCATTGCGAAGCGAATGTCAGAACGTGAACGCATCACGCGGCCGCAGCGTACACCGTGACGAATATGAAGAACAGCGTGAGCGTCTGGCGATCAAGATGCAAACCGACGACGCGAAGACGGCCTACCGGCGACGGTTGCATGCAGGCGAAACACCCTTCGCTGTCATCAAAGCGACCATGGGGCTCCGGCAGTTCCTCATGCGAGGTCTGGAACATGTGAAAACGGAATGGCTGTGGGCTTGCACTGCCTTCAACCTAATCAAGTTGGTTCGCGACGTGAGCCGAATGCGAGCCAAGTTCGCGAAGCTGGCTGTCAGTGCCGCAGGATAGTCAAACAAGGAGACCTGCGCACCCAAAAATCCGACCTTGAGGAGCGACAACGCGGGCTGCCGCTCAAATGCTCCTCGCCATCGCAAAAATCGAAAACAAACTGAGGTCGATTGCGATACCAAACCAAAATCGGCGTCCCAAACCAAATTGCAGGCCTCTCATAAATCGACGGCCCGCAAGCTCGGGGACGTACCCCCCAAAACGCGCTGTCTCGCTTAGTCCACCAGTTCCAGCAGGTCCGTCGGTGTCGCGATCAGTGTCTGTGCCCCTGCGTCTCGCATTTCTTTCTCCGGACGGAAGCCCCACAAAGCTCCGACGGCGAACATGCCCGCAGCGCGGGCCGTCTTCATGTCCGTCGCCGAGTCACCGAGGTAG
>CAYLRE010000507.1:0-2398 GCA_964385715.1 uncultured Planctomycetaceae bacterium
TTGGGGCGTTGCGTGTCAACGGCAACATTTCCGGCGACACGAAGATCATGCTTGAACGCGGCACCTTCGATGTCCATGACCCATCGAAGAAGCGAACCGGCAAGAGCTTGCGGGAGATCCTGTATCCGGTGCGTCACAATCTCGAATTGTGGCAGGACTACATGGTGGCGATTCGCACGCTTGAGAAGCGAGAGCAGGGGCACACCGTCTTCCCTGAAGATCAGCGCATGCCGAGTTCGGTGAGCAATGCCGACCTGAAGGCGTTCATCGCTCGACAAGAAGCCGAACACCCTGAATTCTTGCAAGCCCGGGTTGAGTTCCAGCAGTTCAACCGCTGGCTGATTTCCGAATACGCAGTCGGACACGGGCTCATCACCAAACAGCAGGCCGATCTCATCATCGCCAAGAACCTCGAATACATCACCTTTCGTCAGGTGCAATCCGACGATGCCATGGCTCAGACCTTCGGCGGTGCCGGCGGGCGGAAGTTCTCCGGCATCACATCTGGAATCCGTCGATTCAGGTCGGGCAAGACCGGCGACCAGATCATCCCTCCGCTTGATGCGTTCCTCGCGTCCATGCAGGGAATCGTCGTTCGTGCCCAGATGAACCGGGTCGCCAGACAAATCGTCGATCTTGCCATGCAGGAAGGCGGCGGTCGCTGGATGGACCAGATTGATACTCCAGTCGAAGGAGTCAAGGTCAGCGACGCTTGGATTCAACGGACGGTGATGCGTCAATTCGACATCCGAATCGACAGCGAAGGCAACATCACCAGCTTGCCGTCATGGGCGAACGGCATGACCGAAGATGAGCTTTACGAGTTCATCGAGGCCGTCACGCAGATGCAGGGCGGGACCATGTGGCGGCCCAGCATGCGGACTGACACGGGCAATCGTGAAATCAGGATCATGGTCAACGGCAAGCCGAGGTTCTACGAGGTGAAGGACCGCCGGCTGTTCGAGCTTCTTGAAGGCATGCACAACATCGACGCAGCCAGCATCGGTCTGCAAGTGCTGCGTGCCATCGGAAAGCCCGGTCGCGTGCTGCGTGCCGGTGCGACTCAGTTGAACCCGTCGTTCTTCGTGCCGAACTTCGTGCGAGACATGATCCAAGTCCTGACGATGACGGACGCGGAATTGGCAAAGCTGCCTGTGAACACGCGGCGGCGATACGAAGGCATGAAAGCCGCGTTCCTTGGAGGCGACATCGAACGCCTGTTCCTCGCGTCCGGTGCCGACATGAGCAGCATCTTTGCCGAGTTCTACGACCCGAAGAAGCAGAAGATCGACATGGACAAGCTGTTCGTCGAGAAGACGCCACTGAATCTGGTGGTGCCGGCCGGCGAAACCGCGAAACAGCGGCTTCTCGACGCGGTGCAGTTGGGGAACATCCAGCGTCTCAACGAGGCATTCGAGCGAGCCAACCGTTTTGGCGAGTTCTGGGTGCAGTACCTTGGCTCGCTGGACGCCAGAGCCGCCGAAGCCGGCACGACTGCCGAACAGCTTGTCGAGCAGGGCGTCACCGATGCGGATGCGATCGTTGCTGCTGGGCAGGCGGCTGCGGACATCACCATCGACTTCCAGCGTGGTGGAACTTGGTCAAAGGCGATCAACGAGGTCATTGTCTTCTTCAATGTGGCGCTGCTTGGTGGAGATCGGCTTGCCCGGTTCATCAAGGAGAACCCCGCCAAGGCGTTTGGACGAATCGTCGCGTTCCAGATCGTGCCGTCGCTGGCAATGATCCTGCTGAACTACGACAATGACGACTATTGGTCGAAAGATCTGCGTGAGCGTGACCGATACTGGTTCTTCCCGACCGGGAATTTCGACAACGGCCGGCCCAGCTACATCAAGATTCCGAAGCCGTACGGCCTTGGCGCGTTCTCGATCGTCTTCGAGCGGTTCTTCGCTTCGGTGCTTGCGATCGACCCGGAAACCGGCGAGCGTGGCGATCCGCGTGCCATGGACGAAATCGGCCGGGCATTGTTGAGCGAGTTCCGCCCGACGCTGAATGTCGGTGCGATTCTGCCGTTGGTCGAAGTCAGGTCGGGCGATGCTGGCTACAGCTTCTTCCGCCAGCGAGCGATCGTGTCCCCGAGCGAAGAAGACCTTCCGTTTGGCGAGCAGGGTGCAACCAGATCGTCTGGTCTGGCCCGCTTCCTTGGCCGGAATCTGGACTATCCGCCGGCCAAGATCGACTACCTGATCCAAGGTTTCTTCGGCGGCCTTGGACGCGACGCGGTGCAGTTTGCCGTGGACCCGATCCTGTCGGTCACGGGCGTACAGAAGCACGAAGGCGAACCGCTTCGGATTCAGGACTGGTTGATCGTGCGTCGGTTCTTGTCCGGCAACACGACCGGCAGCCATGAGGCGATCAGTCGTTTCTACGACGATTT
>CAYLRE010000508.1:0-2394 GCA_964385715.1 uncultured Planctomycetaceae bacterium
CAAACACGCGAGACAAGGGAAGGTGTGACGAAACGCTGCCGATGTTGACAATCGACCCACCCTGTTCCCGATCGGCCATGTACTTGCCGAACACCTGGCAGCCAAGATGCGTAGCGGTCAGATTCGCAGCCAACACGCGCTCGAAATCCTCGACCGCAATATCGAAATAGGGATCGGCTGAATTCACTCCGGCACAGTTGATCAGGATGTCGACCTGACCGAACGTTTCGACCGACTTGGTCAGCAGCGCCTCGATCGAGTCGCGTGAATGCACATCGACTTCCGCAAAAGCCGCATCGCAGCCAAGCTCGCCAATCGCCGCGACACGGGCGTTGCCGCGTTCGGCACTTCGCCCCGCCACAACGACCTTTGCGCCAGCCTGGGCGAGTCCCGTCGCCAGAGCCCCTCCCAGTTCACCGGTGGCACCAATGACCACGGCGACCTGATCGTTCAATCCGAACAACTGTTCGAGGAATGCTTGCGACATGATGGTATTCTCTTGTGGAAAGTCTGCTCGGCGAGCCAACGCACCAGCGCGTTGTGCCAAATAAGTTCGGCGGTGAAAGTCGTCTATTCAGGAGCGCGGCGAGCGCGAATCCAGTCCGTATGAAACACGCCATCGCGATCGGTTCGCTGATACGTGTGGGCACCGAAGTAATCGCGTTGGGCCTGCAGCAGATTGGCCGGCAGGCGAGCACTACGGTAGCTGTCGTAATAAGCCAGAGCCGCGCTGAAGGCCGGCACCGGGATGCCCTGCTCGGTCGCCGTCACGATCACGCGACGCCAGGCGGCCTGAGCATTGTGCACTGCTTCGGTGAAGAACGGATGCAGCAGAAGGTTTTCCAAGTTGGGCGTTGCGTCGAAAGCCTCCCGTATGCGATCCAGGAACACGGCTCGAATAATGCAGCCACCTCGCCAGAGCATGGCACATTGGCCAAAGTCGAGATCCCAGTCGCACTCCTCCGAGGCGGCTCGCAGCTGAACAAATCCCTGCGCGTAGCTGCATATCTTCGAGGCGTAGAGTGCCTGCCGTACGTCTTCGATGAAGCCTGCGCGGGCATCCTCGCCAATCGTCGATCCTTCGGCCGGCCCCTCTAGAACCTCGGCGGCTCGCACGCGTTCTTCCTTACGGGCCGACATGCTGCGGGCGTACACGGCCGCCGTGACCAGCGTACTGGGCACTCCAAGATCGAGGGCCAGCTGGCTCATCCACTTTCCGGTCCCCTTGGCACCTGCGGTGTCGAGAATCTTGTCGACGAGATCGCCGTCGCCCTCGGGGTCCTTCACGCTGAAAATGTCGCGAGTGATCTCGATCAGGTAGCTTTCCAGCTCACCCCGATTCCAATCCGCGAAGACGTCGTATAATTGATCATTCGACAAACCGGCCGCCGACTTGAGCATCAAATAGGCATCGCAGATCATCTGCATGTCGCCATACTCGATGCCGTTGTGGACCATCTTCACGTAGTGCCCAGCACCGCGGGGGCCCACCCATTCGCAGCAGGGAATGTCATCGTTCGGTCCTACTTTAGCGGCGATCGCCTGAAAGATCGGCTGCACCAGCGGCCAGGCATCCTTACTTCCGCCCGGCATGAGGCTCGGCCCCAACAGGGCTCCCTCTTCGCCGCCCGAAACGCCGGAGCCGACAAACCAGATGCCCTTCTCCTCGACGTACTTCGTACGTCGCTCGGTGTCGGCGAAGTGCGTGTTGCCACCATCGATAATGACGTCACCTGGTTCCAAAAGCGGCAGCAGCTGATCGATGATCGCGTCAACCGCCGGCCCCGCTTTAACAAGCATCATCACCTTACGTGGACGGGCCAAAGCGCCGACCAGCTCTTCGAGCGAGTGACACCCAACAAAGTTCTTGTCGGCGGCACGACCTTCGATGAGGTTGTCAACCTTGTCGGTCGAGCGGTTGTAGACGGCGATGCGATAGCCGCGGCTCTCTACGTTCAGGGCCAGGTTCTCGCCCATCACGGCCAGGCCAATCAAACCAAAATCACACGGCTCGGACATCAGATTCTCGTTTCCTTCAGCAGTATTGAATGCGGTTCAGGTGCCGACACCAGGCGGCTGTTCCTGATCCATACAAAAAGGGCAACAACGTGCCGTCAGTTAGGACGACACGGGCCACGGTGGATTCTCTGGCAAATAGCGATCGAACTCGTCGAGCAACTGCTGCTGGTAGTCGCCAGCGAACGTGCCAGAGTTGCCAGTGAACGCGCCAGAATCGGCAGTGCTCGATACGCTGGAAACGCTCGATGCTCCAGTTGCGCCAGAATAGGCGCTCGAATCGACATCGGTGCTCACGCTCGCCACGCTCGATGCACCGGAAACAGCAGTAGAGGAGACACTGCCAGTGTATGCACTGGTGCCAATGATGTTACTCCG
>CAYLRE010000509.1:0-2375 GCA_964385715.1 uncultured Planctomycetaceae bacterium
GCTCCCCTTCCAGCCCTTCGATGGCTACCCCTGCCACTACGCCGGCTTCCGCATCAACTGGCAACTCGCCAGCCGCGACCTGCAAGCCCCGGCCGACCGAGAAGCCCTCCGCCAGATCGCCGAAGACGGAATCGTCACCCCGGAAGAATACAACACGCTCGACGACCACCTCCGCGAACTCGTTCACCGCTTCGGCCTCGTCCACCTCGCCGGCCTCGAAGAATTCGGCCAGCACGTCTCCGACCAGTTGTGGCAAGCCATCAAAACAAGGCACAACCTGCCCGACACACCCCCGACGGCAACGCTGGCCGAAACCGACCCCTTGGCCGAAGAGGCCGCCTACCATGAGGACTTCATCGAATCCCGCCTCCGCGTCTACGTCGGCCGCCAGCAAGTCCAGGACCAACTAACCGCCTACGTCGAAGGCGACACAACCCATCCCTGCCTCGTCACCGGCCCCTCCGGCTCAGGCAAATCAGCCGCCCTCGCCCGCTTCGCAAGAACCTACACCGACACACACCCCGACACTGGGCTGATAAAAAGTTGCCTGAATTCCGCAGTTTGTCTTGTATTGAAAGAGAAAATCTGTTGCGCTCCTCCGTGTTCGGAAACTGGATGAAACACCCAATTGCGAAGGAACGCAACAGTGTCGGCATTGTGGCCGAAATATGTGTCGGAGTGCAAGTCCCGTCTCTCAGCAATTGCGAGAAGTTGTTTTCTGGGGCGTGCCCGTTGGGCCGAGAAGTGTCGTGAGCAGCGGGAAGCCATAGTTGAATTGCGAGGGGAAGCGTCGAACGCCGAAGCTCGCGTTGAAGAACTTGCCCAAGAAAATGATGAGCTCAGAGAACGGATCGCGGAACTGGAAGCCCAGCTTGCCCGGCCACAGCCGTTGGAACTGCCGTTGGGGGAAGCGCCTCCCGGACAACAGTACGGAGCGGGCATGATTACGTTGTGCGTGAATTTAGCGAGACAGATTGGCCTGCGTCCGGTGCCCCGTGTTCTGAGTGTTTTCGCGGACTGGGGGGGAGTGGAGATCGCGATTCCCGCGTATCAATCAATACGTGGTTGGATGCAAAGGATCGGCCTGGATCGCATGCAGAGCGTGAAAAACTCTTCGGGCGGGATCTGGCTGACGGATCACACCAACCAAATCGGCAAGGAAAAGGTGCTGACGATACTGCGAGTTTCTGATAGCCAGTGGGCGCGTTCGGGGCCTTCTCTGCGTCATGAGGACATGGAGGTGCTCGCAATTGTGCCCGGCGAGCAATGGAAACGCGAGGATGTGGCGAAGGCCTACCAAGAGGTGGCGGACCGCTGTGGCGTTCCGCGGGCGATTGAGTCGGATGGCGCCGTCGAGCTGCAAGAACCGGCTGAAACGCTGGGAAAACCAGAGAAAAAGCCGTTGGTGCTCCGCGACCCAAAGCACTTTCTGGCCAACAAATTCGAGGCCTTGTTGGCGAGCGATCCGCAATATCAAGCGTTCGCCAGGCATCTCGCGGGCACACGCTCCACCCTGCAACAAACCGAGTTGGCGCACTTCATTCCGCCGGCATCCAAGATGAAAGCCCGTTTCATGAACATGGAACCGACGCTGAACTGGGCCTCCATGGTTCTGTGGCATTTGGGGCACCCGAAATCCGAAAGCCGGCAGAGCGTTCCGGAAAGCCGCATGACCGAAAAACTAGGCTGGCTTCGTGACTTTGCCGCCAGCATCGAGCAGTGGCAACGGTGCCAAGAAGTCGTGTCGATTGCACTCACATTTCTCAACGAGCAAGGCATTTTTCGTGGCGCGGCAAAGCAGTTCGCGAAGCGAGTCGCCCACCTCAAGCACAATCCCATGAGCCAGCAACTCGTCGATCACGTCGCGGAGTTTCTCCGCGGCTACGAACGAAAGTTGCGCCCGAGAGAGCAACTGCCGATGAGCACGGAAATCCTGGAATCCAGTTTCTCGCTCTACAAGCAACTCGAAAAGCAGCACGCCAAAAGTGGATTCACCAGTCTGTTGCTGACCTATCCCGTGCTGCTTCGAGAAACCACGCCCAAAGAAGTAACGGAGTGCTTCACACGCGTGAAAGTCGACGATGTGAAACAATGGGTTAAACTGAACTTGCCCAACACTCTGGCTTCCAGACGCCGGTTAGCATACGCCGAAGCGAAAACCAAAACCAAACAAACAAGAAGCGCAACGTCAATTGCAACGACAGCTTAAGACTTTTTATCAGCCCACCCCGACCCTCCCCCTCGTTCGCTTCGCTCACTGGGGAGGGAGTTCTGTGCTCAACGGACCGAAACGACGGCTTCTCGTTCTACGGTGAATTCCTTCCCACCAAGCCGAATCCGCGAGTCCCCAAAACCGTGGTAGATGCGGACCTGGG
>CAYLRE010000510.1:0-2358 GCA_964385715.1 uncultured Planctomycetaceae bacterium
GCTGCCCATCGAATTCCCAATGAAATCCAGCAGATCATGGATCGGGTCTCCCCCTCACTCCACAATGCTTTGGAGTTGCTCAAGCGAAATCCCAGCGATCGCAGCAACAGCTTCGGGTCTACCGTGCTCCATAATCAGCCTCAGAGCGGCCAACTGGCTGCCCTTCGGTTGCAGCGAGGCTTTCTCATGCTGTTTGCTGCGGAAAGACAGGTCGGCTGCCTTTTCGTGTTCCTGCATTTCCTCGGGAGTGAAGTTGATGTCGCCTAGCCCCATGGTCTTCTCCTTCTTCTTGAACGTGCGGTGCAGGTACTTGCATTCTACATCGGATAGAAGTGGTTCGCCAGCATTCGCACTTCACGGCAACCCAACAGCGGGCGGGTGTTGGCGGGACAGGCGTTGTTGTCGATCATCCCCCTTCGGTTCCGTAGCCGGAGGGTCAGTCGTTGCCGAAAAACCTTGAAACTCTTTTGCTGAAAGTGGTTTAGCGTGATTCTATCCGAGCCCGAGCCGTTTGCAAACAATTGCAAACAGTAGCAAGCAATAGTGGTAGTCGGGTCGAAAAGTGGTAGTCGATTTCTTCGCCGTCTTTCAGGGGCCCGGACTTGCGGACGGAGATGAGTTTTAGATTTGGCGTTTGGCGTAAAGCATTGTGCTACCGCGACGTAAGTGCTAGAATCGCTTTCATGGGTTGGAACGTTATTGTGTACCGGCACGCCTGATTGGCGGATTTGGAGTGCCTAACCCGGACGATCCGGAACCATCAAGGACGCTGACAACTTCTTGCCATTTTGCGCAGACATTCACGTGTAGGAGCCTAATAGACAGCAGTTGGACTGATAGTAAATTGACATGGCAAAAGCAACATTCCTTATCGCGCTGGCGGCCTTTCTGACCGGGGCGGTGACGCTCTGCGCGGCTGAAGTGCCGGACGATACCGCGCCTCGGATGAAGGTCAAGAGTCGAAAGCTGGTTTTCAAGGCCGATCCGAAAGGATTGGACTGGGCCGCTCGCGGCTCGTTGACGAAAACCAAAACCGGTCGATGGATTGCGACCTATACGCAAGCCGCCAAGCATGGTCGATCCGTACCACGACTCGTTGTCGTTCATGCCTCCGATGATGAGGGACGAACCTGGAGTAAGCCGAACTGGCTGCCCGACGGCACGCCGGTTGAGGGCGCGCCGCTGCTTGCCGAGAATGAGCGCGTCGAGCCTTGCGACGGCGCTGTGCTGACCTGTCCCAACGGCGATCTGCTGTATATTTCAATGACCAAGGATCACGATGGACAGCGTTATTATCAGATGCGAACACTTCAGTGGCGAAGCACCGACAACGGCGCGTCGTGGAAATATGAAGGTCGCTCGTCCGGGATCCCCGCCGGAGTGACTTTTGCTCTTGGGAAGACGGTCGAAGGCGGTTCCATCTACGTTACGGTTCTGGGACTGCCCGCCGGTGAACAAGACAAAACGCCCTGGCAGGCGATGCTCTACCGGTCGGACGACAACGCGCGGACGTGGCGGAAGGTTTCGGCCTACGGCACGAGAGAAGACCGCATCAATGAAACGGGCGTTGTTTGTGTTGATGACAGCACGATCATGATCGTCGGGCGTTCGTTTGATGAAGACGTCACGAAAATGCGAATCAGTCGCGACGGCGGCAAGACGTGGGGGCCGATGGCCGACATCACCAAGTACGTGCACGTCGTGCAACAGCCGAAACTGACCAAGTTCCCAGAAGAACCTGGACGGATCTATCTGACCGGTCGCGACCGCATTCTGGAGTACAAGCAACGCAACTGTTTGTGGTACACGGATGATGGCGGCAAGACATGGAAGATGAAGCCGGTTGACGACGTCTACTCTCGCGATTCCGGCTACGGGGAAATCTTGAAGCGGAAAGATGGCGACCTCTATTATCTCGGCTATCGCGGAACCGATGACGCCGCCGACTCGTGGGAGTTTGTCCTTGAGTCGGATTACAAGGATGCCCGAGGGGCACCAATAAGTGAAGGAGAGAATTGAGGTCTACGGGCCTGCGGCCTTGGGGCCGTCGTAGTCGTACCGAAAGAAGTCGACGTCCATATGCACAGCTTCTTCATCGTCGTTCCAACAGAAGAAGCCGAGGCGGTCACCCCTCCAATTGCCAAACTTGATCGTGACACTGGGCCGATTCGGTCAAATGCCTTGCCGTCCGTGCTCCACGCGAATCGTGCCTGACTGCCTTCGTTTGTCGTGCGGACCCACAAGCACATCGCCGACGATGGCCGGGCCGGGGGTAATCTTGCCGTTGGCGCTGAAGAACATACGTCTCGCACCGTCCGCGTCGACATCCCGCCGGGGATCCTGCGGGTGGGTCGCAAC
>CAYLRE010000511.1:0-2355 GCA_964385715.1 uncultured Planctomycetaceae bacterium
CCGACGGCTACTCGGCGCACCCCATGTGCCTTCCTTCGCGTGCCTCGATTCTGATTCGACCCTGCCCCTGCGGTCCACCCTGAAAATAGTCGATAGTAACTGACTGTCCGCGCACCACGAATTCCCCAGCATCCGACCGGGAAAGCCAATCGTATAGACTGTTGGCTTGGATGCCCAGTAGTTGTGCGGCGTCTTTGGCCGTTAGGAGAATGTTTCCTGTTGCAGAAGCGGGCATTGCCTCTCCTGTCTGCACAATGGCTTGCCGAACGAGCAGATGTCTTTCATTTCTTCCTTTACACTACGACTTCCACTCCCGCCGTTGCCGTGAACTGGGGATGTTCATCGCCTTGCGGTATTTTGTTACCGTGCGGCGGGCGACTTTGATGCCGTGGGCGGCTAGCTCTTCTTTCAGGGCGTCGTCGCTCAAGGGGCGTTGCTTGTCTTCCTTGTCGATGACCTCTTGAAGCTTCAAGCGGACTTTGTCCCAGGCGACCTCTTCGCCATCGTCGCGGACGGTGCCGCCGCAGAAGAAACGTTTCAGCGGGAAGATGCCGCGCGGGGTTTGCACCCATTTGTCGTCGACGGCCCGGCTGACCGTGGTCACGTGGACGCCCACCTTGTCGGCGATCTGCTGCATCTTCAGCGGTTCGATGAACTCGGGACCCTTGTCTAGAAAATCGGTCTGGTGGTCGACTATCGCCTGCGACACTCGCATCAACGTGCCGCGTCGCTGTTGGATCGAGTCGATCAGCCATTGAGCCGAATTGACCTTCCGCTTGATGTACTCGCGCGTCTCGTCGTTGGCCTTGCCGGTGGTTATCAGCTTGCGATAGTAAGGGCTGATGAACAACTGCGGCGTGTTGGTCTCTTCCATCCGCACCTTGTAAGAACCGTCCTCCTGGGCGTCGACGAAGACGTCCGGCGTGACCGGCGAGGACGACGTCTCGCTGAACTCGGCCCCCGGCTTGGGGTTCAGCTTGCGAAGCTCTTCGAGCGACTGTTTGATAAGGTCGATTGAATAGCCCGTGCGGCTGGATATGACCGGCAAGCGGTTGTGTTCGAGGTCTTCCAGGTGATCCGAGATGAGCGTTTGGAGCTGCTCGTAAAACGGCATCCCCGGCGTCAGTTGCATCAGCAGACACTCGCGCAGATTGCGGGCCGCCACGCCCGGCGGGTCGAGCGTTTGCACCAATTCCAGGGCACGCTGGGCCAAGGCCAAGTCTTCTTCGCCGGCTTCGGCGCCAAGCAAGTCCTGCAAACTGCCGGGCATGTAGCCGTTGGTGTCGAGGTTATAGATAACCCGATCGGCCATGGCGCGAAGCTCGGGCGCGAGGTCGAACCAACCGAGTTGGTCGTGCAGATAATCCTGCAACGATTGCGGTCGGGCGGCCATGTTGGCCATGGCGTCGTGCTTCCGCTCGCCGGCCTCTTGCACTCGATTGCTGCTGGGCTTGCTGCGTTCCTCGAAGTAGTCTGGCCACTCCTCGTCCATGTTAAGCAGCCGCTCGAAGTCCTCTTCGTTATTCTTCGCTTCGTCGACGACCAGTTCGCGCTCTTCCTCCGACGGAGCGTCGGGCGACTCGGGCGGTTCGGCGGCCGTGTCGAAGGCGGCGTCGGCGTCGGGCTCCGCTTCCTGGATTTCAAGAACCGGATTCTCTTCCATCTCCTGCTCGATCCGCTCTTGCAAAGCCATGATCGGCAACTGCAAGATCTCCATCGACTGGATCATTCGCGGCGCGAGTATCTGTTTCTGCTGAAGCTGCAGGTTCTGGCCCAGTGAAAGTCGCATATGAAAATCGCTAATTGGTGTCGTTGTGGTTCAATCAATCTTCGCGGCACGCTAAAACTTCTGTCGGCCCGTCATGGCGTCGTTTAGCACTTCCTTATTAGCAAACTCTAGCACGCTGCCGGACGTAATTCCTCTTGCCAGGCGGGTTATCTTTACCGGAAGCTCGCCCAACAGGTTGGAAATATGCAACGCGGTGCCGTCGCCCTCCACGGTCGGGTTGGTGGCCATTATTATCTCGCTGACACCGCCGTCGCGTACCCGTTTGACCAAGGCGTCGATCGTCAACTGATCGGGCCCGATACCCTCCAGCGGAGCGATTCTCCCCAGCAATACGTGGTAAAGCCCGTCGTAACTGGCCGATTGCTCCAGGGCCATCAGGTCGCGCGGCTGCTCGACCACGCATATTATATCTTTTTTTCTCCGCGGGTCACGGCACAGCGAGCATTCCTCTTCCTCCGACAGGTTATAGCAAATGCGACAGTAGCGCACGTTATGCTTAACGTCGCGGATGGCCTCGGCCAACCCCATCGCCTCGTCGACGTGCATCCGCAACACATGATACGCCA
>CAYLRE010000512.1:0-2340 GCA_964385715.1 uncultured Planctomycetaceae bacterium
CCTGCTCATCGGCTTACGCCGCGTTCCCGTTTGGTCGTGTCCCTCACTTACGTTTCGGGTTAATTTCCATGGTCCCTTGATTGGTCATGGCCCAATAAAAAAGCCCGCACGGACTCAGGTCATATCATGGGACCTGAATCTGCGCGGGCTCTCTCTCGAATACCGGCAGGTCCGTTACCTACCAGCCCCAATGGATACCTCGGGCGCGATGAATGTGTTGTCTATTTGGGTGCCACTGGTAGCTTGCTACCAGTGCTGTGTCGTGCAAGTGGACAGTCCACTCAGGGTGTAACGACGGCTCGCCAGTGCCTCGCCCTGCCGGACACGTCTTTCATTTCACGCCCTCATTGTCGCCCTACCGGGCGAAATGTCAAATTTAAAATGAACCCACCCTAAGAGTAGGAAGTGCGGCGGCAATCATCCTGCACGGATTGCAGTGCAAGCCGGCAACGCGCTTCTTTCTTTGACAGGATGAACAGGATCGGCATGATGAATTATCCTGTATCATCCTGTAATCCTGTCAAATAGAACCACCACGGCCATGTCCAACACTCCGCCACCTTTGCAATTCTCCTTGCGGGCGATGATTTGGGTCCTCGGTCTCTCGGCAATGGTGATGGGCGCTCTGCACAATGCAGAAGAACACCCCTGGGTATCGCTGGTCGTGGTTGCCGTGCTGACGACCATATGCGCGAGATTGCTGCGACGACTCGCCTGGCCAACGATCGACTACGTCGGCCTGATACTGGGTCTCTACGCGTGGATTGCCGCCGTCGCGGCGGTGGGAACCATGTATCTTGGTGGCAGCATTTATTCCCCAGCGATGACGGTGTTCACAATCTTGGCCTGGACGGCACTGCCGGCGAGCATCGTGGCCTCGATCCTCGGCGCCATGTCCTACTTTGCATACCAGCGTTCTCGGGCCAACCTGATTATGGGACTACCCCTGGCACTCGTTTTCGCTTGGATATTCTTGATTCAGGATCTTGTCGTACCCTTTTTCTTGCCATTTTGATCGCCCGCCACTGGCCAAGAAAGAACTCCCGTTGGATTCACCCGACACTCACGACCGGCCGCGATTGCAGTTCTCCCTGCGAACGATGTTCTGGATTATTGGCATCGCCGCTGTGGTGATGGCGTGGCTGCGCGTGGTTCCCGATATTCCCCAGCTATCGATGATCGTATTCGTCGTGGGAATGTTAGCGGCAGCGCCCGTCGCCCGCCGGATCTCCTGGCCAAGACAGGATGTTGTTTCGGCAGTCGTGAGTTACTTCATGCTCCTGGCGATCACATTGTCGGAAGTCACCAGGCTCCTTGTTGGCCGACTCGACGCGACCGCCGGTGTTTTGGCAGGGATCACGTTCCCCCTTTGCGGGATTGCCATGTTCGCGGGCGCCCATTCGTGGTCGGTGCACCGCCAGCGGCGTTCGCTAGGACTTTTGGCGCTCGCGTTGGTAACCTGCTGTCTATTCGCCAAGTTCGGCACGCTTGGGCAACTATGAAGTGGCAATTCGTTGACGCTACGCGCAGCCGATACCGCCCAAACATAATGACCGCATGCAAAGATTCGAGCCGAACCGTTCCGATACCGGGTCACCCCGCCTGCAATTCTCCCTGCGGACGATGTTCTTGATCGTCGTTTACGCGGCCGCGGTCATGTCCTGGCTGCGAATCGTAGGCCGCTTTCCAATTGCGTCCTGGGCAATATTCACGCTCACCGTCGTGCTACTTCCCCGCCTACTCGCGGGAGTGAAATGGCCGCCGCTCGATGTCTACGCGACCATCTCGTTGCTCTGGACATGGATTGCCATCGCGATCATCGTGACAACGTATTCACTCCGGCGGCCGGGACTCGGCTACGCAGGGGGAGTCGGGGCCGTCCTCGGTATTGTCGCGGCGTTCGCCAACCTGGCGGCCGTTGGCTTCGCCTTCGTCTCCTGGTGCAAGACTCGGCACGCGCGGGCGACGGCGTTGGTGGTGATGGCAGTTGTGCCGGTGCCGCTCATGCTGCTCCTGACTGTGCTTGGCAATCTTTAGCCTGGTACCAGGGGAGTGGTGAAGTAAACTGAACGCTAATTCTTCCCGGGCCCCAGCCAACCTGGACAGCTTACAGCAATGCCTGCCACACCCTTTGACAGAGCCGCACGCGATCGCCTGGCCGCCGAGACGCGTCGTTTCTTAAACGATGAGACGAAGTCGTTTGAGTTCGACGAAGCGGTGCTCGACAGGTCGTCGGAGGACGAGACCGTCTGGCAGGTCGCCTTGGAGCTGTGGTGCTTCTACGACGACCTCGACGACCATCACGTGCGGCTCACGAAGGAAGAATGGAACTACGTGCAG
>CAYLRE010000513.1:0-2338 GCA_964385715.1 uncultured Planctomycetaceae bacterium
GGTGTGATCGCGACGCGAGGCTGCATTGTCGTCGAGCATCTTGGAAACGAAGGCGGGCTCAAAGATATTGCGTTCGCGAGCCCGTTCGCTAAGCAGCGTGTTTCGTAGCACGCCCGTAAAGCCTTCCCGTATCCACTGCGTAAGCGGAACCGGAAAGCCCATCTTCTCCCGCTTCAAAATTGATTCGGGCACCATCTTTTGGATCGACTTCTTGACCAGGTACTTCTCGCTCTCTTTGTTGAGCTTCAAGTTCGACGGTACCCGAGTCGCGAACTCCACCATCTCGTGATCGAGGAACGGTACGCGGCTCTCGATCGAGGCCGCCATGCTCATCGTGTCCTGCTTCATGAGCAGTTCGACGAGGTACGTCTTTTGGTCGGTATAGAGCAGGCGGTCGAGCTCTTCCTTGCTCTTGCGACTGTCGTACAGCCCGACGGAGTCGCGATACGGATTGACGTCGCGCACCTGAGAGTAGAACTCGGGCGTGAACAGCGCCTCGTGAATTCGCTGCGGCAGGATCGCGTGGAAGTTATCGAAAATAATCTCTTCCGGTCGCTGCGAGTGGTAGAAGAACGTGTGCGAAAACTTCTTCTTGAGCGACAACGGAAGCGGCCACTTCCAGAGCGTGTTACGAATACAGTTGTCGCGAATAACCCGCGGCAAGACTCGTTCGTATCTCGAACCCCAACGCTGATTGAACATGGTCGCCCAATAGCGCGAGTAGCCTGCGAACAGCTCGTCACTACCTTCGCCGGTGAGGACCACTTTGACGTGATCGCGAGCCAGCTTGGCAACATGATGCAGGGCAATACTCGACGGGTTGCGAATCGGCTCATCTTCGTGCCAGACCAAGTCGGGAATCGACCCGAACAGGCCATCGGGGCGAAGGACCACTTCGTGGTGGTCGGCGCCAATTCGTTCGGCCACCTCACGGGCGTATTTGAATTCGCTGAAATACTGCGACTCGAAGCCGACCGAAAAGGTCATCAGCGGGTCGCCCATCTGCTTCGCCATGGTGGCGGCAATCGCGCTCGAATCGAGCCCGCCACTCAAGAATACGCCGAGCGGCACATCGCTCATCAGTCGCATCGCGACCGACTCTTCAAAGATCTCGGTAAATTCGGCGACGTAATCCGCTTCCGTCTTCGCTAGATCGAAGTCCGGTTCGGCCGGGATATCCCAATATTGCTCGGTACGAACTTGGCCGTCTTTCCAGCTGAGCCAGTGCCCTGGCGGCAGCTTCTTCACACCGTCGAATAGTGTCTCTTCGCCGGCGATGTAACCAAAGGTAACAAACTCCGGCACGCCACGGGCGTTGATCTTGGCCGGATGCACGCCCGAGGAAACGATTCCCTTGATCTCCGAGGCACAGAGCAGCTTATCCTCCGTCGCCACATAGTAGAACGGCTTGATGCCCATGCGATCGCGGACCGCGAACAGTTCTCGCTTCTTGCAATCCCAAATCACGAAGGAGAACATTCCGCGTAGTCGCTTGACGCAGTCGGGGCCCCATTCCTCGAAGGCATGCACGATCGTCTCGGTATCGCTGTGCGTGCGATACTTGTGCCCCCGGGCTTCCAGTTCTTTACGCAACTCGGCGTGGTTGTAGATCTCACCGTTGTAGGTAATCCAAACCGTGTCGTCTTCGTTCGACATCGGTTGACTACCCCCGGAGAGGTCGATGATGCTCAGTCGCTGATGGCCGAGCCCCACCGAAACGCCACCATCGGCAAGCACCTTGATGCCGTTGCCGTCGGGACCGCGATGAAACTGCGCAGCGTTCATCCGACGCAACACTTCCTCAGAAGCAGCAGGATCCGACGCGGTACTAAGATAAACGGAGATTCCGCACATAAGTGGCTTCGACTATCTTTCTTTGTTTTGAGGCTTTCTTTGTTTTGAGACTGAACGCCTTTTCTCGGTCCCAAGGCGAATAGCCCTTCAGGGACCACATCAACCTAGCGCGGGAAAGGCATCAACAAACTAACCCACGGGTTCACTCGAAGTCGCACCTGCACTACCGGCAACATGAGGGTGAAGTCTCAAGTACAGGTCGGTATAACGCTGCACCATCTTGTCGATACTAAACTCGGTTTCTATTCGCTTGCGTGCGGCCGCGGAGAATTCGCTGCGAACCTCCGCCGGGCTCAGCTTCTTGAGAGCTTCGGCCAAGGCGTCGGTATCGTCGACCGGCACAAGATAGCCCGTCTCGCCATCGACCACCGACTCGGGATTTGCCCCGGCTCGCGTGGCGACCACCGGCAACCCGGAAGCCATCGCCTCAATGATGGTGTTCGACATTCCTTCCCGGTGTGAATTGAGCAGGAACAAATCGATC
>CAYLRE010000514.1:0-2329 GCA_964385715.1 uncultured Planctomycetaceae bacterium
GAAGTGGTCGAAGTCCAGGTGTCGCAAAAGGTCGAGGTGCTATTCGAGCGCGTTCTGTCGACACTGATGACCAAATGGGCGCTGCATCCTGCCTCGTACTATGACATCGTGTTCAGCAGCGGCACGTATTTTATCAGGGCGCTCTATCTCCGTTACAATTCCCAGATTCAGTTCGATCTGAGCCAGGGGCCGATTATCATCAACGTGGTCGACAATCCCGAATTGGATCACAAGGATCGCACGCTGGAAGGCTACGGATATTGCGTTTTCGGCGAGGTTGTCGAGGGCATGGAGGTCATCGAAAAGATCGGCAACTGCAAGGTCCACGACACCGACGACTTCGTGCAGATACCCGTCGAAACGATACTGATCAAGTCCGTGCGGCGCGTTAATCCGGCCGAAGGAGTGCTCTAATCTCGCCGAGTGCCATGCCCACTAGAGTCCGTCGCAGCTTAATTTTCGGGTGCCACTGCTGGCTTGCCCAGCAGTGCCAAGGGGAATCTACTTCCCGCACTGCTGGGCAAGCCAGCAGTGGCACCCTACGCCGTTAACCGTTTTTCGTGCTTCTGGACCTTAAGTTCTTTCGCGCAGGCGATTTGTTCGCGGCTGGCGGGTTGTACTAGCGGTTTGCCGGCGGGGGTTTCTTTCTTCTTTTGCGGGTAGTTGCGGCTGGTTTTCGAGCCGCGCCGAACGTATTGGTCGATTAGCGACTCGCCCAACAGCGACGCCACGTCTTCCCCCGGCTCCGGACGCCAGCGGTAGTCTCTCATGGATGTGCGAACCGCGCCGAGCACCCCGGCGACACTGACACGCTTGGGAGATTCGCCGCGATCGATTACCTCTGAAACCGCCAACAGGCACACCGTCCACAAACCGACCAAGGACCAGTTCAACTCCAGCAACGCGTTGTTCGGCGAAGTGCTGCGAAGTCTTTTGCGGTCGAAGGTTTGCTTTAGACTTCTGAAGAAGACTTCTATTCCCCAGCGTGCCTTATATATCTCGGCGGCACTGCGGTCCGACAATCGCTTCTTATTCAACACGTTCGTCACCAGGTACACGGAATGTTTTCCATTATGCACTTCGATCAGCCGGAGTACCATCGGCAGCTGGTTCTTCTTCCTTGCCTTGTCCGGCCAAAGATACACTCGGTCGCCATATTCGCGAGCATATCCCAGCTTTTTCAGCAGTTTCACATTAGCGCCGACGCGAATGAGGAACGTGTGTCCCGCATCCTCGACGGCCCGCCAGTTATCGTATCCAACGAAGCCCGCATCGGCCACAATCATCGAGTTTTCGGGTATAATTCCCAACATTTCCAGCATGTGTGCTCGTTCGCTCGAATCGACCGGTCCGGTTTTCCAGGCCCAAGGCAACCCCAGTCCCACATGCCAAAACAGGGTCAACCATATCTGTGGCCCGGCCAGTTGCTTTTCCTTGCCGTCTTGTTTCTTGGTCGATTGCCCGTGTTTCTCAACTCGTCTTGTTTCGCGCCTTGCCTTTTTGGTCAACCGGGGTGCTTTTGCCGTTCTGGCACGGCACTTCTTCTTTCGCTTTTTGTTCGCGTGAAAACGAGCCTCGTTGGCTTTGGTTCGCGGCGTCCGTACACGGCTTCCGTCTACGCCAAACACCACCCAGCCCGCCACGGTCCAGCAATCTCCCGCACACTGCCGCATCCGCTCTTGCAACCCGGGCAGGATTATCGCAAATAGTCTTTCCGTCCATTTGTGCAAAGCTTTGATGAATCCCTGGTAACTGGTACCCGGCTCCTCTTGGCCGCGAAACATCTTCACGACCAGTTTGCGAGCCGCGACGAACCTTCTTCCAAGGCTGTTTTCATCAGACCAACTCCAAAGCACGGCCGCGAAAGCCAGCATCCTCGCTTTCCATGTTGCCTTGACACCAACGCGACAACTGCCGAAACTATTGGCAGGCATCGCCCACCTCAGGGCCTTTCCCAGAGACACATGATTAACGTCGATTTCGACATCCCGTCGATTCCATGGGCTGGACATTTCGGATTCCTTTCCGAGGGTGGTTAGCAATTGTTTGTTCACAACCCCTAATTACTAACCACTTCTCCAGCCCATGTTTATAGCAATTTCTCCACTAGGTTGGTTAACGGCGTAGGGTGCCACTGGCCGCCGAGCAGTCAGTGGCACTCGAAGTGCTGGTCGATTGCCCGGTGTTCGCGCCGGTAGATGGTTCTGTTATCATGTCGACACGCGGCGGGTATCATCTCACTAAACCGAGCAAAGGCGCGACGACATGGAAACAATCGACAATTCCCAGAGCGGCTGGCGAATCGAATCCACCACCGTTGAACTGTTTT
>CAYLRE010000515.1:0-2320 GCA_964385715.1 uncultured Planctomycetaceae bacterium
CATCCCAGCCGTCAACGACCCGCTCAAGCCTACCTCGCCTGGAAAACTTGTACACCACCAGCGACAGACTATCTCCAAAACTGCCACCACTTCTTCGCGATGCGGACCTTCTCATGGCCCTGCGCCAGCCTCATTGGTCTCTCACACGATTCCTCCCTATCGCCGTGCGCCGCCCTCATTGCTCTCTTGAGCGATTCCGCTCTCTTGAGTGATTCCTCGGCCGCAGATGATTCGTGCTGCGCAGCGCGATGCCGCGCCTGCCTCTCATATGCATCTACCAGAATGCTTCTCAACTTGCCCGCTTGAGCGCTACTGAGAGTTCTTCGCGCCCGCTCGACCGTTTCATGCCGACTGGCACCCTCCGTCACGATCGCTTCCAGCTCACGCAAGAGGATCGCGTTTGTGCCCTCAAAGTCCTTGAGTGACTGCAATTGAGACGACATGCGCGCTATAACATCGTCTTTGTTCATTGCCGGGTTGGCAAAGAGTGCTGTCGCAAGGCCGGGGCTTGGCCAAGAGGAATCATCGCCTTCAGGTGTCATAGGTCATTCCTTTTGAGCGTTTGAGGCTATGTGACGATGCCTCCCAGAGCATCGCGGTTTCCTTGGCTGGCAATCGTCGGCAGAATCTTCTGCAGGTCCTCGCACGTGAGGCGTTCCTTCTCAACAAGTGCCTGCGTCACTGCGTCTAAGTGTTGCCGGTTCTCTTCCAACAGCTTCATCGCATGGTCCATCTGCGACTTTAGGATCTTATTGGCCGCCGCATTCACTTTGAGATAGACGGGGCTGCTTAGTGCGCCCTCATACTTCATCAGCTCTGGCGTGACCAAGAGGCCAAACTCGTCGTCCATGCCAAGCTGGCAAACCATGTTTCGGGAGATTGCAGTCGCCTTCAGGAGGTCGCTGGAGGCCCCGCTCGATAGCCCGGCCGCAGGGCCATAGACCAAGGTCTCTGCTGCCCGCCCACCAAGGCTGACGCGAATACGAGCGAGCAATTCGTCGCGAGTTTGGTTGCCGCGATCCTCAGCATCATCGGCGCTGGGAGCCATGTACCCTCCGTGGTCGCCACGAGCCACCACCGTGACATACGAGGGCCAGTACCCGGAGAGCCAGTACAAAACGGTGTGCCCCGCCTCGTGACATGCCGTCCGCTTGACTTTCGCGGGGTCGCGGGCCTTGGCTTCCCCATAACAGACCGTTTCATATGCTTCTTCGAGGAGTTTGTCGGTCAGTTGGCCATTGGTCTTCGCGGCCTGACGCGCAGCCGCCTCTATGATCGACTCCAGGTTGGCGATGCTCATGCCCGACGACCGCTCGGCGATGAGCTTGATCATTTCTGCGGTAGCTGTACAGTTCCTCCGATTGGCGAGTCGTAGAGTGAGATATTTCTCTCGTGCGGGTCGCTCGGGCAGGTCCACCAGAATCTTGCGAGAGAAGCGGCGCACCAGGGCGGGGTCTAGGGTGCGGGGCTTTCGCTCTGGCGCTTCCTGATCTTCGGTCTCGACGTTGAAGTTTGTCGCGGCCAAGACAAACACCGGCCGGTCAGCCGATGGACTCGTAAAGCCATCCAGTTCCGTCAACAGCGCGTTCAGCGTGTTCTCGGTAGCCTCTGCTCCGCCAGCCCCTCCCGTGCGCACCCTGCCGATGGCATCGATCTCATCGATAAAGATGATAGCTGGTGCGTAACGCCGTGCCCGTGCAAACAAATCGCGAACGTTCTGTGGCCCGCTCCCTTGCCAAATGGTCACAAAGCTGCTGGCCGAAGCCGCTAGGAAAGCCACTTCGGACTCACCGGCCATCGCACGAGCGAGCATCGTCTTGCCCGTGCCAGGCGGACCGTGAAGCAGAACGCCTTTTGGCGGCTTGAGGCCCAATGCAGCGAACCGTCGCGGGCTCTTCAAGTAGTCGATGAAGAAACTCAATTCTTCCTTGGCTGCGTTAGCCCCGATCACATCGTCGAAGCGAGTTCGCGGACGTTCCACGTCCGCCAGGATTTCACTCGCGTCCTCCGCGGCAACGGCTGTCGCCAACCGAAGATTACGTAACCTTATTAAGAGGCGGCGGTCCTCGGATTCAATGCGAGGAACGGTGTCAAAGCCCAGTACCTTTCGTTCTTGACCGATTCGCTCCGCCGCTCGTTGTCGATAGAGGCGATGACAAGCATCCACTAATCTCGCGGCGAAGCGGTCGCGACGCTCCTGGTGGCCCGTAGCATGGCCGTCGATAAAGCTGGTAACGATCATCCCACGCGCGCCGCCGCCCCGCACGCACGCGAGGAAGAGTTCCTCGTCGTCGGTCAGGATAGCGCCGCCCTCGCCGCA
>CAYLRE010000516.1:0-2312 GCA_964385715.1 uncultured Planctomycetaceae bacterium
GGCTCGCGTCATCTCCGACTGCTACGCCCTGCTGGGACGTCGTGCCACGATCGAATTGCTCGACGACATGAATCGAGCCGGTTTCCGCGAAGCGACCCGCAGTGGTCTCTCCTTCGCGACCGACGACTTGATCACGCCGCCGACCAAGACCCGCATCATTGGCGACGCCGAAAAGCAGGTCCTCAAGATCAACAAGCTCTACGCTCGCGGTATCATCACCGAGGGTGAACGTTACAACCAGGTGCTCGACTCCTGGACGCACGCTCGAGAGCAAATCACGCACGAAATGATGGCCGAACTGGAAAGCGACTACCGTCGCCCAGGTTACGTCAATCCGATCTTCCTGATGGCCCGCAGCGGTGCCCGTGGTGGTGTGGAACAGATTCGTCAGCTCGCCGGTATGCGAGGTCTGATGGCCAAGCCGTCCGGTAAGATTATTGAAACGCCGATTAAGGCCAACTTCCGCGAAGGCCTGTCGGTGCTCGAATACTTCAGTTCGACGCACGGTGCCCGTAAGGGTCTGGCCGATACGGCCCTGAAGACGGCCGACTCGGGTTACCTGACTCGTAAGCTGGCCGACGTGGCTCAGAACGTCGTGATCACGATGGACGACTGCGGCACGACCCAAGGCATCACCAAGGGTGTCATCTATCGCGGTGAAAAGGTCGACGTATCGTTGGCGGAATCGATCCGCGGTCGTGTCAGCCGAACCAACATCGTCAATCCGATTACCGACGAAGTCATCGTTCGCGAAAGCGGCCTGATCACCGACGACGTCGCGCGTCAGATCGAGCAGATGGGTCTGGAGAAGATTCAGGTCCGCAGTTCGCTCACCTGCGACGCTCCGCTCGGTATCTGCCGCCGCTGCTACGGCATGGACCTCTCGACCGGTGCCATGGTCGAAGAAGGCATGGCGGTCGGTATCATTGCCGCCCAGAGTATTGGCGAGCCGGGTACACAGCTCACGATGCGTACGTTCCACATCGGTGGTGTGGCCAGTACCGACGTCGAAAAGAGCGACATCCGCGCCGGCAAGGAAGGTACCGTCCAGTACACGCGACTGAAGATCGTGGAGAACGACAAGGGCGAGATCATCGTCCTCGCTCGAAATGGTGAAATCACCATCGTTGACCCCAAGGGTCGCGAAATCGAGAAGCACGAGATCCCCGCTGGTTCGACTCTGATGGTCAAAGAAGGCGAACAAGCCAAAGCTGGCGACATCGTCTGCCAGTGGGATCCGCATAGCATTCCGATCATCGCCGAAGTCGGTGGTAAGATCCGCTACGAGGATGTTATCGACGGCGAGACCGTCCGCAAGGAAAAAGAACCGAGCGGTCACATCCGCCGCATGGTTATCGAACACAAGGGCGACTTCCACCCGCAGGTGGTTGTCGAAGACGAGTCCGGCAACATCCTCGACTTCTACTACATGCCTGAAAAGGCCTACATCGAAGTCCAGGAAGGCGAGATGATCGCGCCGGGTGCCCTGCTCGCCAAGACGCCTCGTGAAGCGTCTGGAACGCAGGACATTACCGGTGGTCTGCCACGAGTCACCGAAATTTTCGAAGCTCGCAAGCCGAAAGATCCGGCCATCATCGCCGAGATCGACGGAACGGTCGAACTGTTGGGCGAAAAGCGTCGTGGCAAGCGAACGATTATCGTCCGCAGCGAGAGCGGCATCGAACGCGAGCACCTCGTGTCGCACGGTAAGCACCTTCGCGTGCACGCCGGCGATGTCGTGCGAGCTGGTGAAGCCCTCGTCGACGGGTCACTGGTGCCGCACGATATCCTGCGAATCTCCGGCGAAGAAGCGGTCCAACAATACCTGGTCCGTGAGATTCAAAACGTCTACCGTTCGCAGCGAGTGGAAATCAACGACAAGCATTGCGAAATCATCGTCTCGCAGATGCTGCGTAAGGTGAAGATCGAGAACCCCGGTGATACCGACCTTTTGCCTGGCAACGTCATGGACAAGGGCGAGTTCCGTACGGCGAACCAGGCGTTGGCCGAGTGCGTGAAGATCAGCACCGTTGGCGACAGCGAGTTTTCCGAAGGTGCCATCGTTCCCAAGGATACGCTGGCCCAGGTCAACGCTCAGATCGAAGCCCTCGGCGGTTCGCCCGCCAAGGGTGGCAAGCCGAAGCCGGCCAGTGCCAGCACGCAGCTGCTCGGCATCACCAAGGCGTCGGTTCAAAGCTCCAGCTTCATCTCCGCGGCCAGCTTCCAGGAGACCACCAAGGTACTCACCGAAGCCGCCCTGGCAGGCAAGGTCGATCACCTCGTCGGTTTGAAGGAGAACGTCATCCTCGGTC
>CAYLRE010000517.1:0-2301 GCA_964385715.1 uncultured Planctomycetaceae bacterium
TGTTCAAGGTCAAGGAGATTCAACTGCCCTTCAATTATTGGGTCGAGAAGGGCCAATGGATTCCACCAATTCATCCAGGTGGCGTTGCGGTCCCGGACGATGAACGAGCCGATCCCTTTGGTGCCGAGGGATTCCTTGTCAATTTCGAGAAGAACTGTGCCCTGTGTCATACGACGCGACCGATCGGCGACTGGATGATTTCCGATAGTGGCAAAGATCGCATCGTTCATCACGCGAATCGGCCGCTTGGGTTCCTGCTTGGTCCGTACATGCAGGAAAATCACCAAAATATTGTGAGTCCCAATTCTTTACTGCGGGACACCCCGGATGAGTTGATCAAGGAGATCCTGGCCGAAATGGACAACGTCTCCGTTGAAGTTGGCTCAACGAGTCCCAATATCTCCTGCGAAGCGTGTCATCACGGTTGCTTGCAGCATGCGACAACGGCGTCCATCGATGATGGTAAGCGAGTCAACGCCAGACCGACACATTACTTCCCGGTTAGCCCGCTGCTCATTACTCGCAAACTGGAGAAGGAGGAGCCGCTTGAAGTTGCCAAGAAGCGAATTTGGGGTAACAACGCGGACAACGTCAACTTCATGTGTGCCCGCTGTCACACCGACGCGAGGCCGCTGTATGCAAACGGAATGTCGACCTGGCATGGGGCTGCCGCGACCGACGCGAGTCGCGGCCATTGCTATCTCGCGAAGGACGGAAGTACCGCAACGCATGGACAGCTGACTTGCGTGCAGTGCCACGATCCTCACAAGGGAACAGGTGAGGCGCTGATCGAAACGCCCCAGCAGCAGGATGCCCGATGTATCACCTGCCATCAGGAGTTTGAAGATTCAGGCTTCGTAGACGCGCACACACATCACAAGACGGGCACAGCCGGCAGCCATTGTATGGACTGTCACATGCCAAAGGTGGTGGAAGGACGCGACGGCCTAACCCGCACGCACATGATCTTCAGTCCCACGGACAAGGAGATGCTAGGTGGTAATCAACCCAATGCCTGCAATCTTTGCCACTTAGATGAGTCGATCGACTGGACAGTCAAGCACCTGAAGGATTGGTATCGAGCAGAAGAGTCAGATGCTGCCGTGGTTGAAGAAGAAACGCTGGCCAGCAATTACCCTCAGAGGGACGGCAAAGTCGGCCTTGGATGGCTTCGCAGCTACCATGGCCCGACCCGCCTGGTAGCGATTGAATCGCTTTGCAAGGCGAACGCGCGATGGGCACTCGATGATCTTCTCAACAGCCTTGACGATCAGATCATGGCTAATCGAATGTTCGCACAGATCAATCTCGAGAAGATGCTTGGAATGTCCTTTGACGAGTTCGGCTATCGCTTCTATATGACGCCGTCGGAGCGTCGTGAACCGATTGAAAAAATTCGCGCTAAGGTCTTGAGCGACGATGCAAAGGCCGGAGCTGCGGGTGACGAGTCGTAGGCATTCCTGCCCCGTTCGAGAAGAGTTCTAGTCGATCTTGGTAGCCGACCGACTGGCGGCAAATGTGTGCGGTTGGTGTGCCGTAGGTGGGCACATCATCTCTACTGCTGCCCTGGAACGCGATTTCGGTGGCTCTCGACCTGCTGACGGTGGCTGGCGGACACGGAAGTTGTTGCCAGATACTCGGTACTGGTTTAGAGTGAGGGAAGCTGGTCCGCCTGGGCGGGCGCTTTCGATGAAGGCAAGTGCTCGTGCTAGTCTCTCTTCCTCGATCTGGACATTCAGCCGATGACGCTACTCCGTCCTTTCCAAGTCGCTGGCCTAAAGTTGTGTATTGCGGTCGCGCTTTCTTCACTGCTGCCATCTTGTTCCACAGACGATTCAGATCAGCAGGTGGCTGGCTCGGCGAAAGGTGGTGTGCCCGCCTCGGACGTTGACACCGCAACGGATCGGCCCATCGTCGTTCGCAAGGATGGTTACGTCGGGTCCGAGGCGTGCCGAAGCTGCCATGAAGGCGAATTTGACAAGTGGCATGCCTCCTACCACCGATCCATGACGCAGCTTGCTGGACCGTCAGCGGTCGTGGGTGACTTCGACGGTACGGAAATCGAGATCGAAAATAAGCGATACGAGTTCTATCGGAAGGACGATGAATTCCGTGTAAAGATTCACGATCTCACAGCCAAGGATTCTCCGCCGGTAGACAAACCATTTTTGATGACGACCGGTTCCCATCATTTCCAGGCGTATTGGCTACCGAGTGGAAACACGCGCGCTTTGGAGGTGTTTCCGGCCCTGTTTAGAATTGATGATTCTCGGTGGATGCCGCTGGCAGCTCAGTTCCTGC
>CAYLRE010000518.1:0-2300 GCA_964385715.1 uncultured Planctomycetaceae bacterium
ACTCGGTTATGCCGTAACGAAGATTCCTTCGAACAACTTGTCGTCGGTCGACTTGAGCACCTACGACGTACTGGTTTTGGCCGGTGACCAGAGTAGCACGACGTATTCCAACGTAGTTGCGAATCTTGCCAGCATTGACGCCTTTGTCAGCCAGGGCGGCGTGTATGTCATCAACTACGCCGCGGGTAGTGTCAGTCGTCCTATTGCTTACGATGTGCTGCCGGGAGCCGATGGCGTGAGCTTTGTCGGTTCCACGGGTGCAGACATCAATGTAGTCGATGCCAGCAGCGATCTCATTACGGGGCCAGGAGGGACCATCGATGACACCAATCTGGACGGTGGCAACAGTTCCACCCACGGTTATACGAGCACATTGCACGAGGGCGCGAACGCTATTCTGTCCACTGGAGCGTCGAATCATGTGGTTGCTTTCGATTACGCCTTTGACGCGGGGCAGGTAATTGTCCACACCATTCCTGTCGAGTGGTATGAGGGCGGGCCGCATGGGATTGGCGCGATTTTCCATCGCAATCTCTTCAATTTCGCGGCCGAGTCGGCCTCCGATCCCGGTGGCTTATATCGGATCGAAGCCAACGTGGGCGACGTGCTGAATATCGCAACAAGGATTCCGGGCGCCGGGCCTGGGGAGTTCGTCAACGACATCGACATTGCCGTGGAATTATTCGATCCGGCTGGCACCTTGGTCGCGAGCGATTCGAGTGGTTCGTTGAGTCATACGGCGCTGGCTGCGGGGGCCTATACCGTCCGTGTGTTCTCGGAAAACGGAATCGCTGGCGAATATGTATTGGAAGTGAGCGGCTACACGGGGGAGGCATTACCGTTTGCGGTAGTGGCCACCGACCCGATCGATGGTGAAGCCTTCCTCAACCCGCCGACCGAAATCATCGTCGACTTTAGTGATCCGTTTCTCTTGACCAGTCTCGCGGCCGCCGATCTGACGGTGAACGGCACTCCGGCCACTGCCATGACAATTCTCGACGTCGACACGGTTGCTTTTACGTTGCCCGTTGGTTTGGGCGATGGGGTCCACGACGTCGCTATTGCCGGCGGAGCGATCGTCGACCTCCAGAACCAACCGCTCACCGCCTTTTCCAGCCAGTTCACCATCGACGCCACCGGCCCGCGGGTCATCAGCACTTCGATTCTCGAAGGGGACAGCCTCGCGACAGGCAGCCTCACCTATACGGCCACATTCGATGAAGAACTCGATGCCTCGAACCTGGGAATTGAAGATGTGCTGCTGACCGGCCAGCTCAGCGGTGCTTACGTTCCCAACAGCCTCAACTACGACGCGCCCAGTTCCACTCTGACCGTGGAGTTTGGCGAACTTCCAGAGGACAACTTCACGCTGACGCTGTTGAGCGGGAATGGCGCTTTCGAAGACGTCGTTGGCAACAACCTGGACGGAGAAGTAAAAGCTGGCACCACGGTGCCTTCCGGCGACGGTGTTCCGGGTGCAGACTTTGTCGTCCATTTTGTCACCGACGTTGTCACGAGCGCCTATCCGACTCCGCTAGAGCCCATCGCGCCGTTGGGTTCTTTGGTTTACGATCCAGCCGTGACCGGCGTAATTAACGTCATTGCGGATGTCGATAACTTTACCATCGATGTAGACGACGGACAGACGATCACGCTCCTCTTGGCGGGCCAGGACGGCTTGGCACCCGAAGTGGAACTATTCGATCCGTCAGGCGTCTCGCAAGGAGTCGCTAGCGCGGCGGCCAATGGTGAGGCGACCTTGCAGGTTGTGCCCACTGGCGCCGCCGGTCAGTACACCGTGACTGTTCGCGGCGTTGGAGAGAGCACCGGAAGCTACACACTACAGCTGATTCTGAATGCCGCCTTAGAAGACGAATCGCATGGCGGGGCGAAGAACAATACCCTGGGCGCGGCGCAGGACTTGGATCCCACGTTTATTGGCCTCGGATTCGGAACGGCCCAGCGAGGAGCCGTGCTGGGTACGAGCGATGGCTATCGCAACTATCAGGCCAGTCAGACGATATCGGATACGCTGCATTCCCCGAACGTACTGAACTTTGATTTTACGAGCGAGACCGAGGCAATTGGCTATGGCGTTTTGACGATCACCGCTCAGGGAGATCTTAGTTCCTCTTCCGAGAACCTCACGATCGACGTAGAAGGCCTCTTTAGTCAGACCGTGTTTGCTTCTGGTGGCCTTGACGGCTCTCCGGTGACTGCCACCGTCGATTTGTCGCTGGCGGATCTCACAATGTTGACCGCCGATGGAACGATCTCCATTGCTGTGACACCGTCGTCCT
>CAYLRE010000519.1:0-2266 GCA_964385715.1 uncultured Planctomycetaceae bacterium
TGGTGATCACAGACTATCATCATGCGGCGGCGGCCAAGATCCTACCGGCAGTACGACGGCGCTTGGCCACCGCGGCGTCTTCCATAACGGTGTCCATTGCCGGCGAGTCGGGCAGCGGCAAGTCTGAAACGGCCGAGTGTCTGGCCGCCGCATTGGCGGAAGAAGGACGGGCTTGCCTGATTCTTTGCCAAGACGACTACTTTCGGCTGCCTCCCAAGTCGAATTATCTGCAGCGAAGGGCTGACATGTCATGGGTCGGGCTGGGTGAAGTGCGGCTCGATCTGATGGAAGCACACGTCTTCGCCCTCAAGGATCACCCCGAGAAACCGCTGTCCAAACCGCTGGTCGAGTTCGACGAGGACCGAATCGGCTGCGAGATCATCGAACGCGGTATCCGCGATGTAGTGATCGTCGAGGGCTGTTACACCACGCTGCTGTCGAACGTGGACATCCGAGTGTTCATCGACCGGAATTACCGCCAAACGAAACGAACTCGTAAACGCCGCAATCGCGACCCCTCGGAAGAGCTGCTGGAACGAGTTCTAGCCATCGAGCACGAGGAAATCGCCACGCACAAAGCACTTGCCAACATCGTCATTGATCCGCCGGAGACGGAACGCAAGGCGGGGTCTTCCCGTAAATAACCCCCACCGTAGATCTACGCCATATACCTCCCTTGGGGCCCTGGTTGTCGGAATAGGTCGCAAATCGTATAATCAGTATCGCTAACAATGGTTTCAGGGAGGTGCAAGCATGATGCACATGGCACGGAAACTCCTGGTTAGCGATGTGGACGGCACTCTGCTCGGAAACGACCGGGATCTGTGCCGATTCGTCGCATGGTATGGCCGCTATAGATACCGTGTGCGGCTGGTGTACGCCTCAGGGAATTTCTACGAGTCGATCGCCGAACTGGTGCGGCAGAAGCTGCTGCCGAAGCCGTGTGCGATTATCGGTGGTGTCGGAACCGATCTGCGGCTCTATCCATCTGGCCGGCCAATATTCGCCTGGGACGAGCGACTTCACAGGTGCTGGAACCAAAGCCGGGTGCGCGAGGCGCTTGCTGATTGTAATCGCCTGGAGCCGCAGCCGGAGGAGGTTCAATCGGAGTCCAAAGTAAGCTATTTTTTGCGCAATGCTTCGCCCGACGAACTTGAGATGATTCGTTCCGCCTTGCGCAACGCAGACATCGACGCCGAACTGGTCTATAGCTCTCAACGAGACCTCGACGTGCTCCCCGCCGGCATTAATAAAGGAGCTGCAGCAAAGTTCCTGGCCGCCTACTATGACTACCAGCCCAACGACGTGATAGTCTGCGGCAACTCGGCCAATGATTTGGCCATGTTCCAACATGGTTTTCGGGGCATCGTGGTGAACAACGCCCACCCTGAACTCGCGGCCCTTGAGAGTGCCACAGTCTACAAGTCTCCCCGATCGTTTGCAGCCGGAGTCCTGGACGGTCTCAATTATTGGGTCAAGCGAGATTCGGTATCGCAACAACCCGAGTTCCGGCGTCAAACCATAATGAACAGCTCTTGAATCCCGGCGCCCGAACAGGGTTGGAAGCCGGATGAGCCGCCGGAACAGTCCGTGTATGATCAGTCAGTCCGGTAGGCGTTTCCCGGGCCGGTAATCGATAGCGGGTGATGCGGCATGCAGGTCTCGTGATCGGCGAGAAACGCGGCTACTGCGTGCGCCAAGAAAGACGAATGGTGGCAATGCGGAGGCCGCGAAGGAAGTGGCCACACGGCAGTAGCAAGAACCGCTCTTCCAGACGTTTCGCAACCGCTTATGAGGTCACTTTGCGTCCGTTGGAATGCCCTGGCTCGATGGAACCATCCTCCTCCGACGTATGCCTGATGCAGAGGACCGCCCGGGGCGACCTGGCTGCTTTTGAGCAGCTTGTATTGCGCCATCAGGAATCGGTCTGGCGGACGGCGTACCGGATGCTGGGCTGTCATCAGACCGCTCAAGATGTCGCTCAGGAAGCGTTTCTGAGAGTCTTTGAAGCCCGAGAGCGCTATCGGCCTACCGCTGCGTTCCGAACGTATCTTTACCGCATCGTCGTACGACTTTGCCTGGACCACCTCCGCAAAGGGCGTTCTGTTCCCACGGATAACCTCTTTCCCGTCGACGATTCGCCATCTGCCCAACAGCAACTCGCCCAGAGGGAGCAAGCCCAGGCTGTGCAGCAGGCAATCGGTCGCCTTTCCCCGAAGCAGCGGACGGCTGTGGTCCTGCGATATTACGAGGGGCTCAGCGGTCG
>CAYLRE010000520.1:0-2258 GCA_964385715.1 uncultured Planctomycetaceae bacterium
TCTTGACATTGTCGTCGCCACATCTGCATTCGGACTCGGTATCGACATCAAGAACATTCGATCGGTTATCCACGTTTGTATGCCTGAATCAGTCGACCGCCTCTATCAGGAAGTCGGCCGTGGCGGTCGGGACGGCAAGGCCTCAGCCTCGTTTGTGCTGTGGACTGACACTGACAGGGAGGTCGCCGAAGGTCTCTCCCAAGCGCAACTGATTGGTGACGAAAAGGCATGGAAGCGTTGGTATAGCATGAGTCTCGGTGAAGACAACGATGGGATTATGACGGTCGATCTCACCGCTTTCCACGAAGATGTCAAGTACCCGTGGGGTGACATGAACCGCTATTGGAACATGCACACCCTCACCGCGATGGATCGCGCCGGGATGATCAAACTCGACTGGCCGGTGCCTGAACACGTCCCAGATGACGCAACCGACGAGGAGTTACAAGACTTTTTCGCCGCTCAACGCGCATCGGTCAGCGTCCAGGTTTTACAAAGTGACCTCGGGCACGAAGAGGCCTTTCGCAAGCGGTTCCACTGGGCCCAGCAGAGCGCTCGCAACGCGTCGAGTGCCTCCCTTACGTCGGCCGCCGAGGTACTGGCCGGGTTGGGTGGATGTACCAATTCCTATCTTGCTCGTCACTACGCCCTCCATGTTGACGGAGACGTCTACCCTGTGGACATCCAGTGCGGCGGATGCCCGAATTGCCGCGAAAGCTACAGGCGCCCAAAGATTTTGCCAGTTCCTACGCAAGCTTTGTTTCACGGGTACGTGAACGCAGAGCCAAGTTCAACGCTCCTCAATCTGGCGGGAAATGGGCGGATCTGCATTTGGACCGAGGGCTACCAACCAGATGAAGAGCAGGAACTGGTCGATCGCCTAGTAGCGAAGCACGGTGTCGTAACACTTCTTTCCTCTGGGCCGTGGTCACCCAGACCGAGCACGACAGATCGATTGTGGTGGGAACAAAGAATCTCCGACTGGGTCGACTCCCCTCATTATCTGCGGGTTCCGATCCTGATCCGAGTGGACGGCAACGCCAACGCGAGCGACCTCCGACGGTTGCTTAGCAAGGCTGGGCGCGAATCTTTTGTTGCGGTTCTGACAAACCGCGATCAACCGAACCCATTTGATGATCGTCACCAACTACGCGAGTCCTGGGGTATCAGCTTCTACATCGATCAAATTTTGCGGAGGTTGTGATGGCACTGACGACTTCACCCGACGTCCTGCCTGAGGCAATGCGCTTTCTGGTGCGCGCTATTCTTGCCTTGTCCAATGACGTCGATCGCGATGAATTGATCACACTGGTCGCCCCCGCGGGACTGGTCGAAGCGATCGAATCTCTCGGCAGCGATGGAGAGACATTGGCTGACGACGATTCGGACCTCAAAACGGGCGGCTCCCTGATCGCCAAGCAGTCCCTGGCCGCATTGGGCGTCGTTGGCATCGTCACTACCACCAGGGGACGCGTCAGTTTGTCCGCGGTGCCGGAAGAGTGGCGAAAGCCCGCCGATGTCGACAGCCTCACGTTCTCCAAGCACCTACGAAACCGAATTTTCGCGTCTGCCGATCCGAGCGTTTCGGTCGGCGAGTCGGGCGACGTGATGGACCTGGTCCACGGAATCGGCTTTCTACACAAAGCCCACACGCCGCTACGTCCATTCTCAACGTTCGAACCGGACAAGGCCGGTCAAACTCGCGCTTTTGAAGAGGATCAACGTTCGCTATTTGGCGACGACAGAACGGGTTGGCCGATCCCAAACAAGCAACAATGGCTCCCATTCAGGCGGTTGGCAACATACATCGGGTTAGCTTCATTCAGCCCAAGCGGCTTAATCGCAGACGCAAGCACAGCCCTTATCCACGGATTGAGTGAGTTGCCATCCGCGCAGTACGACATTGAACAATTCGTCGCTGAGTGCGCTCAAGCAGTCCCGATCCTCGACGGCGGTCCTCTGGAATTCCCCTCCATGAAAACAGAATCGAGTCACTCACTCTTGTCACCCGGCCTTGCGGTCTCGATCCAGCAACTTGAGGCTGACGGACTAGTAGTCCTGTCGAAACTCAGCGATATCGGCACCCGGACACTTCGCGTGGGTACCGACAACAACACCGATCGACTTGTGAGCCACGTCAAGTGGACGGGCATAACTTCGCGGAAGGCAAAGCGATGAACACACGTGTCTGTTGGACGCGAGCGGCGATTCAGGATGACACTCAAATCGACGTTGGCGCCATGGATATCGACGACCCC
>CAYLRE010000521.1:0-2253 GCA_964385715.1 uncultured Planctomycetaceae bacterium
TACGGAATCGCCACCTACTACGTCATCGCCCCGAGCGAGGCGTCGAGTAACCTGGCCCGCTACGATGGTGCTCACTACGGGCATCGCACCGACGAGAAGGCCATGTATGCCGAACTGGCCGCTGAGCGAGCCGGGGCATCGGAAGAGCAGCTTGAAAAGCTCGACGGTCCGCTCGTTCGCATGTACCGCAAGTCGCGGAGCGAAGGATTTGGCGACGAGGTCAAACGTCGCATCATGCTAGGCACGTACGCTCTCAGCTCCGGCTATTACGACGCCTATTACCTCAAGGCTCTCAAGGTGCGGCGTCTGATCGTCGACGACTACTCGGCCGCATTCAAGAAGGCCGACGTCCTGTTGGGCCCGGTCACGGCGTCACCGGCGGTACCTTTGGGACACTACAAGGACGACCCGCTCGGCATGTATCTGACCGACCTGTTCACCGTGGGCGCGAATCTGGCAGGCATTGCCGGTATTTCGGTTCCCTGTGGTCTGAGTGCCGACGGTCTTCCGATTGGGCTGCACCTTCAGGCTCCGCCGCTTGAAGAAGAACGATTGCTTCGCGCCGCACATATGTTCCAAACCGCGACCGACTGGCACCAGAAGCGGCCAGAGTTGTCCGCGACTTAAACGCACCGATCCCTCCGAACTCAATCGACCGTACGATGACATCGCAGCCCTGCAAAATGGTGATCGGCCTCGAGGTGCATGTTCAGCTCGACACGAAGAGCAAGCTCTTCTGTCGCTGCAGCACGAAGTTCGGTTCGCCGCCCAACACACAGACGTGTCCGGTCTGCACGGGTACTCCAGGCGCACTGCCGGTGCTCAATCGCGAGGCGTATGCCCTGTCCATGAAGGTCGCTCTCGCCCTCAACTGTGAGATTCCAAAGTTCACCAAGTGGGATCGCAAGCAGTACTACTATCCGGATCTTCCCAAGGGCTACCAGATCAGCCAGTTCGATCTGCCGATGTCGCAGAACGGCCACCTGGCGATCAGCGATTCCAAGGACGCCTTCGAACCGAAGAAGGTCGGCATCACGCGGGCTCACTTGGAGGAAGACGCCGGAAAAAGCGTGCACGACGAACAAGCGGGCGTGGCCGATAGCCAGATCGATCTGAATCGCTGTGGTACGCCGCTGTTGGAAATCGTTAGCGAACCGGACATGTTCTCGCCGCTCGAGGCGAAGGCCTACCTGAACGAGCTCAAACTGCTGCTCACCTATCTGGGCGTGTCGGATTGCAACATGCAAGAAGGCAGCCTGCGGGTTGATGCGAATGTGAACCTACACATTCCCGATGAGAACGCCGCCGACGGTAGGCCGATCGCCACGCCGATCGTCGAGATCAAGAACATGAACAGCTTCCGGGCCGTCGAACGAGCCTTGGCGTACGAGGCCGATCGGCAGTGGGAAGTATGGCAGGAGACCGGTCAGAAGATCGGCGACGTGCCTAAGCAGACCCGCGGCTGGGACGATTCGGCCCAAGTCACGCGTGGTCAGCGAAGTAAGGAAGAGTCGAGCGACTATCGTTACTTCCCGGATCCTGATCTGGTTCCCGTGGTCGTCACCGACGCGGAGATTGAGGAGGTTCGCGGTCAACTTGGCGAACTCCCGGCAGCCCTTCGCACTCGACTGGAAGAAACTTTTGGCATCACGCCCTACGACAGCGACGTGTTGGTCAATCAGGGGCGAGCGCTCGTCGACTACTACATCGAACTCGCTGAGACTTCCGGCGAAGGGAAGCTGGCCAGTAATTGGGTGCAGCAAGACGTGCTGCGTTACCTCAACGAGCAAGAGATCGAGATCGACGCCTTTACGGTTCGCCCGCCAGCCTTGGCGGAACTGCTTGCCAAAGTGAAGGGCGGGCAGCTCGACACCAGCCGTGGCAGGGAAGTGCTGGCCGAAATGATCGCAACCGAAAGTTCCGTCGCAGACGCGATGACGAAGCTTGGTATCGCCGAGGTCGATGATTCCGAATTGGTCGACCTCTGCAAGCAGCTGATCGCCGACAACCCCAAGATTGTGGCCGACATTCAGTCGGGCAATCAAAAGGCGGCTGGAGCGCTCATCGGCCAGGCGAAAAAGCAGAACCCGAACGTGAATCCGTCACGGGTTCGCGAGCTCTGTATCGAACTCGCCTCGCAAGCGTAGTTGCGGACGTGGTACTGTCGGGCATTTCTAGGGCCGGCTTGTTTGTTCTCTCCGGCTCTCCACGTTTACGGATGGCTGGCGATTTATTTTCTTCGCTAGGCTGCTT
>CAYLRE010000522.1:0-2241 GCA_964385715.1 uncultured Planctomycetaceae bacterium
CAGTTGAATCTCGTGCGTGATTTCCGCCGGCGTTCCACCGCGTGCGGAAGTCTTGAAGTCGGCCACTAAAGGGCCTTGCTGTTCATCAAGGATCAGGTCTACGATGCCCAGCAAGGGAATACCAAGATCTTCGCCGGTTAGTGGGTCAACAAGCGGATATTCCATCCTGGCTTCAACAGCCAACGGGCGCGGCTCATCATCCGGCAGATGAGATAGATAGGCAACGACCAAGTCGACCGTCTGCAATTTGGCTTTCATCTCGTCGGCTTCGGTCTTGAACTGCCTGTTCTCTTCGGCAACCGACTCGCCCCAACCGTCGACCATGCGCTTGGCCACATCTTCCGCGCTGAGCGTTATGCCCAGTTGGCGGTGGCGATACCAGCCCTCCAAACCGCTGTGACAACATTTGCCAACGAACATGCTCAGCGTGGTCGGCGACCGGATGCCGTCGACATACCTCAGCCTCAGCTTTAGGGGGCAGCCGAGCCAACAACTCAATCTTGACGGGCTTATGTACTCGAAGACACCGCCCTGTCGCTGTTGCGGTTCTTCGCAGGTAAGAAGCTTTATGCTCATTTTGCCGCTCCGTCGAGTGCGGCTTGCAGGTCGATCGCGCCCTCCTTGATGTCCTTCAAGCAGTCTATCAACCCGGAAGCATCCAGGCTGGACAGTCCGGCGAGAGGTTTTCCGAACATGTTTTGTGCCAGCGTTTCCAATTTGCGAACACCCAAGCCACTAATCCGCCCGGCAAGCTGTCGGGCGTACGTGAGTTGTTTTTCGGAAGCGGTTCGGACGCCGTTGCCGGAATGACCGTTACCGGAATGACCATTGCTGCCGTTGTGCTGGGCAGTCGACGCCGGTCGTTGAGCATGGGAATGACCGTTGCCAGATCCGCTGGGTTGCTGACTCGCGCCGAGTTGTTCGTCGACGGCTCGTTCGCAAGCCGCGTACGCTTGCCGTACACGTTGCTGAAATTCGGCAGGATTGTCGAAGAGCAGTCCGGCGGACAACTCAAGTTGTACATCGCAACTCGCGCCGAGTGAGCCGTAATCCGGCTGGCCAACCTTACGGCATACGCCGATATTGAGTTTCATGGGCATAGGATTGATATCCTTTGCGTGTTCGTGTGTGAATGGAAGAGGTTAGATTCAGGCGTCGACTGCTTGCAGTCTCCTGAGCGACACCAGCGCGGATCTCACTGCTTTCGATTGCTTCTTATGCAGCTTCAGCGCCGAGATGAGTTCGTTGGTCTTCGTCAGGCTGTCACGCAGCGAGACCTTGACAGCTTCGGCCTGTTCGATCAGGGCTACGACACCTTGGTCGTCGGGCTTGTCCGTGGTTGCGGCTCGGGCTTGGCCGTTTGTCTTGGCCTTGCCGTTTCCGTTGGATGTGGATTGTGCCATAGTGGCTTTCTTCCTGCGGGGTGTTTGGTTGGTGGTTGAAACACGATCCTCGGCCGGTGTCGAGGTGATGCGAATTGCGTCATCGGTCGGAGAAATTGCGGATTCCGGTTCAAGAAGTGCCCAGACGTAGCTGCGGAACTCGTCTTGGCACAGCACTGGAACGCTTGGCGAGTAAAGATGAACTTCATCGAAACCTAGTTTCACGGCCCGAGACAGATAATTGCGGTTCGTGTGAATCCTCATGGGTTCCCCGGACCTCGTCGAGTTCGATAACACGGCCTCGGTGGGGTTTGGTTGGCCGGACGCTTTCGCGCGGATGGCGACGGCGCCGTTAAGGTCCATCGTGACCGGCAGGTTGTAGTCCTCGTCGCCGGGCAACTTCGGTAGGGTCTTTGTGAGGAAGCGAGCATCCTCGGGCGAGAATCGCACACTGGCCGCCGCACTTTCGACAGGCGGAAGATGATGGTCCATGTCCGGGAAACGCTTTTTCTTCTCGATCTTGGCGTGGAACGTCCATGGTCCGACACGTATCGTTAGCCAATCGTCCGTCTTGCCAATGAAAACCGCTTCGTCGTGCGGGAGTTCCTTGCTGCCGAAAACGCGGCTTCGTGGCAGAAGTGCTTCATCTTCCCAGGGGAACTCGAAGCCTCGCTGAAAGAGCACCTCGCGGCCGTCCGTGGCCACCATGTCGCCGCCCTTTCCACGAAGCTGGACGCAAGATGTCGCGTACCGCCCGGCGTGCGGGTCGGTGGTCTGCATGCAGTCGTGTAACGCCTGCAGAAATCTTGGGGGGTTTTGCGCAAGTGTCTCCGGCGTAGCGGGGAACTCGGCGGTTTCC
>CAYLRE010000523.1:0-2203 GCA_964385715.1 uncultured Planctomycetaceae bacterium
AAGGGTATGCCTTGGACCGTGCTGCACCACCCGGGTGGTCAGCATCCGGCTATGGTCCAGTATTTTGTGGAGACGATTCCCGAGACGATTCTGGTCGGCGCCGATGGCAAGATCCTGGCCCGCGGGCTGGAAAATGACGAGCTGATCGAGCGACTCGAAAAGCTGCTTCCGACCTCTGCCCGTACGGCAGCTGCCCAGTAGGCCCTAAGGGATTCGCCAGCGAACGACGTCACTAAGCGGGTGATTGGTTTCGTTGGAAGTTGAATAACACGGCGCGGCATTCCCAGTCGGGGGTGCCGCGTTTTTTCTTGCGCGAGCGGAACGGATGTCGTCCGCGGCAATCGGGTAGCGTCGATTTTTCGATCTCGGGGATTGCAACCTGGTGGGGGGGCAGTACACTGACGAATCGTCTCGATTGGCGTGATCACGCCGCTTTATCTGACGAATTCCTCTCCAGGAGCTGACTATGAAACGGCACCACATCGCGTTCTCGATTCTTCTCGTGTCCACCTTTTTTCTCGTTGCCTGCGGCGGTCCTGCTGTCGAAAAGACGACGGGTTCTGATAATTCAACATCTCAATCTGCGGAGGCTGGCGCTGTGTCAAAAGAACCATGGGGCAACCATGACGGTAAGGAAGTGTTCCTGTTCACGCTCACCAACAAGAACGGGGTGGTTGCCAAGATCACCAACTGGGGAGCGACGCTCACGGAACTGCACACCAAAGACAAGAACGGCGAGCTGGCCGATGTCGTGCTCGGCTACGACACGTTGGCTAAGTGGTTGGATCCGACCGGCGACGGCACCGCGAATCCCTCCTACTTCGGCTGCACGGTCGGACGCTACTGCAATCGCATCGCCCATGGGAAGTTCTCGCTCGACGGCAAGGAATACCAGCTCGCTCAGAACAACGACCCGAGCCACCTGCACGGTGGTAACGTCGGCTGGGACAAGTTGGTCTGGGATGCCGAACTGGTGAACGATGGAAAGTCGGTCAAGTTCTCTCTGACCAGCCCTGACGGACAAGAGGGCTACCCCGGCACCGTTCAAGCGGAAGTGGTCTACACGCTCACCGACGATGATGAGCTTCGTTTGGAGTTCTCCGCTACCAGCGACAAGGCGACACCGATCAGCATGACCAACCACAGCTACTTCAACCTTGCTGGACAGGGCAGTGGCACGATTCTCGATCACGAGGTCAAGCTCGAGGCCGACCGTTTCACGGAATTCGACGATACCGGAATTCCTACCGGCGAAATTAAAGCGGTTGCCGGAACCCCCTTTGATTTCACCGAGGCGAAGACGATGCGAGCTCGTATCGACCAGCTTCCGCCGGATGAGGAGAAAGGTTCGGTCGGCGGTTACGATCAGAACTACGTCCTGCGAGATGCCAAGGTTGCCGAGCCGGCCCTGGCGGGTACCTTCTACGACCCGAGTTCGGGCCGTGTGCTCAAGGTGTTGACCACGGAAGTCGGCGTTCAGCTCTACTCCGGTAACTACCTGGATGGTTCGCTCGTAGGCAAGGGTGACAAGAAGTACGAAAAGCACGATGCCTTCTGCTTCGAGCCGCAATTTCATCCCGATTCGCCGAATCACGACAACTTCCCTTCCAGCATTCTCAAGCCGGGCGAGAAGTACAATCAAGTTACGGTATTCAAGTTTGAGACGAAGTAATTTGACAATTCGCGGCCTTGCGCCGCTTTGAAACAACCGAGTCAGGCGGCTCTCGTGCTCGCAGCCGAGGGCCGCTTCGACTATGGTGGTAGAGAGTTTCCTCCCCGTTTTGTTCATCGTGCCCGTTCCGTTCCCAGTAAAGTTAGCAGGCGTCGACGTCGTATGAGTTTGTGGGTTACCGGAGGAAAGCAGCGTTTGGCATTCGGTTCGCAACCGGAGCATACGCTGTTCGTGAGTGCCAGGATCGCGAAGATCGATGGGGACGAAGTTCAGAACGTCTTGGATTACGTGACGCCGCCAGAACAGTTGGCGACGGAGAAGAAGTCGACGGTTTTCAAGGCGGCCACAATCGAAGGCGACAAGGCCTATCTTTGTACAGAAACCGAGGTGCTGATCTGCAGCTTTCCCAGTTTCGAGATTCAGCGGATTATTTCGCTGCCTTGCTTTAATGACCTGCACCATGTGGCTCCCGGTCCTGACGGTACCTTGTGGGTTGCGGTCACGGGGCTCGACGCTGTTGCAGAGGTTTCG
>CAYLRE010000524.1:0-2196 GCA_964385715.1 uncultured Planctomycetaceae bacterium
TCCTACTCAAGAAGATCATCGGTGACCCCTATCACGAGGCTTACCTACCGCTGGTCGATCTGCTTACGACGAGCGAACGGCGCGGTGTGATGCGGTTGGTGCTCTCTTTCCTGGATGACACGCAGGCCCCGAGCTCAGCGATGTCGATTCTCTCGCATCGAAAGGACCGCGTCTTCATCGGCCACTTGCTGAAGAAGATCGGCTTTGAGCCGGCGACGGTCGCCAAGACCAACCTTCGACGGATTGAGTCGATCCCATGGCTTACCGAAGTCGACGAACTGCTCGGAGACTTGAACGACGCCGAGCAACATGCGGCGGTGCAGTTGGCGATCGCGTGCCATATTCCGCAAGACGATGCGCTGGCCGTAATCGAATACTTTATCATGAATGGTCAAATGAGCGGGCGCTGCGCGGCGGCTGCCGCTCTGGCCAACTTCTCCGGCGTCGAGGCCAATGAGCTGGCTCTGGCGGCGATGGATGATCCGGAACCGCGAGTCCAGGCGGCTGTGATTCCACACATGCGACAGCGTGGCATTCCGGGACTCATGAACCGGCTGCTGGCGTTGGTCGACAGCCCAGCAGAGTTGGTGCGGGCGGCGATTCGCGAACAGTTGGTCGAATTCAGCTTTGAGCGATTCGTCGGTGCCTTCGACCACCTGAGCGAGGAAGTGCGACGCACGACGGGACTACTAGTGAAAAAGGTCGATCCCCAGGCCAAGGCCCTGCTGGCCATGGAGATGGAAGCCAAGAGTCGAAACCGACGAATTCGAGCCATTGCCATGATCCACGCCATGAACATGGAGTCGCGAATGGCAGAAGAGCTAGTCAAGCTTCTCAAGGATGAGGATCACGTTCTTCGCTCCGAGGCGGCACGAGCATTGGGCGAGTGCGATGGTAAGAGCGTCATTGCAGCACTGCGTGAGTGTCTGGGGGATCGGAGCGTTGCGGTGCAGGAAGCCGCTGAGGAGAGCCTTCAGCAGATTGGACAACGTGCCGCGGCGGCTGCTTCTGCAACTGATGACGAAGGCCACGGAACAGCTACCGAGATGAAGCACAAAGAGGAACAGGCATCATGACTGGCAGCACGCTGATGAACGTACTACTGATGCACGGCACCCGGCTGAAGAGTCTGGGTAGCGGAATGCGTCGCCGCGCCACCGGCATGGATAGCATGGACGTGGTCATCGGCTTCGCGATTGTCGCGGGAGTGGTTATCGCGATCTCGCTGGTCTACTACTTCTTCAATCGCGGTGATCGCAGCCGGCGATGCAACAGCCCGAAGGAGTTATTTCGCAGCCTCTGCCAAGGGCACGAACTCGATCGGGCGAGCAGGAAGCTCCTCAAGAACCTGGCTCGTTATCAACGCCTGGCCCAACCGGCACGACTCTTTTTGGAGCCGGAACGGTTTGACGAGGTCAACCTGAGTCCCCAGCTGAGAGCGCAAGCTGCTGCGGTCGGGGAGCTGCAAGCGAAGCTATTTGCCCGTGAGGAAACCGCGACCTAGAAGGCCCCGTCTTCACCTCGCTCGGGTCGTTTGCGGAAGGGCTTCGAAGAAGACCCTTCTTCGACCGGTTCACGATCACGAGCCTGATGGCTCAGGTCGTACCGCTGGTCGTCGGACTGTAGCCCGATGTAGTCGAGGAACTGCTCCAGCGGAATCTTACTGATGCCGTGACTGTCGGCCTGGCCAACGAGCTCGTCGTAGGCCTCTCTGGCTGCCTCTTCACTGTCAGACCGTGGACGCGGACCGAGTACCAAGAAGCGGGTCCGGTGCGAAATGGCACCATCGACTTCTCCGTCGGCGGTGACGTAGGCGTCCAGCTTGGCACCGTTGATCTGAATCAGGCTGCGTAGCTTATCGAGGTCGCTTCTGCCGTCTCCATCAACGTCAAGCACGCCCGCCAAGGCGAATCTCTCTGGCATACCAGGGCGGAAGATGAACGAGTGGATCAGATCGCCAGGCAGGATTGGATCGGCCACCGTATCGGTAATGACACGCGCCTTAGCGCGGTGGGGACCGAGGATTTCGGTGATCTCGATTTCGCCCTTGGGATCCAGGGTATCAGGTGACTTGAGAGCAGCATCATGATCGAAGACGAAGAATCGAGTCTGGCGACGCAGACCGTCATTGCGACCACGATTGACGTAGACGAGACCCACGGTGGCACTGGCTTCGATGATCTTGCATCGGGCGTG
>CAYLRE010000525.1:0-2188 GCA_964385715.1 uncultured Planctomycetaceae bacterium
TTCTTTGGCGGCCGTCGCCCGTTGGTCGCGTCCTTCCTATCGGGCGGAATTTGGGGACTTGGCTGTGTTGTGGTCACATTCGTGACCTATGAGCCCAACGTCAACCCTGTCGCTATGGCCCCAACCCGAGGCGAATTCGTGCTACCGCTGCTCTTCATGGCAGTGCCCGGTGGCGCGATGCTTGGCGTTGTTACAGGAATATTTATCGATATTTTCTTCTGGCTGTGCGGCGGACCTTCGCGATGGCCCGACGACGACCCTACTGAAACAACAACCGCCGTAGAGTTGCAAATGGAGGTAGCTGAGGAAGCTTCCGTAGCACTGCCTGTCGAACTTCACCCGCTTGATCGCGATTAGGTTCCCTCACAGCAACACACTCATCGCCAGCATGCCGACACCCTTCTTTCGCCTGCCACGCTTCGACCGGAAGACGCTATTCATATGCGTCGCCGGCTATGGTGTGCTGTTCGGTTGGATGTGGCTGGAGATGCCGGTCACCTGGGAAAGAATCGTCCTCTATGGCAGCCCGTTTCTGCTGGTAGGTCTCGGCAGCAGGGCACTCTTCGGCGGACGTCACCCGATCTTTGCGTCCTTACTGACGGGAGTGCTCTGGGGCATCGGTACGCTCGCTTGGTATGCACTGTCCCCCGATCCGATCGTCATTCCACCTGCTACGCCGGTCTATTCGGAACCTCGAGACGTGGGAAGTGCCCTGCTGGCCGTCCTCGTTCTGGGCACCATCCTGGGTTTCCTGGTCGGCTTTTTCGCTGGCCTGTTGATCGACATCTGGTTCTGGTTGTGCGGTGCGTCACTGCGTTGGCCCCGTCGCGAGTTTTCAGATGTGGCGTCCTGGAACGCGATGAGCGTGATAACCGCCGACGCAGTCGCCCACGAAGCGGAAGAGATTCACCCGCTCGATCGAACATCAACGCCGGCGAATCCACTGCGGCTCAGCCCCGTCCCTAAATTGGCCGCAACCGAGCTGGCCCCCTCCCGACCACACCGCTTCCGAATGGCGACGCTGATGATCTGCGTGCTCGGCTACATGATCCTGTTCGGTTTACTACGGCTTTGGAACGTACAACTGGTCACCTTCTGCTTTGCGGCAGGGCTAGCAACCGCCGTCGGCCTGGCGCAGGCGACGCTCTTCCGCAGCCAACAGAGGCTACGAGCTTCGATCATCGGCGGCGTGATCTACTGCTTTCTGGCAGTTGGCCTGATCGTTTACGTTGGCAACCGCAGCGACCCGTTCTTCCGCTTCGACTCCCTGTTCTACCGATCGATCAAGGCGGCGCTGTATTATGGTCCGTTCGCGGCGCTCGCGGCCGCGCTCGTGATCGACATCTACTTCCTAACCGCCGGCAAAGTCTTACGTCGACTGGGCTGGGAAGTACCCCGGCGTGCCTACCCCATCTTGAATTTCGGCCCGACCGACGTCTTCACGTACTTTTCGTTCAGCGAGATCGCGGCGCGAGAGATCGAGCGTGAACGCCGCCGCGAGCAAGCGGAACGAGACGCAGCCCTGAGCCGATCTGTGTAACAGCCTTGAGCGAAGACGCGACATTGCCGTGAACGAGAACACTCTAAGTCCGCAACGCTACAGCCTGGCCACGCTGATGGTCTGTGTGCTGGGCTACATGATCTTATTCGGTCTGCTACGACTCTCGCACGTGCAACCGGTCGGCTTCTTCTTCGCGGTCGGGCTTTTCACCTCCGTCGGCGTGGCCCAAGTGACGCTTTTCGGCGGAAAGTATCGGCTGCGTGCTTCGTTCATCGTGGGAGTGATCTACCATGTGGTGGCGGTAACCATCGTCGGCCTGATTGAAAACACGGACGCCGACGGCAACCCGGCCTTCAGGACCGACTTCGTTTATTACACCGCAATCAAAGGAGGTCTATGCGCTGGCCCATTCGCCGCCATCGCCGCGGCCGCCTTGATCGATATCTATTTCCAGTTGGCAGGCTATATTTTGCGCGGCCTGGGATGGGAGCTGCCCGAGCGAGTCTTCCCGGTGCTAATCTTCAGCACCACGCCAGATCGCGATTCGCCCAATGTCAGAGAAGAATCTGGTGGCCGTGAAGAACCACGTGCCAACGAAGAGACCGACGACAATCGCGCAGTAGAAAGCGGCGACATATCGACAAAGATTCGAGAGGGTGAGAGCAACCGCGACTAGCGGGCTTCGAG
>CAYLRE010000526.1:0-2181 GCA_964385715.1 uncultured Planctomycetaceae bacterium
AAGGCTTTCGCCGGCTTCGACGGCGGGACGGACCAGCACGATCTTGCGGATTCGCTCTTGCTTGAGCGCCGCGACCGCCATGGCGACGGCCAGGTAAGTCTTGCCTGTGCCGGCGGGACCGATCACGAACGTCAGGTCGTGCTTGCGAATGGCGTCGACGTAGTTTGCTTGACCGGGAGTTCGGGGACGAACTTCACGACCGGTTTGCATGACCTCGATCGAGGGCGCATCGGTAACCACCCGGGTGTCCCCGGTGACACGCGCCATGGCCTGAGAGACGTCCTCGGCCTGCAACTCGCCGCGGCGACTGAGTTGGCGTTTCAGGTGCTCTAGGACTTCCGTTGCCTGATCGACGTTGGCCTGGGGACCCTCAATGCGGATCTTCCCATCACGAGCGGAGATGGACACGTCGAGTGACTCACGAATCAGCCGTACGTTCTGATCGCGTGGACCGAACAGCGGTAGTAGTGAATCGTGGTCGGCGACCGAGATAATTGCTTGATACATCAATAAAAAAACGCCGGCGACGAAGGCCAACGTAAAAGTGCTGAGCCGTTGCTCAATCAGTACCTTCTTAAATATAGCTGATCGCTGCCAGAAATAACCAGCGGAAGCAGATCAAATAACGTAACAGGAGTTATACAAACGAGTTGTGAGAATGGAAAAAGTGGGCGGATCAGGTGGCACCGGCAACTGGAGCGATCGACTCTCCGGCAAGTAAAAGGTATGCGACCGGGGCCGAGGTAAGGACGGAGTCGAGCATGTCCAGAACGCCGCCGAAGCCGGGTAGCCAATCGCTGGAATCTTTCTTTTCCGCGGCCCGTTTGAGGATCGACTCACTCAAGTCGCCTACCACTCCTGCCGCAGCCAGCAGGACTCCGTAAAGGACAAGGGTCGCAAAGGAATAGTTCACCTCGATGCCAAAGGCTTTCGGAGCGACGACGTCGAACGCCAGCCATGCCCCGGCAACGGCGAACACCAGCCCGCCAACGAAACCTTCGATCGTTTTTCCTGGACTAACCTTGGGGGCGAGTTTGTGACGACCGACGGCCCGTCCCACGAAGTAGGCTCCAATGTCGCTCATTTTGACGACCATCAGCAGGGACGCCAGGGCTAGGATTCCCCACTCACTGCTACCGACGTATCGTAGCTGAACGACAAAGCTCAGCAGGATGCCAACATACGCGATAGAGAAGATCGCATAGGAAACGTTAGCGGCCGCTCGTGTCGCGGTCTCAAAGCGAAATAATTCGTAGGTTGCCACCAGCAGTGAGGCGATGGCCATCGCGAATAGCGGCCAGCCCATCATTTCAAACGGGCAATCGACCGGAAAATCTGGGATTAGTCGGGGTACGAAGTTGGCGCCGACGACAAGGGTGGTGCCAACGTAGATACCTAGCCGCCGCGGCTTCCTGTCACCGTAGGTGCCAAGCCGGACCATCTCTCCTGCGGCCAAGATGGCAATTAGCATCGCCACCGGCAAGAGGTAAAGGCCGGGTGTGGTCGCTCGGAAGTCGAGATAGATCAACACGCCCAAACCGGCCACGAAGAGCGTTCCGAGAAGTAGTCTCCAACGGAGCAAGAGATCGATTCCTGTGTTGTCGTGCCCTTGTTGACGTATGTCTAACGCGTATCCGCTGAGAGGGTAACGGTCGAACTCGGCAACCAGCGGGCTGCCCTGAGGCAATCTGCTAATCGGCCTCGCTAAAAGACTCGATCAGGCCGCCGAAACGGCGTTCCCTGCCTGCAAAATCACGGATAGCCTGCTGGAGGTCTTGTTCGCGAAACTCCGGCCAGCAACGCTGGGTAACCCACAGTTCTGCATAACTAATTTGCCAGAGAAGAAAATTGCTGATCCGCATTTCGCCGGCCGTGCGAATCATCAGGTCGGGATCGACCATGTCGCCCGTGTAGAGTCGTCGGCCGATCAGATCCTCGTCAATGTCCGCGGGATCGAGTAGTCCGTCTTTCGCTTCTGTCGCCAGGTCGCGTACCGCGTCGAGGATCTCCGCCCGTGCCCCATAATTAATTGCCAGGCAAAGTCGCGTGCCGGTGTTCGAACGGCTCATCTCGATCGTCTTGTCGAGTTCACGCTGCGCCGATTCGGGGATTCCTTCACGTCGGCCGATAACGTCGACACGAATGTTGTTGTCCATGATCTGGGAACGCTCCTCGATCATG
>CAYLRE010000527.1:0-2160 GCA_964385715.1 uncultured Planctomycetaceae bacterium
CCCGCCTCAATCCTCTTGATGACTCGTGATCCATGGCGAAGGCAAACGAAACCGCGATCTCGCCCTCGCGGGCGGAAGACTACCCGGAATGGTATCAGCAAGTGATCCGCGCGGCGGATTTGGCCGAGAACTCCCCTGTTAGGGGGTGCATGGTCATCAAGCCATGGGGATACAGCCTTTGGGAGAACTTCCAGCGGATTCTGGACGAGCGATTCCGGGAGACGGGCCACCGGAATGCCTATTTCCCCCTGTTTATCCCGTTGAGCTACCTTGCGAAGGAGGCGGAGCACGTCGAGGGCTTCGCCAAGGAGTGCGCGGTGGTGACGCACCACCGGCTGGAGGCGTCGGAGGACGGGACGCTGGTGCCGGTCGGACGGCTGGAGGAGCCGCTGGTCGTGCGTCCCACCTCGGAGACGATCATCGGGGAGATGTTCGCCCGGTGGGTGCAGTCGTACCGGGACCTGCCGCTGTTGATCAACCAGTGGGCCAACGTGGTGCGATGGGAGATGCGGACCCGGCTCTTCCTCCGCACTACCGAGTTCCTCTGGCAGGAAGGCCATACGGCGCACGCCACGTCGGAGGAAGCGGAAGCCGAGACGATGACCATGCTCGACGTCTACGCCGACTTCGCCGAGAACCACATGGCGATGCCGGTCATCAAGGGCGAGAAGACCGATGGTGAACGCTTCCCCGGTGCGGTCGCCACGTACAGCATCGAAGCGATGATGCAAGATCGCAAGGCACTGCAGGCTGGCACGTCTCACTTCCTCGGACAGAATTTCTCCCGTGCCCAAGAGATCAAGTTCCAAGACGAGAACGGCCAAGAGGTCTTCGCCTGGACGACCAGTTGGGGTGTTTCCACGCGACTGGTCGGCGGACTGATCATGAGCCACGGTGACGACGACGGGTTGATTGTGCCACCGCGACTGGCACCGCAACACGTGGTGTTGCTGCCGGTGCTGCGCGACGACTCGGCATCCCAGGTGCTCGAATATTGCGATCGGGTCAAGAAGGAACTCGAGGCGCAGACGTACGACGGCGCGCCGGTGCGAGTCACCATCGACAAGCGAGACATCCGCGGTGGCGAGAAGACCTGGCAGCACGTGAAGCGTGGTGTGCCGATTCGGGCCGAAATTGGTCCCCGCGACATGGAATCGGACTCCTGCTTCGTGGCTCGTCGCGATCAGTCGCCCAAGGAGAAGAAGGGCATTGCTCGCGAAGAATTCGTGGCCACGATCGGCGACACGCTGGCCGACATTCAGAGCACGCTCTTCAATCGGGCTTTGCAGCTGCGAGAGGAGAACACCTGCACGATCGACAGCCTCGATGATTTCAATGCTTACTTCACGCCCGAGAATGCCGAGAAGCCGGAGATCCACGGCGGCCTGGCGATGTGCCACTGGAGCGAAGACCCGGCCATGCACGAGGTGCTGAAGAAACTGAAGGTAACGGTCCGCTGCGTTCCGCTGGAAGGGAACGACGAACCAGGTACCTGTATCTTCACGGGCAAGCCGAGCACCGGCCGCGCGGTGTTTGCTAAGGCGTATTAGAAAGTTGTGCTCCTGGTCGAAGCAATCTTGGGAGGGCCTGCTCGAATGCCGAGCCGTCGTTGTACAGAAAGTTGATGTACCAACTACACTGCTGGACAAGATGAACATCGCCACCCAACGTTCATTTGGCGTCTGGCGACGATCAAGTACATAGCCCGAAGCGTCAGCGAGGGAACTGAAAGACAAGGGCGTTGCGTGAGCGACGCTCGACTCAAGAACGACAAGGCACTGGCAAAGCCAGTGGCACCCGGCGGCTGGCAATCAATCCATGGCAAGGTGGCAGTTTCAATTTCGTTTGCGGACCTTGTTGATCGTTACCGCGATCTTTAGCGTTGTCTTTGCTTATGTTGCCGCTCGCTATCCCACGATGCAACGATATAACGAAGCCAAAAAGGTCATCAGCCAGCTGTCGACGTCGATAGCTTGGCGTATGAACGGTGCTCGCTGGGTCGGGCATCCGGACGCCGGCTTGTTTAATACGGGCTTTTCTCGCCGCCGAGATGTTTGCGATCAAGACGATGACGGCCGAACATTCGATATCGTGGTAGAGGGTCGAGAGTCACGGTTCTTTTACGGTGTCCCGATTGTCGAGGTGACGTGGGCTAAGGTG
>CAYLRE010000528.1:0-2128 GCA_964385715.1 uncultured Planctomycetaceae bacterium
TTACCGATATCCGTTACAAGTGCGTGCGAAGGTAGAGGCGATTGGTCTTCGAGTGCCTGCCAAAGACCGCACTGCGTGATCCCGGTCAATTGACGGCCGAGTACACGGGTTGATTTCCCGTACGATCGACCATGACCCGCGGCGACCATGACGTGAAGCGGTTCGCCGATAAAGTGAGTCGCCGTGCGAATCGTGGTCGCCAACGACATGCGCACATTGCTCGCTCCTAGTAGTACGAGCCGGCGCTTGGGCCATGACTCATGCCTGTCGACCGACTGCTCGGTACCGCTCATGGTTTACCATCCGCGGCGCGTCGGTCCACCGCCATAACCACCGCGCCCGGTGTAGGCTTGGATCGTGGCCCAACTGGTGTAGGCGAGGTAACCAAACATGAGAGCCATGAAGATGCTCTCAAGTTTCGTTATCGCCAGTACGGCAATGATCGCGCCTGTGAACACCGACAGCCATAGCGACTGAACGACTCCTGTTTGGGGATTTCCGAGCATGAATAGCTCCCGAGAAATCTGCCCGCCGTCGAGTGGGTAGAGCGGTAGCAAATTAAGAAGTCCCCAGAAATAGTTGACGTAGATCAGATCCCAAACAAGCGTGTTAAGTTCAGGCGAAGGGAATTCGACGGCCACGATGGGCATCGGCAAGAAATTAAACAAGTAAACAAACACAACAGGGAATCCTGCCGCGTGAATTCCTGAGAGTACTATGGCCAGGAATAAAAAGCCGGCACTTGGTCCAGCAATGGAAATGAGAATATTGCTGAGTGGTCCGCGGTGTATCGGCTGATACGAACAGAGACCGCCGAAGGCATGCAACGTGATCCAGGGGCGACCACCGTAGTAACGGACCATAAAGGCGTGGCCCAGTTCGTGAATCAGGATCGAAACAAAGACCACGGCTGTCCAAATCAGCAGCTGCTTTAGATCGATGTTGCTGCTATTGATGATCAGGATGATGCAGAGCACCCAAAAAAACGGATGGACCCGGACGGGAAATCCAAAGATGCTGAAACGGAGGTCGGCTTGGGTGGGAGCGGGTTCGCCTAAAATCACGGTTGGTATCTCGTTCGCCTAGCGTTTATGGAGTGCGGGATGGCCGAAGGGCTCGCCTGAATCGACCTGTTCGGGGCAATGATTCGTGGCAGGGGGCGCCGCCGGGCCATAAATATGCCCCCGATCATGAGGAATTCTAGCACCGCTCGGTGGTGGTGGCAGACCCCAGAGGCTTAGTTGATCGCGGCGGTCGTGTGGCTCGTCGCGTTCTCACCCGTCCTGCCAGAAGATTCTGCGAGAAAGTGTGGTGATGGTGGACGGTGCCGGGCGTCATGTGGCTGGCGAAGGGCAGCCACGATATAGTCGGCCGCTCGCTCCGAGGCACCAATGGAACCGTACTTGGCTTTGAGTTCGTCGAGTTGGACGACCTTTGCCTCACGCGCCGACTCGTCGGTTAGCCACTCGATGATATGAGCCGCAAGTTGCTCCGACTTGTCTTCGCAGGTTGGGTACTCCGGCATGGGCACACGGTCAGCATCCGCGGCCTCGGGGTCAAATGGAATTGGGCGATCGGCAAACGGCTCCGGCTCGGCCATGAGATTGACCAATGTGATGAACTTCACCTTGATGCGAAACACATGACGCATCAGAAAGCGGGTGCGACGACTCACGTAATAGAGAATCGCCGTCGGCGTGGATCGTTGCATCAGCTCGAGCGACACGCTGCCCGAGACCGCCAAGCAACAGGTTGCCGCTTCGATCAATTCACTTGTGCGTCCGACGTGAATCTCAATTGGCAAGCCGCTTGTTTCGACCAGCGGACGGGCCAACTCGGCTTGTGCTTCTTTGAAACTGGCGAGCGCGAATCGCGCGGTGGGAACTTTCTTGTGAACGATCGATGCTGCTTTGAGTAGCCAGGGCAGATTGTTGGTGACTTCCGCCGTGCGGGAACCAGGCAGGATCGAGACGAGCTGGCCTTCCTGCGCCGCCTGGTTCCTCATAAAGTCGACGTCGAGCTGATAACGATCGACTTCGTCAAAGAACGGATGGCCAACGTACGTCGCTTGGCAATTTCGATCGGCGTACCACTTTGGCTCGAATGGTAATTTGCAAAGAATATGGTC
>CAYLRE010000529.1:0-2095 GCA_964385715.1 uncultured Planctomycetaceae bacterium
AGTTTCGTCATACCTGCCTCACGCAGTGGGATCATGCCGTTGTTGCAGGCGGCGACGCGCAACTCTTCGGTCGATCCCCCACGCATGATCATGTCGCGAATCTCGTCGTTGATCGTCATCAGCTCATAAAGCCCGACGCGACCCTTATATCCGCTGCTATTGCATTCTTCGCAGCCACGACCCTTGTAGATGGTTTTGCCTTCAAAGTCGGCCGGCTCAAGCTGGAGTTCGGCCATTACTTCTGGCGTGGGCGCGGTTTCTTCTTTGCAATTCTCGCAGATACGACGTACCAAGCGCTGGGCCATGACCCCTTCTAGCGTGGCCGTGATCAAGAATGGGGGAACACCCATATTGCGTAGTCGCGTGATGGTACTCGGGGCGTCATTGGTGTGTAGCGTGCTGAATACCAGATGCCCGGTGAGCGATGCCTGCACGGCGATTTCGGCAGTTTCCAGATCGCGGATCTCGCCCACCAGAATCTTGTCGGGATCTTGGCGCAGGATCGCCCGCAAGAAACTAGCAAACGTGTTGCCAATCGAGGTGTCGATCGGGCATTGCACGATTCCGTCGATGTCGTATTCAACCGGATCCTCGGTGGTGATCAACTTGTCTTCCACCGTATTCAATTCGACCAAGGCACCGTAGAGCGTGGTTGTTTTTCCTGAACCGGTAGGACCCGTCACCAGTACGATGCCGTTGGGACGAGCGATGATTTCGCGGAAGTCGCGGAGAACGTCGGGATCCAGCCCGAGATTGGCCAGGTCGAGCGAGACGACCGTTCGATCGAGCACTCGCAGCACGACACTTTCACCGAACATGGTCGGCAACACCGCCACACGCAAGTCGACCGGGTGACCGCCGACGGTCAGTTCAATTCGACCATCTTGCGGCAAGCGACGTTCGGCGATGTCGAGATTGGCCATGACCTTGATGCGGGTGGTAATCGCAAACGCCAGATGTCGTGGTGGCGGTACCATTTCATAAAGCACGCCGTCGGCTTTGACCCGAATGCGAAATTCATCTTCAAACGGCTCAAAATGAAGATCGCTGGCGCGGTCTTTAATGGCCAGCAGAAGGACCATGTTCAGCAGGCGACGCACGGGGGCACTGTCGGCCAAGGCCTGCACGTCGGTCAGATCGATCTTGCCGGCTTGTTCCAGCTCAAAGGCGGCCGCCGCGAGATCCTCGTCATCTTCCATGTCTTGGACGAGATTCTCGAAGCTTTCTCCACTCGCGGCATAGAATCTCTCGAGCGCTCGATTGATGTCCTTTTCGGTGGCGACAACCGGGCGAATATCAAAACCCAGGAAGGTACGCAGCTCGTCTTGAATCGTGATCTTCTGCGGTTCGCACATGGCGACCGTGAGCGCGTTGTCTTCCAGCTTGATCGGAATGACGCGGTAGAGTTGCGCCATCGGTTCGGTGACCTGGGAGAGCACTTCCTCCGGAATTTCGATCTCGTCGAGCGAAACGACCTGCATCCCCATCTGTTCGGCCAAGGCTTGCGCCAGCTGCTCGTCACTGATGAGGTTGAGACTAATGGCAATCTGCCCCAACATTTCGTTGGGTCGCTGCTCTTGCGCAACCAGGATTTCATCCAGTTGGTCGTCGTCGATGAAGCCAAGATCTACGAGGATCTGACCAATGCGTCGAATTGCCATGTAACGGTTACCTTGTCCACGCGACGGTTGCCGCCGCTTCTAGGGTGTGCGTCTTCTAGCCCGTCTGTCCTGCCATGTTTCGTTCCATCTTGTTGATCTTGTCGGCCAGTGCCGCCGGGTCGTTTGCCTTCGCCAGCACGGCCGCTCGATCACAAATTCCATCGCTCCAAAGGTTGTAGAGCGCATCGTCCAAGAGCTGCATGCCTTGCTTGGCACCGGTCTGAATCGAGGAGTTGATGCGAAACGTCTTGTTCTCGCGAATCAGGTTGGCGATACCGGGAGTCGCTACCAACATTTCGTAGGCGGCAACACGTCCTCCTTCGATTCGCGGCAGAAGTGTTTGCGAAAGAACACCAATGATGGCCGTGGCCAGCTGCGTGCGAATCTGTTCTTGCTGGTTGGTCGGAAAGACATCGATGATTCGGTTGATCGTC
>CAYLRE010000530.1:0-2091 GCA_964385715.1 uncultured Planctomycetaceae bacterium
GTCCAGTGCTCTACCAACTGAGCTACCTGTCCGCCGCACCCCAAAGGAGCGCAAGTTGCACATGCTAAATACTGGCCCGGGCGTTGTCAATGAGACACGTTCGCCGGACAAGACGGCTTTGGTTTGACACCACCAAGTGGCCCAAAGTTCGCCCCAAGCAAAAGCAACGTTCCCTCTGTATCGGCCCAACAGGCACCCTGGTTCCAACAGAAAAGACGGAAATCCGCCAGGCAGTGAGATCAAGAGCCGGCGTGACTACAACAACAGCGCGACGAGCGTCCCGGTGACCAGCGCCGTTAGGGCCGTAGCAACCGCCACGATCGCCAGGACTTGCCCCATCGAGAAAGATCGCTCCCGCTCGGCTGGCCGCGTCGTGACAAACTCCGGCGGCAATGCCGGTGGCAAAAGGCCGGCCGCCTCGAGCGCGGCTGTTTCCTGAGCCGCCGCCACAATCTGCTCCGTGCTCTGCGAATCACCCTGCCGTGGGGCCAGCGTAAGTGGCTGCTCGGCGTTCTCGATCAGCTCCGAGAGATCCTCTGGGGTGTAGGCCGACGATTGCGACGACTCCAATTTTGCCAGCTCGATTTCCGCCCAGCGATCATCGTCGGGATTGTCTGTGCCATACGCCCCCTCGTCGATCCATGGCGACAATCGCCACACCACTTCACCGGCCGAAGAGATTCGCTTTTTGGGATCCTTCTCCAACATGTCCGCCATCACTTCCACGAACTCCGGAGACAGATCAGGGTGGAACCGTCGCGGGTTGAGCGGAACCTCGTTGCAATGGCGATGACACTTTTCTTTATTCGTACCACCTGGAAACGGAACCTTGCCGGTCACCGCGTAGTACATCGTGCAACCCAGCCCATAAATGTCGCAGCTCGGAGAGACATCGTGTGGCGAAATAATCTGTTCCGGAGCAAGGTAGTCCGCCGTGCCGACGATCTTGCCTGCCCGCGGATCGTTTTCTTCCCACTCGCCCACCAGAAAACCAGCCAGCCCCAAGTCGGACAGCTTGGCTCGGCCTTCCTTCGTCACTAGCACGTTTCCCGGCTTCGTATCTCGATGCACGAGCCCCATTTCATGGACGTGCTGCAACCCGCTGGCCACCTGCGAAAGAATCGTGGCCGCGTCGCGTTGGCTAAGTCGGCCCATCTGTCGCACCAACCGTCGCAGATCGCTACCCGGCACGTATTCTGTCACCAGGTAATAAACGTCTCCGTCGTGACCAGCATCGTAGGCGCGAACCAAGTTGGGATGATCGAGCCGCGCTTGAGCACGGACTTCATGTTCAAAACTCTCGATCGACTCGGGCGTCGTCTTGTCTTTGGGAAGCACCTTGACCGCTACGGTGCGCCCCATCATCGCGTGCTCGCCCTTGAAGACCTGCCCCATTCCACCCACGGCAATGGCATCCACAATGCGGTAAGGCCCCAGCGTAAATCGAGTTCGCCCCTTCTTGAGCTGCTCGATCTGCCAAGGTGTGACCAGCCGCTTCTCGATTAGTTGATCGGCCAGTTGATCGTCGCCTGCCTCCGCCTCACTCCAGCCATGCTCGGCGCGTACCTTGGCCAGAGCAGCGAGACACTGCTCCATCTCGTTGACGGTTACCAACTCGCTGGCAATCGCCGCATCACGCAACTTGACGGGTGTCGTTTCCGACATCGAACTGGCCTCTGTCGTCGTATCTCTTTCGTCGTATCCCTCGTGGCGGTATCGGTCGAATGCACTCGCCCGACTCATACCTATCCAGGGTAAACGGCCTGCCTGCTGTGCGCCAAGCAATGCGACTCATCGGGGGCAGAAAGAGCTTGCATCCGCCGATATCTACTCATCACGAACGCCAAAATCGAGCCAGGTGGCCGGCAGCGGCGCCACGATCTCCACCGGCTCGCGGCGCACTGGGTGCTCGAACACCAGTCGCCGGGAATGCAAAGCGATGCCCACATCACGGTCTCGCTTGTTGGCTGCGGAGCGAGGCGGAAACGCCCGCGTCGCACCATACTTCCGATCGCCCAAGATCGGATGATCTTCGCTACTCAACTGCACGCGAATCTGGTGCTTCCGACCGGTATCGAGTTCCACCTCCAG
>CAYLRE010000531.1:0-2091 GCA_964385715.1 uncultured Planctomycetaceae bacterium
GTCCGAGAAACACGAACAGGTAATAGGCGATCATGTCGTGGTAGGTGAAGTTGCGAATGGTGTCAGTGCCGGTAGCTTCGCTAAGCGTGGCAAAGATCGCCCCCCACAAGAAAATCTGCGTCACGATCGGCAGGAAACGCATCAAAGTGCCAAGCGCAAAGTCCCCTCGATAAACAAGCCGCTCCGAAAAGCAGATCTTGAGGATGAACCACCAGGTTTGGACTTTTGCCATCATGTCGCGTTAATTGTGCCCTACGGTTTGTGGGAAGCGGGTTGCCAAAGCGACCTCCGCTTCTCGCACTTCTGCTTTAGCTCTTTCAGGTCGTCTCGGCCGCTGCCGTTTCGACCGGCGAACCGTTCTCACTCTGCACCAACGAGAACATCTCGGCGATGACTTCTTCCAGCGGCAAATCTTCAATCGTGACGTCTTCGATCGTGTGTTTTTGCAAGATGCGGGCCATCACCTCGGCCACTTCGCGTCTGGGAATGCGAATCTTCGCCCGCGGCGCTTCCCTCTCAATCACCTCGCCATGGCGATCGAGGTCATCCGGCAGCCGATCGCCGGAAAATAGCAGCGAAACGATCTTGTGCGAGCTGAATCGGTCGACGATGCCGGAGAGCGAACCGTCGTACATAATCTGCCCCTGAGCGATAATCACAATTCGCTGACAGAGGGCCGCCACGTCCTTCATGTAGTGGCTGGTGAGCAGGATCGTGATTTTTCGCAGTTCCTGGTAATGCTTGAGGAACTCCTGCACGTTGTGCTGGGCGATCACGTCGAGCCCGATCGTCGGTTCATCCAGGAACAGCACCTGGGGCGAGTGCAAGAGAGCTGCAATCAGCTCCATCTTCATCCGCTCGCCTAGCGAAAGCTCTCGCACCGGCTGGCCCAACAGGTGCTTCACCTTGAGCAGGTCGATCAGCTCGTCGTGCGTGCGGTCGAATTCCTTTTCGTCAATGCGGTAGATCTGTTGATGCAGCCGGAACGATTCCTGGGCCGGCAGATCCCACCAAAGTTGATTCTTCTGCCCCATCACCAGTGCGAACTTGCGGCGATACTCATTTTCTCGCCGCCAAGGGACGTGTCCCATTACGGTGGCCGAGCCGCTGGTCGGGTTGATCACGCCAGAGAGCAGCTTCAGTGTGGTCGTCTTGCCGGCACCATTCGGCCCCAGGAAGGCCACGAATTCGCCCTCGTCGACCTTGAGATCGATCCCCTGCACCGCCTTCACCTCGCGGTATTCCCGGGAAAAGAGTCCGCGCACCGAGGCCAGTAGCCCCTCCTTCTTCTGGTAGATGCGGTACGTCTTGGTCAGGTTGGATAGCTCGATGATCGACATGGTGGTCCCCATTATAGGAGCCTGAGCGGTTCGCCGATATCGCCGCGAAACCGCCCACCACCAGCCTCCGGCTGCTCACCAGGCGAGCTTGACTGCCTAATACGGCGTGATCCGACCGAGTTTCCATTCATCCCAACTTGCCTTTGTCGCCGTTTTGTTACTGCTGTATAATCCCCGCGCCGACGGCAGCTGCTCGCGCAGACAGCCTGCCACCGCACTTAGCGACCGAACACACAAGGAGACACCGTTACGAACTTGCCCCGCGTAGGTATTGGACACGACACCCACCGGCTGCAGCCCGGCGGACCGCTGCGATTGGGCGGAATCGACATCCCCCACGACCGCGAAATGGTCGGCCACAGCGATGCCGATGTGCTGCTGCACGCCGTGACCGATGCGCTGTTGGGGGCTGCCGCCTTGGGCGATATCGGACAACTGTTTCCCGATACGGCTGCCGAAAACGCGGGGCGTGATTCGGCCGACATGTTGACTTTGGCCTGGCAGCAAGTCACCGCCGCCGGCTACCAGCTCGAGAACCTCGACTGCGTGGTGCTGGCCCAACGACCGAAGCTCGGCCCGCATCGACAAACCATTGCCGGCCGGATCGCCGAGATCCTGGCCTGTGACGCGAGCCAGATCGGCATCAAGGCCAAGACCGGCGAAGGGGTTGGCCCGATCGGCAACGAAGAAATCATCACGGCCCAATGTGTGGCCCTGCTTAGCAAAACCGATTAATCACTCAACAAAGACC
>CAYLRE010000532.1:0-2089 GCA_964385715.1 uncultured Planctomycetaceae bacterium
ACCACCACGTACCCTCCCTCTTGGGCCGGCTCAAAAATGACCGTGTAACTCAACTGTCTAGCCTGCTTGATCGCCATGACATCACCCTGCGTCATTATACCACGGAAGCAAAGGTTCCCGTTTCTTTTCTGAAGTAACTGATTCTCCCAGCGCGGCATCGACCGCATTGAAGCGAGGAGTGGCCACACGAAACGAAGTCTCGACCCAGTTCTGGCGCAAGATCGGCTATGAGCCGTACGCGGAGAGGGTGTTTAGGGAGCTTTGAGCCGGGCGTCCCCAAAGAACTGGACTTTCCGTTGTGAATGTAATGAAAGTCACAGCGGCTAGGCTCGAATTCGAAAAGCATGACGTCAGTGCAATAATCGGTGCCCTTTCAGTTCATGAAATGAGCACTTCGTCCCTGGAATCATTGGCTATCATGCTTTGCCTCCGAAGCAACGCTCTCTTCCTCGCCCCTGGCGCGATGAACCTCCCCGTGCTTCGCGGCGCAGTGTTTGACTGCCTTGTTCGGCGTTTGTTCCATTCTATCGTAACCATTCCCAAATACGTCATCGGAACGGCATCCATCGAGGGCTCAGAGTGTTTTCGTCATCCGAAGGAGTGCAAGCCCCGGAATGGCGAAGCGCTTTGGCCACTGCGACTCGACGGTCATCCCGCGACGCTCGTAGAGCCTGCGAGCGCGCTCATTGCGGGCTACGACGTCGAGGGCGAGTCGGGCCGATCCGCTGGCGCGAGCCCGGTCTTCGATAGCGACCATCAAGGCGGAGCCGACGCCTTTCCCGCGATGTTCTCTGTCGACTGCAATCGCCTCGAGGTAGAAATCGCCATCGGCGATGGTGTTGAGAACTCGCAGGAGTGGTGCACCAAGTGCGGCTAGGCACATCATTCGCAGGGCGCGGCATCCCGCAGCCTGCTTCAGTGGCTGGTCGGAACAACGATGGTGCTGCGCGGCAGTGAAACCTGAGGCCATTCCAACGATAGCTTTGTCATGTTCGGCGAAGATTACGTTTTGGAAGGAGTAGTCGTGGTTGGGTTGGGTAAACACCGTGGCGATGATGTTGGCGACTCGCCGACCGAGCATAAGACGGAAGAAACCCTCGGCTGCTTGGTCGAGATAGCGAGCGAACACCAGACCTTCCTCGAAGGTAGGGTTGGCGGTTCGAAGGATTATCGAATGCTGATCCATGGCGATCAGAGCCTATCGAGCAATCGACGTGGGACTCGATTCTTCATCATGGTCTTTCTTAGCCGAACGCCTGGATTCCTTTGTTCGGCTCCGTTTACATGATGTTCTTTATTGCGAAGGCTACAAGGGCAAGCAGGGCAACGACGAACACAATATGGGTAACCCAGTTTGTCCAGAAGCTAAGGTCAGCCCAAGGAGAGGACTCGACATCGATTGTCTCCTCCACGTCCGCGACATGGAGCGCCATGCAGATGAGAGACCCCAGGACACAGAGAAAAAAAACCACCCAAACTCACGGCGATGAGGACAACCCACTGGGGGCTTTTAAATACCTTGTCAAGGAAAGCAACGATAATGAGGATAGCGCCAGTGCTCAGCGTCGTCAGAAGCTTGAGGTAATCCACTTGGAATGACCGTACATCTTTCTCAGAAACGGTTGCATCGCTCATACATATCTCCTCGTCGTCAAGCCGAACGGACTGCGTCAGCTGAGCCGGGCGGAGCGATTACGGTGTCCGTAAGGGCCAGACTGTGTTGTGGAATGGGGCCGTCACCGTATTCACGAGGGTGAAGACCGGCTTCTGCTGGACGCAGTTGTTATGCAGATTCGGGTGCCAAAAGGGGGCAAGGTTGGTGATCTTCGGGAGGCCAGGAGGAGCGAGCTTGAAGAATCGTGGGTCTATCGCCAGTAGAGGCGATCGGGATAAGCGAATTGGCCGTTGACCGGAAACGGCGTCACTAGGTGCGCCTACTCGTCCTATTTCAGCGAAAGAATAGGCGATCGATCTTGACCGGAGGAGATGCCAGTGATATCATGAATATGAGATGAATATATTCATACATTCATGAAGGAGCACGATGCCAGCGAAATTCAGCGACGACGAGAAGATCCAGCTCCGGGAG
>CAYLRE010000533.1:0-2065 GCA_964385715.1 uncultured Planctomycetaceae bacterium
TTTTCGGTTTCGCGGAACGTCGGCATCGGAATCACCGTCGGTCGGGGAGGTGACTTGAGGCGAATCGCCGGCTTGGCCGGTTCTTCGGTCGGCTCAGTCGCAACGCTGGGGGCCGCTTCCTGCCAGTCGGCAGCGGGCACGACCGTGAAGCGAGCTGGCTCGGCTGGCCGCGAAATGCCGGTCGCGGTGGCCGAGTATTGTGCCGATGCCTTATCGTTGACCGAAATGCTGGCGACAGCGGTCGGTTCGTTCCTGTCGTTCTCGAAGAACCGGTCGTAGATCACGTATCCAAAGACCAGCGTCAGCGAAAAGATGACGCCCAATCCAACTTTAACTTCCTTGGTCATGATTCGATCCTCCTTGATCGATGGTGACAAATGGTCGGTTGTGTGTCGTGTTTGAATTCAGTTTGAAGATGTGCCGGCGATGAGGCCCGCTGTGTCTAATGTTCTTTTGCCGTGAGATCGATCCGCTCGGCGACTCGCAATTTCGCACTCCGCGAGCGTGGGTTCTGTTGAAGTTCTTCTTCCGTCGGCAGAAGCGGTTTCTTGGTCAGCACTTCCAGGCGGTCGTCTTCACGAAAGGCGTGTTTGACTCGCCGGTCTTCCAGGGAGTGAAAGCTGATGATTGCCAGCTTCGCTCCTGGTGCCAGGCAGTCGGGCAATCGTTCGAGTGCCACGTCGAGCCACTTCAGTTCTTCGTTCACTGCAATGCGGAGGGCTTGAAAGGTTCGCGTTGCCGAGTCGATCGCTGCCCGATCCTTGGGACGGGGAACGCAGCGACGCACCAGGTTGGCGAGCTGCGCCGCCGTACGAATCGGATCGGCTCTTCGGGTCTCAACAATCTTTCGCGCCACGCGGCGGCTGTATCGTTCTTCTCCGTATTGATAAATCAGGTCGGCCAGTTTCTTTTCGCTGATCCGCTCAAGTAGTTGCCAAGCTGGCTTGCCTTCGAGGGGATCGAATCTCAGGTCGAGTGGACCGTCGGAGTCGAAGCTGAACCCTCGCTCCCGGTCGGCCAGCTGATCGCTCGACAGTCCAAGGTCGAGTACGCACCCGTCGATCGTCTTGATGTCGAGTTGTTCGAGCACCTCCGGCAAATCGCTGTAACTGCTGTGTGCCAACGCGACCGGCAAGCCTTTCAGGTTCTGTTCGGCGGCTTCAATCGCGGCCGGATCGCGATCGAGCGCCAATACGAGGCCTTCGGGACCGACGCATTCGGCAAGTAGTCGTGTATGTCCTCCAGCGCCGAGGGTACCGTCGACAATCGTACTGCCGGGAGCCGGCGCTAATTGAGCGACGATCTCGGCCGGCATCACGGAGACGTGCTGCGGCAATGAACTCATAGGGTTGGTTTCAATGGGCGGAACTGCCCGGGGCGAAATGGTCTCAACACGATGTTTCGCCGGCGACCACAGAATAGTGCCCTCGGCGAACGGTGTCCTTGACGAACGGGCGGGATAATAGCGATGCCCGCTTATGCGTGTCAATAAAAGAACCCAGCATCAGACGCATCCATGTGCCTGATACTGGGCAAGGTGTCTGTGGTTTGAGCATTTGCCCAAAGGGCGGTTGCTATCACCACGGTTCGCCGTCGAGGTACATCCCTGTCCTCGCACTCGCGATAGCTAGGTCTTTGGGGCCCACGAGCCTGCCAATTGGTGGCCGGTAACTGGCAGCTCCGCTACCGCGATTCGGCAAACGAACGGACGGACGCTCCTTAAATACGGTCTGCAGCGATGCAATCGGCAGTTAGCCGATTGTTGTGCGTTGGTCGATGAATAAAGGTCATTAACGCGGTTTGATCGACTCTCCGAATGCCGATTCAGCGAGTCGGTCGTATTGCGATTGCTGCTGGGCGACGTATTCTTCCCAGCGATTCTTTTCCCAAAGTTCCAGGTGATCGCCGATGCCGACGAGCACGATGTCGCTGCCCAGGTTTGCCCAGTCTGCCAAATCCTGCGGAATGCGCAGGCGTCCTTGGCGATCGAGCTCAATGCGGCGAGCGTTGGCATAGAACAGGCGACCGAATGCGCGGACATCGCCCGAAACCGGAGAGGCCTCGG
>CAYLRE010000534.1:0-2053 GCA_964385715.1 uncultured Planctomycetaceae bacterium
TTCGCGAAGTGACACTCAGGGCATGCTCAAATGTTGTTTTCGAATCGCGCCAAGTAGCAACCTGTTTGTAGGTCGCGACACCTAACGCAACGCAGGCTCCGAACAACGCTAGGCCCATAATCCACCTCATTGGAAGCCAGCGTCTCGTCACCTCAGCGCACACCCCGACGACCATCACGTAGAGGCCAATGGAAGGTATGTAGGTAAATCGATCGGTCCAGGCGTGATACCCTGCCTGGCTAAGACCACTCATCGGGCCAAGCATTAAGGCGAACCAAAACCAGCCCACGGCGAGGTACGGTCGTGCTGGCAATTGCCACACCACGACTCCCGTGATGCCCAGTAGCAGCACGGCCGATAGCATCCCAGGGACGAGCAGCTGTTTACCGCCATCCTCATCAACCATTGCCCGATGAGGGTAAAAAATAGCCAGATCGGTCGGCCAAAAATTCTTGCCAACCATCTCGGCATAGCCGACCGCCGCATTAGCAGCACGTACGGTCACACTTAGTTTGTCAGACGAGTGCGTGCCCCCTTCGTCCGAGACTCCGCGAAACGCCATATAAGCCGAAAGAGCGCATATGAGGAGCAACGGCAGCTTCTCCAGAACAAGCCGTCCCCACGAGGCTCGCTCGCCAAGCCGGGCACCTTCCTCCGTTGCCCCGTCATCATCGTTTCTTGTCCGACGAAGCGGCCAATAATCAACCAGCAACAGAGCCACGGGGAGCGCTACGAGTGTCTGCTTGGACATCATCGAGAGGCCTAGAAACAACACCACTAGCAGATATCGCCCAATTGCCGGTCGCCATGCGAAGCGTACGTAGAACAGAATCGAAATCAGGCCGAAGAAACTCGACAAGACCTCTTTCCGCTGACAAGCCCAAGCAACAGCTTCAACACGCAACGGATGTAACGCAAAGATCGCCGATACGCTAATCGCGAACAGCAAACTTCCACCGAGCTGCCGTAGAACAATAAAGAGCAGTACGGCGTTCGCAGCGTGGAGCGCTACGTTTGTTAAGACGAAGCCGCCCGCGTCTGCCTTCTCAGCACCGTACAAAGAGCTATCCCACATCAATGACAGCCACGTCAGCGGATGCCAGTTGCCATGCGGATCCCAGTCCAAATTCTTCGAGGACTTCAAGGACCACGCATGCCAGAATCCCTCACTGCTCAGTCCGTCCGCAACCATTTTGTGTTTGTAGATGTAGCGGTCGTCATCGAAAGCCACGAACTCGTGATCAATCGTCTGGCCGTACAGCAAGAAAATGACCAACGCAAGCCCAGCGCAATAGCAAATAGACTCGATCCGACGGATTTTCGTGGACTCAGACAAAGGAGGTTCAGCGGGCATTCAGAATTGCAGGGGGTGGAATCAAGTTCCGCGACTACATTCCCATCTTACGTAGCGATTGAATTACCCTCAACGTCAACGATCTAGCCAATGGAAATGGAAGCCGAACAACCCGAAGAATCCCTCTCAGCCGCACCATCCCACTGGCAGATGATCTTGGGTTCCTCCGTCACTTTAAGTGGGCTATCCTGGAATTATTCCTTTTAGCGATGCCAAAGTAACGTTGCCCCGCCGGTGGAAAGTCCCCATCACGTCCCTGCAACTGACCAATGGGCCTCCAGAGGCCGTTCTAGCATGAGCCAACCCGATCGGCCTGATCATGGCGAGGGTGCCCCTGGCGCCACCGGCACGTCGCACAGATGGCGACATGCCTTCCTGCTCCTCACGACGTCGGTTTTGGCCGGAGCGATTGTTTTCTGCATATTCACTCCGCGGATGGCGGTCTGGAAAGGGCTTCACGTCCCTCCGGCACAATTCAATCCGGAGATTAATCGAGCGGCCACCACCCTCAAGTTGCTCGACGATCCATTTGCAGATGACGTCGACCTAGGTCTGACTAATCTTGGTCTCGCCTGGCGAAAGTTCTTTCCCGTCCTGGCACATTACCTTCACTTCAATGAAACGGCATTTCTGGCGATCCCGTTCGTCGGGTGCCTGCTGGTTTTACTCCTCGTGAGTTATACCTCTTGGAAAGAAACT
>CAYLRE010000535.1:0-2050 GCA_964385715.1 uncultured Planctomycetaceae bacterium
ACCTGTAGGCTATGGTACAGGGCGTCTCCCTCGGGGTGACGCTCCGGGTTCTCGTGCACTTCTTCCAGCGGGGCGAGCAAGATGGCGAAGTAGTGATACCGGTCGAGGTTCGTGGCTGGCAGCGTCGATGTTGTCTCGCTTTCGCCCTCGTCTTGTGCCAGGAGGAGATTCACGTGCTCGCGGATCTCACGGTTGGTCGGCAGGTCGCGTGGGCGAAGCGGGCCCTGGCAAATCTGACGGGCGACCTGAAGCTTGGCTCGCTGCACGTCCTCCTCCTGTCCAGAAAAGACGAGTCGGGCCGCGTCCCAGGCAATTTGGCTTCGTTGTTTGTCGGTAATCATCGCAAAGGCCGCTTTTGCCCTGTCGGCCAAGGGCGTTGTCAGAAAGAGGTTCTGTGATTGGGCAGCTGGAACGATCCAGGCAAACACGGCAAATACTCTTCTGTAGGTGGAGGGCGTATGCGCGGGGCTAACCAGGACACGATCCACCGGGCGTGGGTTCTATTTCCAGTATACGGACGTTGTGGCGGGCCAGACGAGCCGGCGGTCTCTCTGGTCGCTGGAGCACGCAGGTGGCGATTTCGCGTGCTAGGACCCCGCCTGGGGCTCCTTCAGGTTGATGCTGCCCCAGAATGTCCATATTTGCGGTCGATTCTTGGCAGGGTCTGTTCCAGGTTGAGCGGGGATTTGAGGGGTTCTCGGGGAACCTTTCGCGGTGCCGTCGCGTACTATATCGTGTGCAAGCATTCCCGCCGCTAGCAGGTCGATTCGCCGTTGCACGGAGGATGACCGTTAGCTACCCTTCCACCCTCTCTCGTTATCCTAATCAAACAATCCAACGAAATGTCCACCACTGTATGTGGCGTGAGGAGTTTTCGTATGCGACGAGCAAAATCCCTATTCTCTTTCGCGGCCATGTTGGGGCTTCTTGTGGTCTCACTTCCAGCATGCAACGAATCGGTGGCGGATGATAAGAAACTGCCGCTCGCCTCGACGAGCGCCTCTGCTGCGAACACGAAGACTGCGACTGCGTCAGCGACGAAGACGTCGTCGGAAGGACGTTATCAGGTACCCGACGGCGACGCCAAAGAATTGCTCGCGTATGTCGACAAGCTTACCGAATATCAACCGACAAGCCAGGAAGATGCCGACGCGCATTGGGAAAAGGCTCCCCTCGCCATGTTGGCAGCCGGACGTCGCATTTTGGAATTGGTTCCGGACGAAACCGCTGAAGATCACATTAACGCGGTGAATGTCATTTTCGGAGCTCGGGTGAGCATGATTGCCAACGTATCTGCGGAGGAGCGTCAGCAGACCGTTGACGACATTTTGCAGGAGTTGCGAAGCGCGGCCAAAAGTAGCCCCCAAGAAGCCGGTGCTCAGCTCGATCGATTCATGTTTATGGTCACTGAGTTGCGCAACATCGACGAGATTCAGGTTGCATCCGACACACTCGACGCGGCTGCCAAGATTTTGAATGAGACGAAAGACGAGCAATTGGTCGATGTCGCTGAGCAGCTGGAGTTTAATGCTCGAATGATCGTGCTGCCGATTTCCAGTGAAGAAGAGCAGCAGGCGATCGTCGATTCCGTGGTCGCCGACAGCAAAGATGCTTCGGTCGAGGAGCTCAAGGAGAAGCACGTCACGATTATGTCGATCGTCTTGCAGGAACTGGAAGCTTCTGACAACGCAAAGTTGACTGTACAGGCCTATCGTGATTTCTCTCTGATTCTTCGCAAAGGTGGCGACGAGCAATTGATCGCCAGGGCTGATTATTTCGACGGCATGTTGAAGGTCAAGCAGACGATCGGACAACCGATGGAGTTGGCCGGCCTGACGCACGATGGACAGTCGTTCGATTGGGAGTCGTATCGTGGCAAGGTCGTGCTTGTGAACTTCTGGGCCACTTGGTGCCATGCCTGTCTGCAAAAGCTGCCGGAAGTGGTCGCTGCCCATGAAAAGTATCGTGAACGCGGCTTTGAGGTCGTCGGAATCAGTCTCGACGATGACAAGAAGGCGCTCGCCAATTACATGACGACCAAGGGTATGCC
>CAYLRE010000536.1:0-2048 GCA_964385715.1 uncultured Planctomycetaceae bacterium
GATGAACAATGTCTAGGGCTACGCAGTAGTGGAAAATGGACATTTTTGTTTCTCGTAACGGTGCCTCAGTTCGCGTACTGTCCCCAATGCCCTAGGTTCTCTGCGAGCCCGTCGGCATCTGAAACAATTACGTCACCATCCGGTGATATCCCTACGAAGCTGTCTGCTCCGACGGCGTCTTCCTTTAAGTTGCGTTTAATGTCGTGGACAATGCCCTTGGTGTTGGGATGCTCGTCAATTCCTCTGGTGCCTGACGGGGCGTCTGAGGGCCTTGAGTGGGGACGGCCTGCTCCCTGCGATCGAGCATGCCAAGTTGCCGGGGATCAACGGTTGTTGCTGACTGCTACTTGAGACCAAGCCTTTTGGCAGCGGCTTCTGCGCTACTTCTCACCCCTTCGTTGCTGTCGCTGCTCATCCGGGAAATCAAGTCCTGTGAGTCCTTGTCAGCTTTGTCCAGAGACGGAAAGAGGGCACCCAGAGCGTAAAACCGAACGAGTGCATTTTCGTGGCTCGATAACTCGTGTAGCTTATTGATGAACTCTGGTGTGTTGTACCAGTCAAACGGTATTTCGCTAGTAATCCATGCCCCGATTTGGATTGATTCGCTATCACTGGATTGCATGAGGCGCAGCAACTCCAATGGATCGCGCCCTTCACGGAACTCATCGACCAAGAGATTCAATGCATCCGCCTGGTCGTCCTGGCTGTCTAGTATGGATCGCAATTCAGTTTCGATAGTCACCTAAGATCCTCCAGGGCCTTTTCCAGTGAGCTGAGAAAACCTTCTTCTTGAGTTATTCGTCGTGCATGAGCCAAACGTTGAGTCGGGCTCCCTCCTCCGGCTGCATCAAACGCACTCAACTCTGCCTTGCGGCTCGCAATACTTGTTCGATAGTCCTCGATGGCATTCTCGACGTCGGTCTTGCCCCAATTCTTTGGAACTCCCTTTTTGGGAATTGGGGTCGCAATTTTCGGTCCAAAGTGAGACTGCTTTACGGCCGGTGTGCGAACTTTGCGAGAGGGGAAGACTGCACCAGCTCTACTCTTCCCTCTTGGGTTTGAACCGCTCGCAGGCCTTCCCGTCGTCGGCCCATTGGCGTTGCCACCATTGTTGCCGACCTCCGCGGGCGGATCAACGTCCGGTTTCGGCTTCGGCCCGCTGCCATCCGGCTTGGTACCGTTCGGCTTATTACGCATGTTCTTGGCGCCGGCAATCAGAGCAACCATATCAAGGCCCGTACGAAGCCACATCTTCTCGTCGTCGCTGATGGGAAGCTTTTCAATGGCCGCATCCGCCGCAGCGCCTATAACAGCTCCGCCCACAAAGCCAGCACCAACCTTGCCCGCGACCCGAATCGCGTAAGCACTGCCCTGGGTGATGCCCGCTTTGACCAATGCTGCACCACCAGTGGCTGTCGTAAGTACCAACCCCACGCGGTCTGCGGTATAAACCGTCGTCTCGACCTTTTTCAGCCATTTCTCCCTTGCATCAAGTGCGTCACCCATAATGCTGGATGCTTTGCGCCAGGCGTCGTGATCCCAGAGCTCGCCCTTGTAGGGCATCTCATAGTGCCCGTCCACGAACTTTTCTATTTTCTCTATAGAGAAAGTCGCCTCCCTAGCCAAGCTAACGTAGTTGTTCCAATACTCTTTCTTCAGCTTCATGAGACGCTGGTACTCAGGCTCAAGCAGCACCTCTTCGCACTCTTGAAGTGAGGCGACTTTCTTGCCGATCTCGATCAGCACTTCGGAAATGTCTCGTAAGTTTTGGTCAAGCTGTGCCTTGACGCGGCTAAACATTGCAACAGCCGGCCGGGTCCACGTGTTGCGGACAGGTGGGCGGGGGCGTGGGTAACTGCCTGAGCGACCGGGAGGCGCCAACCCCAGCGGATCGGTCGCACTTAGCGGACTACTTCCCACGTAACGCGTCAGATTGCTGTCACCCGCAGCGTATCCAATCGGATCGCGTTGCAAGAACTTACCCATGTCCGCTTGGTACTGGCGGTTGCGGACGTGGTACAGGCCGGTCTCGGCATCGAAGAAGTAGC
>CAYLRE010000537.1:0-2035 GCA_964385715.1 uncultured Planctomycetaceae bacterium
AGAGCTTGGCACGATTCGTAGGTTCCCCGCCACACTCGGTCACGACGTTCCGAAGGATCGCCCGGGTTTCCGCTCAGAGGATACACACGGACGAAGCCTTCGTCCGTATTCTCTGTTTGGTAAGCATGGCTGTGGCGATCGGGTGGTGCTTCGATACCAACCACCCTCTTGGAATCCGGATCGACCAACACAGCGTAGAAGCTGTTGGGGCGACCGTAGCGGAAGTTGCTTTCAGCCGTGCCACTACGCTTGAACGGGCGTAGTTCTACACCATCCTTGCTCACGCGCCCCGCCAAAGTGCGATCCGATCCATGACGGACGCACGCCAGCATGTACTCGTGCGTATTCGCCAGGACCTTGGCCTTTCCGCCCTGGGGGTGGTGATTGACGATGATCATCTCGCGTCGAAAGAACGGGAAGTGCTTGTCGATCAGCTCCGATAGATCAACCATCTCAAAGTCGTCGATGGCAATAAAAAGGACTGGGTCGTCACTGAGCAACCGCATCGCGAGGCTCAGGCGGTTCTCCATGAGCGTGAGCCACGACGAGCGCAGGTACTCATTCTTGTAAATAATCTCAGAGTCGCCGGTGTTGTATGGAGGGTCTATGTAGATGCATTCGACTTTGCCTCGCAGCGACTCGAGAAGAAAGGCGATGGCCTGAAAGTTCTCGCTGTGTACGAGAAGACCGTCGACCATGCCGTCCAACGCTTCGAACGACGCAATCAGGCAGTCGCGGACCTCCGGATCTAGGTGTTTCGTGTCGACGACCAGTGTCGGGTGGGCCTTCAAGAACGCCACTCGGCGGTCCTTCTTACTCTTTCCATTCGAGAATAGGTCGGACTGTTCCTCGTCGATGTGGAACAGGTCCTTCCACTCGGCCCACTGGGCATCGCAGGCGGCGATGTCGGAATAGAAGCTCTCGTCGATGGTGCCAACCGTGATGCAATACTGCGTCTCGGTGACGAACTTCCGTTTCTCCCACAGCATCTTCTGGAAGGACTCGATCTGGCCGAGGAAGTCGATGATCCGACTGCCCACGGCCTTGATCACACGCAACACCTGGAACCAGCCCTCGGAACGGTCTTCGCCAGCGGCTTCCATCTCGTCGAGGTTCAGCACTTCGTTCTTCAGATAGAAGTCGAGCTCGCGGGAGAGGAAGCCCTTCAGGTCCTTGTGGATGAAAAAGTCGGACGTGTTGGCCCGCGTGTACTGCCGCAGGTGATGCTCCAGGAAGCTGACGGACTGACCGTCGCTGTTCCTGTGGCGCTCGGCGGTCATGGCGACGAGGGGCTTGTCCGCCTTTTTCAGACGCTTCGGGATCGCCTCAATGGCCTCAGCGATGATCTTGTCCTGCTGATTCTTCGTCCCGTAGGTGACCTTCTCTTGGTCGGTGAGGGGCCGAAACTCGAAGGGGATGACCAGTTCGTTGGCCTTCTCGTTCCAGTCGATCTCCTTGATGCGGGGCAAGAAGAATCGCTTGTCGCCTTTGACGTTGTTCTGCTCGACATTGGCGGCGGTGAGCTTGAAGTGAACGGTCACGCCGCGTGATGTGAAGGTGTAGTCGTGGAAATGCTCGGCGGTCTTGACGTAGTACTGATCGTGGTTGGCCCAGTGGAGATAGACTTCCTCGCCGTTATAGGGGATGGCATACTTCTGACGTTTGGAGTAGCGGCGTTTCGAGATGAAGTCACCGTCCTGGTAGTAGCGGCTAAAGAAGGCGTACAGGTGATTGAAGATGGTGGCTTCGAGGGCCTCGCGACCGCGACCACCGGCAGCCTTGCCCTGCAGGTCGAGATACTTCTTGCCCAGCGGCGTGCCGTGATACGCCTTGGCGAGGTTGCCGTCTTCGTCCAATACGTCCTTGCCGAGGGCTTCGGCGATCTGGTTGGCGGTCTCCTTCAATTCGGCAGCAGCGTGCGACTGGTCGGCCAGCGCTCCGCGAGCCAACTCGTCGGCGATGGCTTTGGGCAGGTCGGTCGAGATGAACTTCTCGATCATGTCGCGCTTATAGTTCATGATGCGGTAGATGCCGA
>CAYLRE010000538.1:0-2027 GCA_964385715.1 uncultured Planctomycetaceae bacterium
GAATTGTGGTGCCCCGCAAGGGGTTGTGGGTTCGAATCCCATGCCCTCCGCTTTGTTTGTAGGACTTTCAGTCCAATTTTTTTGGGGTTAAGTGAGTGTTCTCAGTTTGACCGATTTCAATCTTGATCACTTGATTTTGATCGACGTTCTCCCCGTTTCTTGATCCATCCGGGATGTTAGGTTTTTTAACCGAGGGGCATCACCACCAAAGGGTGGGTTTTTTGGATGGGAACGAAGAACTTTTCGGAAGGGCAGGTTGCGTTTGCTTTGAGGCAGGCTGAGTCGGGCACTTCGGTGGTTGAAGTGATTCGGAAGCTCGGCGTCAGCGAGCAAATCTTCTACCGTTGGAAGAAGCGGTTTGCTGGGCTTGGCATCGCCGAACTTCGTCGTCTTCGGACCTTGGAGGAGGAGAACCGGAAGCTCAAGCAGCTGGTGGCCGACCTCAGCCTGGACAAGCAGATGCTGCAGGATGTGCTCTCAAAAAAACTTTGATGCCCAGGGGGCAAGCGTGTTCTGGTGCGGGAAGTACAGGTGGCGTATCGCATTGCTGAGCGTCGGGCCTGCAGCGTTCTGCGTTTCTCCGAACGACTTGCCGCTACCGGAGCCGGCGTGATCCGCGGGCCGAGCTTTGCGTTCGATGTCGAGACTTGGCGACGGCCTGTTGCACTACAGGGATTAAACGCTCTGGGTGCTCCTGAAGCGTGAAGGGTGGATGGTGAACAAGAAGCTTGTCTACTGGCTGTACAGCGAAGAAGGCCTGGTAATTCGGCGGCGAAAGCTACGTCGACGGAACAACGTTCAGGTTCGGGAGGCACGGCCGCCGACCGGACAGCCCCATGAGATCTGGAGCATGGACTTCATGGCGGATCAGCTGGTCGGCGGGCAGCGGTTTCGGCTGCTGACGTTAGTCGATAACCATAGCCGTGAGAGCCCGGGCCATTGAGGTCGGCCAGCGGCTGACTGGAGACGATGTCGTGCGGGTCTTGGAGCATGTGACTGCCGAGCGTGGAAAGCCGCAAAGCATTCGAGTCGATAACGGGCCGGAGTTCGTCTCCAAGAGCTTGGATATGTGGGCATGCTTCAACGGCGTGAAGCTCGACTTCAGCAGGCCAGGAAAGCCTACGGATAATGCGATGGTCGAATCATTCAACGTCAGGCTTCGCGACGAGTGGTTGAACCAGCCCTGGTTCTTGTCGCTCGACGAAGCTCGCGCCGTGACAGAAGCGTGGATGGAGGATTACGATCGCGGCCGTCCTCCCGGTGCTCTGGGCAACCGGATGCCGTCGGAGTTCGCGCGGCCGTTATCTGGGCATGCCCAGATAACGGCCCTACATGGCTAACAACCCGGCTGGTATCAACTTGGGGGCGGCGTCAAGCATGAGGAGTTTCTCATAAGACTTGGCTCAGGATTTGGGGAGGGGGTCACTCGTAGGTGCCGTGGACCGCTCTGTTCTTCTACCTTGCATCGTAAGAACAAGCTGCCGTAGCATAACTATCGCCACCCAGTTGGGTAAACGTTGAAGGAAGCAGGCGCCTATGCGGTTGCCCGGCTTCATGCCTACTTATTACGGATAATGCATGCAATCATCATTAGATCTAGCGAGTCGCAATAGCATGCGGCCCAAGGTTTTAGCTGCCACTACGTTGGCCTCGATGATGCCTGGCCCTTTGTACTACTGCGATATCGGTGCGTTGGGAGGTATTGATAATCCGGTTATCGATATGTTGCGCAATCAACATGTGATCCGGGTAATAGGGTGCGAGCCCAACGAGGAGGAGTGCCAGCGACTTCGAATCGCCCACCCAAACGATATTTATTTGCCCTTCATTATCAGTGACGAAGATGGCGAGCGGGATCTATATGTGACGCGATTCAAGGCCTGCTCCTCGTGCCTAAAACCAGACACCGAATACTTAGCTACGATGTCTTATGCACCTCTTTTTCAGATCGCGTCAGTATCCAGAATGCCGGCAAAGCGCTTCGACTCATTAATATCGAGTGGTACGGTACCAACTCCAGACTTTGT
>CAYLRE010000539.1:0-2018 GCA_964385715.1 uncultured Planctomycetaceae bacterium
GTGCCACGGCGGGTACGTGTTTGGCGTCGCTGGTGCGGATGGCCGCAGCGATCGGCCATCTTTGTTCAACTGTAGTAGCCACTACTTGATCTGACGGTTCTTGCCCAAGTTACGCTACTGTTTGTAAGGTCGAGCCGAGCACCTTTCCTTTGGCCAGCGGGACGGAGTCGAGAAAGGTCTGCATCGGCGTTTTGCCGAAGCAGTACTTCCCGCTATGAGGCCGCTGCTCATTGTAGTCCTTCACCCACAGGTCCAGATCGGCTTGGAGTTCTTCGAGGCTGCTGTAAATCTTTTTCCGAAAGGCCACTTGATAGAATTCTTGTAGGACCGTTCTGTGGAATCGCTCGCAGATTCCGTTGGTTTGCGGGCTTCTGGCCTTGGTTTTGGAGTGGTCGATGTTTTCAATGGCCAGGTAGAGTTGATACTCGTGGTGTTCACGGTTGCCGCAATACTCGGTGCCTCGATCGGTGAGGATTCGCAGCAATGGCACGCCGTGTTCCTCGAAGAATGGGAGCACTCGGTCGTTGAGCATGTCGGCGGCCACCAGGGCGTTCTTGCGATCGTAGAGCTTGACCAGGGCCAGCTTGGTGTAGGTGTCGATGAAGGTCTGCTGGTAGATTCGGCCTACACCCTTGAGCGTTCCGACGTAGAACGTGTCTTGGGCTCCCAAATATCCAGGGTGTTCGGTTTCGATTTCACCGTGGGCTTGCTTCTCCTGCTTGGCCCGCTCCAGGGCAGCCACCTGGCTTTCGGTCAGCACGATGCCTTCCTGGGCCACTTTGGCTTCGAGGGCCTTTAGCCGTTTCTTGAAGGTTTCCAGGTCGTGGCGCTGCCAGACGCTCCGCACGCCGCCGGGCGAGATGAACAGGTTCCGCTTCCGCAACTCGTTGCTGACCCGCACCTGACCGTAGGCCGGCTGTTGGAAGGCCAGTTCAACGACGGCCTCTTCGATCTGCGGATCGACGCGGTTCTTGAGCACGGGCTTCTTGCGGGAGATATCCGCCAGGGCGGCTTCGCCGCCGGTTTCGTAGAGTTCCTTGTAACGGTAGAAGCTATCCCGGGAGTACCCGAGGATCTTGCAGGCTTGGGAGACGTTTCCGAGCTGCCTGGCCAGTTCCAACAGTCCGATACGGTTCTTGATGATCTTCTGATCGGTGGTCATGTCTGACACTCCTTGTCGTTGTGAGGTGCCGCCTGTCCGGGTGCTAGCGTTGCTACCGCTCGCTGCGCTCGCTCTCGCAACGCTAGCACCCGGACAGCTTACCCTCCTTCCGCTGGTTAGTGTCAGACCAAGTCTTGACTATTGCAGCTCACACCAGCGGCGGCCTTTCTCGCTCCGCGTCCCTTGCGTGATGTGCCGGTCGATCACCACGAAGCGAATCGCCTGTTCCGCCAGGTTGTTCGTCGGGTCGATGCCCGGCGTTGTGATAAAGCGGAAGTACGCCTCCCCGTTCTCGCGGAACCGCTTCGCCAGGTTCCGGGCGTGCTTCGCGTCCGGCACGCGGGTGGTGGCCGCCTTCATCACCTGCTCTCTCGCCGCCTCCATCGCCCTCTGAAAACCGGCCGCAGACATCTTCTCACGGCGGTGAATCACGCCAAACAGGTCCCGCAAGGCGTTCCGCAGTCGCTGGCCGTAAGCCTGAACCTCGCGTCCGGGAAGCGTCAGCAGGAACTTCACGTCGCGGATCAGGTGGGCCATGCAGAACTGCACCAGCACGTCGCACTCCCGCATGTACTTGCGGTACGCGCCGAAGTAGTCGCAGCCGAGCACGCCCTGGAACTCCTCGCCCAGCACCTCGACGAGCACTTTCGATCCCCGCGACTTGTCGATGCGGAACAGCGTGTAAAGCTGGGCGCGGAAACACCAGGTCCAGAACTTCTGGCCGTTCTCTTTGTGTCCGGTCTCATCGATGTTCAACACGGCTTCGCCCGGCAGCCGCTCGAACAACTCCGCATACGCGGGGGCCAACGACTCGCTCACTTTGCCGATCAGCTTGGCCAGGTAGCCGCGCGAAACC
>CAYLRE010000540.1:0-2010 GCA_964385715.1 uncultured Planctomycetaceae bacterium
GTCGCCGCGTACATCGAGGACTACTGCCTTGCTTCATAATGCCACTTTGTTCTATTCGCTTTGAAAGTCGAGGGTTTGTTGGTTGGGGCTTGGTACCGCGGGGTTGCGTTGGCGCCTTTTCGCCTGACGAGCAACCGATTCGGCACGGGGCGTTTCGAGTTGCTGGCGGCTGATGACCCATGGTCCGTCGGGTAACGGATGCTGGCCCTCGATATCGCCCCGCTCGATCGCTAATCGCAAGGTTCGGTTGCTGACACCCAGAATCTTTGCTGCTTCTGTCAGATTCAACCAGCCTTCGTCTTGTTGCGTCTGTTGGTCATGGCACGTAATCTTGTGATACTGCCGCATCGACGTAACCCGCTCGCGGGTCCAACGGTTACCACGGCCGGTGACGAGGCCGTTGCGATTTAAGAAACCGGCGATGACATCATCGGGGCAAATGCGAGCGAGAACGCGAATGGCTTCGACCGTTGAACTGGGTGTGGCGGTGGCGCTGCCCCGGCGACGGCGCGGGACTCGGAGTTCGGTATGCACCCCGCCGACCCAGTGGATCGTCAGCACGACTTCACTGGCTTGGTGATCTAAGGCGGCGATGATGTCTTCGATCAGTGTACGGACGATGCGCTTTTTCAAGCGGACATCGGCGACGGGATCGTTCCAGACGGCTTCGACGTCTTCGGCCAGGCGGGCGAACTCGTCGGCCTCGACCGCTTGATCCGATTCGGATTGTTGCCGGTGGCGGCTGATTCGGCTTTCGACTTCGGCCACCCGCTCCAGCGCCACGTTCCAGCGGCGTTCCAACTCCGCGGTGACAAGGCGGTTTTCGGGATCGGCGGCGTCGAATTGACGCTGGGCGCGCGCGGCTTCATAGCGCGCAGATTCCAAGTCGCGCTCCAGCGCACTCAGGACTTCATCACGCTGTTGAGATTGTTGTTGATGGGCGAGCACGGCGGCCTCGATAGCGGCGGGGGCCAGGACACGAAAAACTTGTTCCGTTACCGCACGGTCCACCGGCGTCCCGCCAAACGAGATACACTTCGCTTCGCCATTATCCAGGTATCCTCGATGGCAACAATAGCGCGGCGCATCATGATTTGTACCTGTGTATGAGACCACCAGTTTCCGGGCACAGCGGCGACAATGCAGCAAGCCCCCCAGTAGTGCTGATCCACTCCGTGCGGCACCTTTGCCTTGATGCAAATTGTTCGACGCGATCATCTCTTGCAGCCGCTCGAAGTCGTCCCAGGCAAGATAACCTTCGTGATGGTCAGGGATCAAGGCGATCCACTCGTCTGGAGCTTTTCGCCGCGAGCGATGCGTCAGGTCGCCATCTCGATAATGCGACTTGTGCTCCGTGCGGCCGTAGACATACGCGCCGCCATAGGCCGGGTGGGTCACGAGCTGATACAGCATGGCATAGGTCGGGCGCTTCCAGGAGAGTTCGCCCTGGTCATTGCGAACCGGCAGTTGCAATCCTTCCTCGATCCACCACATCAATGCCTGCCGCACGCTGCCTAGTTCGAAGCACTTGGAAAAGGCCAGTTCAATGGCCTCGCGAACGCGCGCGTCGGGATCTTTTTCCAAACGCTGATCGCCGCCTCGTGACGTTCCCGTCTTCACGTAGCCAACTGGCGCCGCCACGATCAACTCGCCGCGTTTGGCCTTTTCATAACGCGCCTCGACGGAACGCTGCCGCAACAGGTCCAGTTCGTATTCATTCAGGCTTCCTTTCAATCCCAACAACAAGCGGTCATTGCTTTGCCGCGGCGCATAAACCGTCTCTTGGTCGATCAGCAGTGTATCGACGACGCGGCAGACCTCAACCAGTTTCTGCCAGTCCCGGCTGTTGCGCGCGAACCGCGATACCTCTCTCGCCGCCACCGCGCCGACGTTGCCCAAGCAGACGTCGGCCACCATCCGCTCGAATCCGCTGCGCACCACGCCGCCAGCCGCGCTGCGGCCCAGGTCTTCGTCGATCACGTCGACTTGCTCCCAACCCAGATTGTGAAG
>CAYLRE010000541.1:0-1988 GCA_964385715.1 uncultured Planctomycetaceae bacterium
GCGAAAACAAGGTATACGTCTTCAAGGCCAAGGCCACCATGGTAGCCATGGGTGGCGCGGTCCACGTATTCAAGCCGCGTAGCACGGGCGAAGGTTTCGGTCGCTCCTGGTATCCTCCGTTCAACTCCGGAGCCAGCGCGTTCTTCACGATCTACGCCGGTGCCGAGATGACATGCCAGGAAGTGCGCTTCATCCCGGTCCGCTTCAAGGACGCTTACGGCCCGGTCGGTGCCTGGTTCCTGTTGTTCAAGTCGATTGCCACCAACGCCGAAGGCGGCAACTACATGCTGGACAACATTGCCGAGCTCGACAAGTGGGAGCCCTACGGCAAGGTCAAGCCTCGCCCGGCCAACATTCGCAACTGGCTCATGATGCTGGACGTGATGGATGGCAAGAGCCCCATTTACATGCAGACCGCCGAAGCCATCGGGCGTATCGCCGATACGGCCGAGGACGAGAAGGCCGCGAAGAAGAAGCTTCGCGAGCTGGAATCGGAAGCATGGGAAGACTTCCTCGACATGACGATCTCGCAGGCTATCCTGTGGGCCGCCACCAACGTCGAGCCCGAAAAGAAGCCTTCGGAAATCATGGCTTGCGATCCTTACTTCATCGGTTCCCACTCCGGTGCCTCGGGCGCCTGGGTTTCCGGTCCCGAAGACGTTCAGACGGACGAGACCAAGGACGAGTACTTCTGGGGTTACCCGCATATGACCACGGTCAAGGGTATGTTCGCCGCCGGCGACGCCTCTGGTGCCTCCAGTCATAAGTTCTCCTCCGGCTCGCACGCCGAAGGTCGTATCGCCGCCAAGGCAGCGATCGCCTACATCGTCGACAACAACGAAGCCCCCGAAGTGGATCAGGCCGAAGTCGACGCCCTGACGGCGGAAATCCTCAAGCCTCTCGATACCTTCGAGGAGCACAAGGGTGCCACCACCGATCCGGACATCAACCCCAACTACATCCGCCCGACGCAGTTCATGTATCGTCTGCAGAAGATCATGGACGAGTACGCCGGTGGCGTCTCCAGCCAATTCCAGACCAGCGACAAGCTGTTGGAGAAGGGCATGGAGCTGCTGACGTATCTGAAGGAAGATACCGCCGGTTTGGGTGCCTGCAACCTGCATGAACTCATGCGTTGCTGGGAGAATGTCCACCGTATGTACCAGGCCGACGCTCACATGCGTTCGATGCTCTTCCGCGAAGAGACTCGTTGGCCGGGTTACTACTTCCGTGCCGACAAGCCGAGCATGGACAACGAAAACTGGCTCGCTTTCTGCAACTGCACCTATGACAAGGACAGTGGCGAGTGGACCATGATCAAGCGACCCGTTAAGTACATCAGCTGCTAAGGGTTGCTGGGATTCGAGATTTACGGAGATCTTCGGGCATCGCGCGGCGGTGCCCGAAGATTCTCTTTCTCGAACGTTTAATGTCGCTGTTCGCCCCGCGAACTTTGCGTTTGATTCGCGGAGCGAACAGCGACCACGATTGATTTCCCGCTATTTGCGGCGGCATCACGCGATTCCGACCAGGCTGAGTCGGAGCCTACCTTTTCCACACAAGTTTTGCAGCACGCGGCCGTTATCGGTCTTGGGCATTGGACGCCCGGCCGATTACCCGGTCGCGGTTGACCAACCGAGGAAGCCGAATGGCGGAGAGTTCTCGAACCTGCCCACACTGCGGTTCTCGTCTCAAGAAGTGGACTGTTCCCGTGGAAGCCACCAGGGAAGAAGAGTTCTTCTACGTCTGCTTTAACGACGACTGCTCCTTCTACAAGGAGGGATGGCAGTGGATGGAGGAGCAGTACGCGCAGAAGGCTTCGTATCGGTACATGGTTAACCCGACCACGGGTTCCTCATCGTCGATTCCGGTCTGGTCCGACACCGCGACGCGAGAGATGATCGTGGAAGAAGACGACTCTGAAGAAGGCGAGTCCAAAGAAGGCGATGCCGAACAGACCGGCGAGGGAGATGATAAGTGAGCGACGG
>CAYLRE010000542.1:0-1965 GCA_964385715.1 uncultured Planctomycetaceae bacterium
GGATCTTGCCGAGCAAGACATCGAAGCCGCGAGAGCCAATTTGAAGAAGGCGCTGGAGTACCATCCGGGTTCGGTTCAAGGCTATGTGAGACTGTTGCGTCTTTTTGGTCCTAGTGAAGAAGAAACAGCCGAAGCGTTGGCTTTGATTGAGGAAGGGCTCTCTCATAATCCTGGTAACCCGGAACTGCTATGGCAAAAGTCGATGAAGCAGTTGGCGATGCGAGACGGGCCCGGCATGCGGAAAACGATCGACGAAATGTCCAAGACGGCGACCGTTCGAGCCCCGGTGGAGGTGGCAGAGGCGTTGTTGCCGATCTGCGATTCTGACTGGAATCGAGCGATCAATCTGCTCTTGAAAGTCCGACCTCAAGCAGTTGAGAATCCCGCGCTTCGGCGTCGGGTCGACCAGCACCTGGCGGATAGTTATCTGCAAACGAAGGAGTGGGATCGTCGGCTCGAAGTTCTTGATGAGATGAGACAGGATGCTGCTATCGGGGGCAGTGACGAGCTTTTAACGCAACGAGTTCATACCCTCATTCAGCTGCAGCGTATGCAAGATGCTAAGAACGAGTTAGGTCCTCGGTTCATGCGGGCGGCCACGCCGGAGGACGTTCCGGAGCAACTACGCGCCCTGGCGCAAGTCGTGGCTCGTTGGGAATCGAAGAATCGGGGAGCTCGCAGTGGATCGGGAGCGGGTGCGAATCCCGTGGATGGGGAGTCTCCCTTGCCGCCGGTCTCGGTGGACATCGCTGGTAATGCAGAGGATTGGCTCGATGACGACGATTACTGGGAGAAACTGCGTGGCAAATCGCGACAGATGCTTGTCGCGGGCAAAGTCGACGAGGCGCTGACGTTTTTCAAGAACGGCTTGGATCTTCAGGAGCAACGAATCAATCAGCTTCCGGACGCTGAAAAGGACGCTGCGATTGAGCCGTGGATCAATGGATACTACGCCTACATTCAGGTTGTTCGTCGATACAAGGATCGGGATGCGGCACTGGCGGCTCTCGACGAATTGCGTGAGAAACGAGGGTATACGCAGCGGCTTGTGATAGAGACGGTGAACGTCTTGGCGACGGAGTCGGGATCGGCGACGCGGCAGGCAATTCAGAAACTCGAATCGAAGATTCGTGAATTTCCCGACCGACAGCAAGCTCAGGCATGGGTCCAGTTTGGCATGGCATATCTCCGTGCTGGGGGAGCGAGCGGTCTTGGCGCTGCTAAAAATTGTTGGACGGAAGCCGCTAAGCTCGCGCCAAAGGATAAGCCTACGTTGCAGCTGTTGTTCGACCTGGCGCGGCAAGCACAGGACGAAGCTGGTATGCGGGTGGCCATCGAGCGGATCAAAGATGCTGTTTCCGAAAGAGATACGCTTTGGAAATATGCTCGCGCTCATTACCTGGTTGCGACAAGCGATCGTTCTCCAGGCAATTTGGAAGAGGCGGTTAAGCTCGTGGATCAAGCAATTGGTGAACGAAAGAATTGGGCACCGCTCTACCAGCTACGAGGGCACATTCGGGATCTGGACGGAGACTTGGATGGAGCACTGCTCGATTACGAGAACGCGCGTCGGCGTGGCGCCCGCACGATTCCGCTGATCTCACGTATTTTAGAGATGCGGATCGCACGGCAAGAGTATGCAGAAGCAGAAGCGGTCATTGCAGCCGTGGGCTCGACTTTTCCCGGCATTCAGCACCACGTAACCATTTTGAAGGTTATTCGTGGCGACGACGCCGAGGCAACCATGGAGGGAATCGCGAATATCCAGCAAGGGGAATCGAGCTGGGAGGCCTGGATACGTCGTGCTGAGATGTATCGCCGTGCCGCCCGAGGGCACGTCGGCAACAAGGAATCGGTCGCCGAGTTCTATGGAAAGGCCGAGAGTGCGTATCGTGATGCCGTCAAGGTTGGGCACAGTATTCCGCAGACATGGCTCGCGCTAATTGACTTCCTCGTTCACGCCAA
>CAYLRE010000543.1:0-1949 GCA_964385715.1 uncultured Planctomycetaceae bacterium
AAAAACTTGAGGGCTGTCGGGAGACCGATCGACCGTGAGCGTTGCATCCCAGGCGTATTGACTTTCCGGCAAAGCGTTCTTCGGCCCGGCAAGTTTGGGGCGGATTTTGCTGGAGTAGGGCAGCCGAACTGTGGGCGTTACCAGCCGCCGATGTCCAGGCGACCGTCGCCGCTGCGCTCGACGTACTCAAGACGCTCGCACAGTTCGATGGCCTCTTCATCGCGGCAACCACGCTTGACGATCGCATGATTCAGATCGCTCACCAGCCAGCCGAGAAGGTACGGGGCAACGGTGATGGTTCCAACACTGTCACTGGCAGCAAGAGACTCCAGTTGCGATCGTACCTCGGGTGTGTAGATCCACTTCAGCAACACATCGCGTTCGTGCGGCAGCAGTTCAATTTCGATTTCTCGTCTTGTGGCCACGATATTCGCTCCGCACGCAGATGATACTCATGCCGCAGTCTGCCGCTCGGCGCGGCGTTCGCGCGCACGCTGAGCGCGCTGCATGGCTTCGTAGACGCGTTGTTGAATAAGGTGTTGAGGGTGCTGCTGGATCCAGCGATCTGGAAGCAACGACGGCAACTCGTCTGGCGCCGTCGTCGGGAGCCGCGCATAGACGTCTTGCAGATAAGCAAACGGATCGATGCGCAAACGGTTGCAGGTCTTGGTGAGCGTGAACAACTTCGCGGCCGTTTCGCCCGACTCTTGATTGCCGAAGAAGAGCCAGGCCTTGCGGCCGAGGATCGGATACTTGAGTGTTCGTTCCGCGCCGTTGTTGTCCATCGGGATCGCCCCCGAGGCCAAGAAACGCGTAAACGAATCCCAACGATTCAACATGTAGTTGATCGCGCCCACCAGCTTGGCCTTGGGAAGTTGGCGGGCTCGCTCGGCCTCGAGCCATTGATGGAATCGGTCAACGATCGGCTTCGACTTTACTTGACGGCCTGCTAGCCGCTCTTCGTCACCGCCCTTGCGATACGAATCTTCCAGGTCGAATAGCTGACGAAAGTACGCCAGTGCCGTATGCGTCTGGTCGGTGGCGCCAAGATGATGGCATTCCTCGAACTTGCGGCGTCCATGGGCCCAGCAACTCGCCTTGAGAATGCCCGGCCAGAGCCGGCCGATTCGCTCGTAGGCAACGTAGGCATCAGCCAGCAGGTAACCTTGAAATCCCGACAGGAATGTCTCCGCTCGAACGGTGCGGCGATCGGACGTATAGAAGAAACAGTCGTACGGATAACTTGCATCGCCCACGCCGGTCCACAGATAGCCCTTGAGGGCCTTCCCCGGACCGCCCAGTTCCATCACGGGCGTTTCGTCCATCGCGATCACCTGGGACTGCCGAGCACGGGCCCACATCAAATCGACCAACGGCGTCACGCCGCGAGCCAGCCCGCGCATCCATCGCCACTGGGTGCTGCGGTCGATGCGAAATCCGCTACGTCCCAGAATGTCTTCCAGGCGATAATAGGGCAGGTGGTCGGCAAAGCGACTGACCGTCAGGTAAGCCCAGAGGCTCGGACCGGCAAACGACTGGATCAACGAAGTCGGCCGTTTTGCGGAAACCATCGTCGTGGTCTGGTCCGGCTGGTCCAACGCTATGACCTCTTGCCACTGCTCGATCACCTTCAGCTGCATGGGGATCAGCTCGAGCTGTTCCCCAACTATCTTGAAAAAGCGACGAGCGTTCGGATGATCTCGCAACTGCTCGGGGATCTCTTCTTCCTTGAGATAGCATCTCGCTTCCTCTCGTGGCAGGAAGTCGGGAAAGACTCGTCGCTGACGGCCCTTGCTGGTCCGCTTCTTCTTTGGTTCCGGCTCAGGCGAACCGCTCCCCTGGTCATCCCGCTGGGCGCTCGGGGCCGACGGTTCTGCATCAAACAGCAGTTTCTGTTCCGGATCGTCGGTATAACGTTCCCGACGTGAACCGAACAAGCAGCGTTTGAG
>CAYLRE010000544.1:0-1933 GCA_964385715.1 uncultured Planctomycetaceae bacterium
GGCGATCATCCCGATCACGACATGGTAGCCGTCATTGATAGGGAACTGGACCGCATCGCCGTGATCGTCAAGCAGATGTACCAGTTGCACTCTCCCAAGGCTGGAAAAATCGGGCAGGACATGGTGATTCCCGCGATTCAAGACGTGATAACCATGTTGGCGCCACTCTGCCGTCAGAACCGCGTGACGATATCAGCGCTTGACGTGGATGGGGATCTAGCTATCCATGCTCCCGAAGGAAGCCTGCGCCAAGTCCTCTACAACCTTCTCGCAAACGCCATTGAGGCGTCGCCCCACGGCGCAACCGTGGATGTGCGGTCGTACTTGCGGGAGGATGGGCAGGCCGTTGTAATCGAATGCCATGATCAGGGATGTGGCATTCCCGTGGAGCGGCAATCCCAGATCTTTGAGCCCTTCTTCACCACCAAGGGCGATTCCGGGAGTATGGGAGGGATGGGCCTCGGTCTTTCCATCGTTAAGAGCACGGTTGAGGCTGTGGGGGGGACTATAGAATTCGATAGCACGCTTGATGGCGGGACTGTTTTTCTTGTCGAATTACCCCCTTCCCAGAGAGCCGGACACCCCTGACTTTACAGGCCAGGTCGCGATGCTCGTCGCTGACGACAAAGAACGTGACCAACTGCCGACGACCGACTGCCACCACAATCCGGGCTAGCCCATTTGCAGGCCAATTTCCATCGCCTTCCATCGCCCGAAGAAGTGCTCGATGGCCGGCCACGTGCTCGTGATTTTCCGTCAAGATCACTCCCCTTGGTTGCTCGTGGGGAGGCATTGCCTTGCCCCTTGGCAAACCCTATACTTGACCGTGAGTTCCTGAAGGTCCGGCCCGAGAGGAACGAGCTCGCGCAATTGCGGGGCGCCTTATGTACAGGCTGTGGGCCTGATGCCTGAAGGCACAATGGAAGTTACACTCTGCACACGACTGAGGTAGCTACCATTGTGCCTTTTTCGTTGCGCGGTGACTGACCTTCTATAGGTAAGGCGCGGGGGCTTGTTCGGACTACCGTGCGGTAGGCGCAGTTTGGATTGTTTCCTTCGCGTGAGGAGGATAGGTTGCGGGTATGCCAGGTATCGCCACCATACTTATTGCTGATGACGAAGTTTCCTTTCGAGAGGCGACGCGACGCCTGCTGGAGCGAGAGGGGTTCGAGTGCCACCACGCCGAGGACGCTGGCGAAGCAATCGAACGTCTTCGCGACCGGCAGTTTGACTTGCTCATCGCCGACATTAGGATGCCCCATAACGAGAATTTGCGGCTAGTTCGCGAAGCGCAAGAGCTGAATCGGGACATGGCGATCATCGTGGTAACCGGCTATCCGTCCACCGAGACGGCGATCCAGTCCGTCGAATTGCCCGTGACGGCCTATATGACCAAACCACTGGACTTCGACGAACTGCTTGGCCATGTCGACACAGCTGTCAAACTGTCGAAGCGGCGTCAAGGAATCGCAGCCGCCATCGAACGACTGCGCACTTGCCTAAAAGACCTGGAGAATGTGAGCCTGCAAGGACGGTATCGCAAGGAAGGGAACGGTGATGTCCCGGCTGCAACAATCCGTACCCTGGCTGCATGCTTATCCGAACTGCTGACCCTGTCCGAGAAAGAAAACATGCAGCAAGGAGAGGATAACCTGTGTGAGTTGCTAGATTGCCCCCAGCAGGCGGTGCATCGCCAAGCCATTCTAGACGCCATCGACGTGCTCAAGAAAACCAAGGACACTTTTAAGTCGAAACCGCTTGCCGTCCTCCGCAAGAACCTTGAGCGCATGATAGGGTAACCGTAGAGAGTGCCGCCGCGAAGGTACCCCCGGTAGGGTGGCGCCAAAAAATCGGTACAGAGTGAGCTTTACATTGTAGGAAACCCAGCCTATCCTTCCTGTGGAGTTCCTGTCCGACCAAATCAGACGAGGAA
>CAYLRE010000545.1:0-1931 GCA_964385715.1 uncultured Planctomycetaceae bacterium
CGCTGAGGGAAAGCATAGAGAAAGCCGTGTTCGAGGCAAAGTAGACCGCTATCCCTACCAAGCCCAGGGCCGTAGCGATTTCCATGTAGCTTCTGTTGGCTCGCCTGAGGACGGCATAGAGGGCGAGAAACATCAAGCTCACAAGAGCATAGTTAACGAGGTCAAAGACGTTGAGGGTTGCGAGTCCGAGGAGTCGATTGCTCTGAAGGAGGGCAAACCAGTCGCTTACAGTGACAGGGGGTTTGCGCTGGCTGAAAAGCCCGATTTCCGCAGCGAGGTTCCTTCTGAAGAGTACACCTGCAATCAGGGCAGCCACTCCGCCGACTTTGTAGAGGCTCTTCCAGTCGGGGTCTGGAGTTTCGGCACGAGCAACTTGGTTCATCGTTATCCGTTTTTCCTGATGAACGGCCAGCGGCGCTGCCCAATGGCGCGAGCTAACCCGCCGACCGGCTTCTTAACGCGCCCATTGGGGGGTATCACTGTGTTCACGCTCTCTTCCTCGCTGATACAAGAACTCGCACTGATATCGTCGTCGAAATGCAGTTCACCGGTCACTAGCGCCAGAGATGCCCCGCGTCGGATAAACGTCACGGTGGAACGGCGTATCGACGGGAATCGCTCCTTGAGTGTGTACAGAAACAATTCGTAGTCTTGGGGGGTGCGTAGCAGGTCGCTCACGAAGCTACCTGGACTAAGTCTCTCAGACTGGGTACGTTGCGTTATCGGCGCTGCACCTCATTGCGGTACTCGGCTTGTCTGGTGAGCCAAGTACGATATACACTGGCCCACTCACCGAAGTCTAGCATCCAACTGTCGTCCTCTGGTTCTTCACCACTCGCGTAGGCTGCATAGAAGGTTTCCGAACGGACACCGTACTTGCGCTCAAAGGCTAACATGTCTTTTTCAAGCGCGTGAATGTCAGCCAGAATGTCTCGAAGAGTCATAATTCACCTCCACCCCAATTATAGCGCAGGTTCTCTATTTTTGAAAAGTGTAGTTGGCTCATGTGGGGTCAGAGGTGAAGATTCACACCTACAACGGAGGGTAGGGATTTTGCCCCGCATATGGCGAGGGAGGCAACTCCCTCGCCGACCATAACTTAGGCCCAATACGGTTCAATTAGCGGGCCGGACTCCCACGTCCGGCGGCGTGGGAGCCGCCTCTGCTGCCTTAATTAAACCGTATTGGACTTAGGCCACGTTTTTCTGTGAAAGGATAGCTATCAAATCGCCCTCTGGACTGCCCACGCTCCCACCCAATGATTGATAAAACACCACTTCATCAAACCCACATTCAGTCAATAGTGACTGGTATTCTTCGCTCGTGTAGGCCTGTGTACTCGCTGAATGGCGCGCCACCTCACCTGTCACGGCATCGATGACATAGTAACGTTGAATCGCTACGTTGTCCTCTGTATGCCAAAAATTCTCTTGAAGGCAAAGGTACGGCTCCTCCGAAAACAACCCTTTCTCTGCTGAATGCCACGAAGGGGGCTGCTCCCCTATTTTGACGACTACTTCAAATGTATGCGGCTCAAGAAGTAAAAAACCGTTGGGCACCAAGGCGCGACAGGCTTTCTCAAGAATACCTCTCGCCTCCCTTGGGCGGAAAACGTTGAACTCCCCGAAGATCGACATCACAAGACCATACTCGTCGCCGTAGTTCACCGTCCGGATATCTTGTTGGATGTACGTACATTCGAGATCCGCTTTCTCAGCTTGCTCTCTGGCGTAAGCTATTGATGCGGGAGAGAAATCAATCCCTACACAACGATGCCCAAGTCTTGCCAGCCGATTCGTGTACAATCCAGGTCCACAGCCGAGGTCAAGAACCCGCGTTGGATTCCTCTTCAGAACCTGATTGTGAATCCATTTGACGTGCTTATCGATGATCTCGAAGCGACGACTGGCAGCATCGTGCTCTTGAGACAA
>CAYLRE010000546.1:0-1927 GCA_964385715.1 uncultured Planctomycetaceae bacterium
CAGCAATCTTCGAGCAGCGTTCCAATCTGCCCTCCATTGTAGTAGCCCACAGTGACTTTCGCCCAATACTTCTTGGGGATCGCCGTCTGCAGCTCTTCTCGAACTGATCTTCCTCGACCCGTTGCCACGCCAAGCTGGACTCCTGACTTCACCAGTCGGCGGAGTTGTTCAGTCATCGCGGAGTTAAGTCCCGTGAATCGTTCTGACGGGGCGCATAATGTGCCATCGTAATCGAATACGATAGCAGAGTAGCGGCCTTTGACAATTCGCTCAATGGCATCCGTGTATGCAGCCTCCCAAAAAGGGAGATCTCCCTGAGCGTCTAATTGAGCAATGGACTTCTGGCTCTTCCTCTCAATTGCGGCAGTTGCACGAGGTGGAAGAGGAGAAGCGGGACGTGACGTACGTCCGAATGCGTTTAGTCGGTATATGCGACGACCGAATGGTGGAACACCAGGCCTTCCCGGGTCAATCCCTTGCGCCAGTCCGGCGCTGAGAATAATCGGAAAGACGTGTGTAATAGCAGCCAACATCGCGAGAGGACCGTCGGGAAGTTCGATGACGAGCCTAGGTACACTGGTCGGGACTTGGTCGAGTGTTCTCTTGGCAATCTCTCGGTCACTTGACGAAACGAATGCGATTACGGATGAAGTGCTACCACGTTTGGCTAACCAATGATGCCTGCCGTGCGCGAAATGTCGGTAATCGGCCATCCAAACATTTGAAAGTGCTGCTTCGGTGAGCTTTGACTCCAGGTCAATGGCAGCGGGCTGTGCGGTCGGGCCATAGAGAACAATCACCGTATCTCGACACCATAACTCGGATGCCTTTCTTGTGAGCGAGTTGACGAACGTCTGCCACCGGCGTGCCCTGACAAGACCGTGCAGTTGCTTTGGGAGCCTAACCAAGATGTTGTTCGCCGTTGCGAAGGCACGAGTTAGCAGTACGGCAGAGGCGAGCAGGGAGTTTGTCGCCAGGAAGCCGTCTTTGCCTGAAGGCGGCTGAAACTCTTCGATCGACACATTCGAGAATTTTGACGATTCATCTCCGAGTCGTGATCCAACACTTGCACAAAGTGCGAGTACGTGAGCGGCCTCGCTCTTGGCAGCAATTCGGAGAGCGCCGACAACGTCCGCATTCGAGCCACCAGCCGTTGCAAGAAAGACTGATGCCTTCCGCAAAGAGTCCCTTCGAATGGACAGTTCGAGCGGGGTGATGGCTGATGAGAAGCCCTGCCCAGAGTCGCGAAACAATCCATCCATAATTGCGGCTGTCGTCAACGATCCCCCAGAGCCGACCGCAAAAAGCGGATGGCCAGAGAGCTGGGTGATCTTCTGAGAGAGCTGCTCGATTGCAGCCGCGCGTGCCCAGCGATACGTCCCCTCTAGCTCACCTACTTCCTCGGCAAATGGCCTTCCCACTTGTTCTCCTTTTCGCTATCCGTGCAAAGGGGGGCTAGACACGCCAAGCCGTTCCGCTCAGAAAAGCAGAAAACCTGGTCTCCCTGATGAAAGTCCCCATTCCACTATGAATGCGGAAAACCCGCCTCCAAAATGTTCGAGCCGTTAGTATATCGGAAGTCGCCTGATTCGTGAATGATGCGTCATCGTGGTTTTTCGAGAGCTGCCTCCCCCACAAGATCATGCCAGCTATACCCCCCACGTACCATACGATGGGTGCGCCGCCAGCCTCACCCTGCGCAGCGTTTGCATCGTGTTCGCGAGGTGGGTCTTCTCAACGAAAAGTGGCCAGCAAACAGCAGTTCGATAGGTTCGGGGCATTCCCCAGACCACCGAAAGGTTTTGCGCTTTGAGCCACTTCCCGGTGTGTGGCTTGAAAAAGGGGCAGCGAGGTGAGATTACTCACTCGCGCCGCGCACCGGTCTGCTGGGTCGCGCCGGCGCTAGGGTTGCTCCTCAGCAGTGCCC
>CAYLRE010000547.1:0-1926 GCA_964385715.1 uncultured Planctomycetaceae bacterium
CTAGCAGGCCGTTGAACTTCGGTCCTGGGTAGAACGGTATCCTGGGGCGGGGCTGCGGGCGACTGGTTTTGACGTTGGAATGTTAGCCAGAGGTTGGATCGCGGTATGCCTTGTTCCACCGTCTCACGCCGCCGCCAGCAGCCTGGGCATCCGGATCAGATTGTAGGCGGCCATCGCGAACGTGAAGGCGTAACGCACGCGAGCGAGGCCCCTCACTTTCACCTTCGCCATGCCGGCGATGGTCTTGCCCCAGCCGAAAGCCTCCTCCACCAGCTTGCGTTTGCGCTGGCTGACTTTGTAGCCCTGGTGCCGCGTGGTGCGACCGTCGATCGCCGAGCCCTTGACCTTGGCTGCGACGTGCGGCGTCACGCATTTCTGCCTGAGATCGGCGACGAAGTCGGACGTGTCGTAGCCCTTGTCGGCGGCGAGCGTGAGGCGGCGCTGCGAGCCCGGATCATGCCGGTCGATCATCGCCAGCGCGGCACTCCGCTCGGCCTTGCCGGTCGCCGCCGTCGCGTCCGCCTGCACGACGAGGCCATGCCGGTTCTCGATCATCGCGTGGCCCATGAAGTAGAGCTTCGCGGGCTGCGCCTTGCCTTTGCGGAACAGCTTCGCGTCCGGATCGGTCGTGCTTGCGTGCGTGTCATTCCTGCGCTTCTCACCATGGAAATCGCGCTCGCCGTTGCGGCCCGGCGACGGCGGCTCGTCGCTGCCGTCCTTGGCGCGGAAGCTCTTGAGCGAGGCCCACGCCTCGACCAGCGTCCCGTCGACCGAGAAGTGATCGTCCGACAGGAAGCGCTTGACCTTCGCGTGGCGCAGCACGGCCTCCAGGAACTTGGCCGCAACGTCGGCATCGAGCAGCCGGTCGCGGTTCTTCGAGAACGTCGAATGATCCCAGACGGCATCGTCGATGCCGAGACCGACGAACCAGCGGAACAAGAGATTGTAGTCGATCTGCTCCATCAACTGGCGCTCGGAGCGGACCGAGTAGAACGCCTGCAGCAGGGACGCCCTGAGCAGCCGCTCCGGCGCGATCGACTGGCGCCCAGTACCTTCGTAGAGCCGCTCGAACTCGCCATCGAGCGAGACCAGCGCGTCGTCAACGATCGCCTTGATCACGCGCAGCGGGTGCTTCGCCGGCACCCTCTGCTCCATGTCGACGTACGAGAACAGCGACCCCGATCTTGCATCCGATCCGCGCATGTCAGCCCCCCTCGACGTGAAGCCCGAACGGAATCATATTCTCCAGAGCCTGTCAGCAGGCGAGAAGTTCAACAGCCTGCTAATCCTCTGTTAAGCGGGTGGTTTTGTTGCCCGCAAGGTAACTGGGATTGTTCAGGTGAGCGTTGCGGTTCGAGATTTGGGGCGGCGGCTGGCAGGGCTTTGGAGCAGCGACCGGCTGCTGCGCGGCTTCAGCCTGCTCGGCCTCGGCGAGCTGTTCATTCGCCTGTCGCGGATCGTCACCGCCATTGTTCTCGCGCGCTGCCTCGAGCCCGTGGAACTCGGCGTCGCTGCCAGCGCTATCACCTGCTTCGAGATCGTGCGGATATTGGCCAACAATGGTCTGGGCCAGATGGTCATTCGCGCCCGGGAAGAGGAGCTTGCGGCGACCTGCAACACGGCCTGGGCCGGGATGTGGGCGGTGTGCATCGCAATGGGTGGCATACAACTCGCCGCCGGCGCCATCCTCGCCGAGCTCACTGGTCGGCCAGAGTTGTTCGCCATGGTCGCCTGTCTTGTGGGCGTCTACTTGGTGATGCCTTTCTCGATGGTGCAGTACTGGCTCCTCCAGCGTGCCCACAAGCTGGGGACGGTGGCCGGCATCAACACCGCTCAGGTTTCCACCGATAATCTTTTGACTGCTGGGCTTGCGATCGCGGGGCTCGGCCCGTGGGCGATCGTGCTGCCCAAGCTTGTGACGGCACC
>CAYLRE010000548.1:0-1915 GCA_964385715.1 uncultured Planctomycetaceae bacterium
CTGACGATTGCGACCGCGAAATCGCTCGGCTTGCGGATCAGCGATAAAGTCGGCCAAGTCCTGCTTGCTACGATCGAGGTGCTGCTCCTCGATAATCCAAACGGCCCAGCCGTCGGACTCTGCGTCGACGCGCGTCGTTATGCCTTCGGTGAGCAGATAGTCGGCGAACCGCTCAGCGTCTTTCTTTTCCCGTATCGTACCTGCTCGTCGCATTTAGACTCCAGCGTTTTGAAGCAGCCTCATCCGCCTAAGAGGGATACCCCGGTTGCAACCGAAAGGGCGCCCATCGGGGTGCGCGAGCATAGCACTTAGCCACAGCTCTGTCTATTCGATCACCGCGCCGTCGTACAGCGACATTTTCAGCAGCACGCCAATACACGAATTAGTCGAGCTGCATCCAATCGGGCAGCCGACAGGCTCGACCACTGGCCCCCACGCAGGCAATCAAACTCTCGCCTTCAGCCGCTTTTTCATCCCCCAAAAAAACCTCATAGCGATGACATAAACGGGCCCCCTTGCTAGAAACCGTCGTCGTGACCAAGCGCACCTCGTCATCAAAGCGGATCGGCAGGTGATAATCGCAATGCATCTTCTTGACGACGAGCATCTGCCCGCCTTCTTCAAAGTCGCGATAGGAAATGCCAGCGGCGCGTAGCATCTCGACCCGCCCCATCTCGAAGAGATTGATGAAGTTTGCGTGATGAAGGCGGCCTTGCCCGTCGGTTTCGCTATAGCGAATGCGAATCTTAATCTCGTGTTGACGCAACATCTTCAACGTAAAACACCTTCTGTTTATTGATCCGGCTGCTGTTTTTCCGGTCGCCGTACGCTTCCTCGATCCCCAATGTCCTCCCTCTGAACCTGGACAGGACGAAGGGACGATCGCTGGTCAGGACACAACGGACAATGTACCGACACGGGGTGCTCAGCGGCAGCCAGTGCGCGGCACTAACCAGGGCGTTCATCCACGGCTTCGTTTCGGATAGCTTGTTGACTTAAGTTTCTTGATTCTCTAAAGTTACGGTCGTTAGCAACCAGAGGCCGGAGGGACGCTGCGTCCGTCGCGAAGGGAACCGTCGTCGTTCGACACGGCTCGCGCACCGGCCAGACGAGGGAACTATATCGATGAGCGCAGGCGAAAGCTCCGGAACCGGATTCTCTACGATGCGTGGGCGTGACTACCCCGCCATCCGCCAGTTTACCGTGTTCCTAGAGAACCGCGTGGGACAGTTGCTGGAAGTGGTTCGTCGATTTGAAGGCAGCCAGGTCCGTATCTGTGCCCTGTCCATCAGCGATTCTTCCGAATGTGCGTTCGCTCGCTTCCTGCTAAGCCACCCGGAACAAGGTCGCGAGATTCTTGAGCGTGCCGGATTGGCGCTAATCGAAAGCGACTTGATCGCCGTCGAATTGCCGGAAGACTCGCAGCCACTGTTGCGTGTGTGCACGGCCCTGCTGCAGGCGGAAGTGAACATCATCCAGGCCTACCCAATTCTCGATCGCCCTCATGACCGCGCGGCCGTGGCCCTGATGGTCGACAACATCGAGATGGCGCAAGACACGTTGGCGTCCAAGAACTTCACGATGCTCACAGAAGAAGATCTGATCGGCGAAGACTAGCCGCTATCTCGCCTGCCTTGAGCAGCTCGCGACGCTAATGCTGAGGGAAGAAGCTGGGCGTATCGCCGATATCTTTCACGGCAACCCGAGCCACTGTATCCCAAGCGATGGTCGTCAACGTGCGACCGCCTGATCGGTCGACGACCGTAAACACGGCGTAGTCTCCGTGTGACAACTCCGTCGAGTAATTCTCCGGAACGATCGTCTCGCCGGTCTTCAGATGCAGTTTTAGTACCGAACCGCGCCGCTTGTAGCCCCAAAAGCGATCGAACAACTCGGACAAGGGATGATCCGTTCA
>CAYLRE010000549.1:0-1900 GCA_964385715.1 uncultured Planctomycetaceae bacterium
CGGCAATGAAATTGCCCATATCGACCTCTTGATCGGTAGCAAGGACGGACCGGTTGGCGTCGCTTTCGCGAACGCCCTCGCTCGTCAGAGCGCCGGACACAGCAATCTCTTGGCCGTGTTGACGCCGAATCTGGCTGTCAAGCCTTCGACCGTGATGGTCACTAAGGTCACCATTAAGGGTGCCAAGCAGGCCGTGCAGATGTTCGGTCCGGCCCAGGCCGCCGTCGCCAATGCCGTCGCCGACTCGGTCGAAGCGGGCGTGATTCCCAAGGATCAGGCTGAAGAGCTGTGCATCGTCTGTGGTGTCTTCATTCACTGGGAAGCCGAAGACGACAAGAAGATCTACGATTTCAACTACGAAGCGACCAAAGACGCGATTGCCAACGCCATGGGCGCCAAGCCTTCGGCCGATGAAATGCTGGCCGGTAAGGCTGAAGCGGCTCATCCGTTCCGCGGATTCTAGTTCGCTTCGTCAAGAAGTTACGGGCTGCTCAGGAGGTCGCGAGCGGCTCAGCCTTCAACGGTTTTCGTTCAAGGCAACGAGTACTCTGTAAGTACAGGGATTTCCGTTCAGCAATAGGATGTTGCGGTGAGCCTGCGAGCATTTGCTCGCAGGCTCGTTTTATTTCACTCTTCTGAGCAATTCTCGCCGCCCGGCAGGTTGGCCTGTCATGTGGATGTGAGAACGCGAAACGAAATCGACGTGAGGAACGATCATGGACTTGCCGAAAATTCTTGTTCAGCTCGACAGTGACGCGCAGACCAGCGTATTCGATAGCGTCGTGGCGGTGGATGCCGGTGTGGATCATCTCTTCCGGCACTCGAGTATCACGCCGGATGCGGTTCGCGATCTCGTCTACGGAGCCATGTTCACTCGGGGGCCTGAGCAGCTTTGCCGAACCGCCGTGTTTGTTGGCGGAAGTAACGTCGCCGCTGGCGAGGAGTTAGTGAAGAAGGTAAGCGAGTGTTTCTTCGGTCCGGTTCGAGTCTCCGTGATGCTCGATTCGAATGGGGCCAATACCACGGCTGCGGCGGCCGTTCTAGCAGCGGCCAGACACCATGAACTGCGTGGAGCGAAGGCGTTGGTGCTGGCTGCAACGGGGCCAGTTGGTTCTCGTGTTGCTCGGCTCTTGGCGCGAGAGGGAGCGAACGTGCGCGTCGCTTCACGCGACTTGGGGCGTTCGGAGACGGTGTGTGAAAGCGTCACCGCTCGAGTTGAAGGCGCGAGCGTTTCGCCAGTTCAAGTGGCGTCGCCTGAGGAGTTGACCGCGGCACTTGATGGTGTTGAAGTTGTCTTCGCTGCGGGAGCCGCGGGGATTGAGCTGCTGCCAGAGGAAGCGCGGGCCAGCTGTTCGTCCTTGAAGGTGGCGATCGACCTGAACGCGGTTCCTCCGTTGGGCATGGGCGGGATTGAGGTAACCGACCGCGGTAAGGACTACGACGGGGTCATCTGCTACGGTGCCGTTGGTGTTGGTGGAACGAAGATGAAAATCCATCGTGCCGCGATCCAGAAGCTTTTTGAGGCGAACGATCAGGTTCTTGATGCCGAGGAAATTTTTGAGATAGGGCGCGACGAGATCGAGAAGTAGTACGTTCGCCTAGCGGCGTGACGCTGCTACGGGCGCTCAGGTGCTGCGGTCTCGTCCGCCGGATTAGTCGTCTTGTTTCCGGGGGAAATTGCCCCGCCGAGATACGCGAGCGATATTACGAGAACCGCGACGCCGAGCATGAGCATGAAGATGTTCTTTCGGAAGCGAAGTCGATTCTTTTCTTTACGCGATCGACTATGTAGCTCAACCACCCGATGTCCGACTTGGACCGTGCGTGGTTCGTCGCGGACGGCAAACTCACCGCTTTCGCCTGCCGCCTTGTCAGCTGTGGACGAAGAGTCCTCCGAATC
>CAYLRE010000550.1:0-1852 GCA_964385715.1 uncultured Planctomycetaceae bacterium
GCAATCAAAACGGGCCTCAGGCCGGCCAACGACAGCTGAGTCGAAGAGGGCCCCAACAGGCCGCCAGCGAGCTGTGTATTGCGTCTCTCAGGAGCGTCCCGGGGTGTTCGCCCTGGTGCCGAGGATCGGCCATGAGATCCGGCAGCACGCCTTTGCCCGACGGAGAACCTCATTCCCGAGCGATGCACTATTCGCCCGCCGGACGCCGCACTTTGCTTCGGCGATTGCATCCTTCGGCGACGGATAACAGCAATCGCGAGATGCCCATGGTTATTCGGCCCGACAGGGCAAAATGCCCGATAAGTGCCGGTTCTTAAGCGTTTTGGGCTGTGGATACGGATTTGGGGCCCGGAGGAACGGGCATCTCCGCAGAAGACAGGACAAGGAAGCCCGCGAGGCGTGATGAAGCGGCTGTTTTGGCGGCGAGACTGGTGAACGCATAACAAAGGCGGTGAATCCCGAGAGGTTGCTCTCGCGACTCACCGCCGCAACAGAAGCAAGGGCGGGCCAATGCGTCGCGCGCTATCCTGTCTTTCTGGCAATATCGAGTGCCTTGCTCAAGTCTCGCTCCGCATAAACTTGTGTAACATCTGCCCTTGCGTGACCGAGAACGATCTGTGCACCCTCGATTCCATACATCTGGCGAATCCTCGTGGCTGCCGTGTGACGCAATCGATTAGGACTCCAATGTTCCACGTTCGCCTTTGTACACGCCCTGCCGATCGCTCTTGCATAGGTCTGAGTCGTGTAGTGCTCGCCTGGAGTTCGCTTCAAAAGTCCCCGCTTTCTATTCGTGCCCGGACGATTCCCACAACTGATCGGCGTCCTCCTTTTCCGGTGAACATCGAGCAGTCGCAGTCGCTCGGATTCCCTCGGCGAGAAGAGGTACTCGTGGGGCTCGCGGTCCAGGTAGGCGGCAATAATGCCTTGAGCCGTTGGTCCGATCGGAATCACGCGCTCGCGCCCGTGGTGCTCGGTTTTGTGCGATTCGGGGCGGTAAATCCAGACATCTCCGGATCGATCAATATCCATCGCCCGAATCAAGCAAACCTCCATCGGGCGGCAACCGGTGATCAACTGAAACCGAACCATGTCGGCAACAATGGGCGGCATGTGCGGCAAGGTCGCCGTGACTAGCGATTCCTCGACTGGTTGGACCGGTGGACGATCGGGCGCGGTGGTCCGACCTCGCCGCAATCCCTGCACAGCTCTGAGCCCATGAAGAACATCGGGCGGAACCAACTCTTGCTCAGTCGCCCACCGGAACATATTGCGTATGCGGCTGATATGCTTGTTGATTGACTTCCGACACAACCCCTTGCCCATCAATTCTTGTCGGACGGCTTTGAGCTTCAAGGGGGTGAATTCTCGTGCAGGCAGATCACCATAGAACTTTCGCACGATGCCAAGTATTCGCTTGAACTCCCGGACTTCGGTTGTTGGCTGGCCATTCTTCTGGTAGTAAGCCTTGACATGCTTCCAGAATTGGGCGATCAGTTCCGTGACGGTCAAGCCATCGTCTGCGTTGACATGACCTCCGCTGAGATACTCAATGATGAGCCGGTCATAGGCGAGTCTGGATGCCGCTGTGTTGTAGCGACCAAGGTAGATATCCCTACCGTGAAGAGAGACCACTGCCTGACCAGTGGCCTTGTGCCTGCGATACTTCGGAATACGTCGATCGGACATAGTGCGAACCCTTTCCGCAATGGGCAGCCACCGAAAAACGGTAGACTACCGGATTTTGCCAGAAAAAAAGGGCCGCTCCGTCAACGCTGACGGGTATCGTAACTATCGATTCGGCAAGGACTTACGTCAAATAGCAGCGCAGGGACTCGAACCCCGGACACGC
>CAYLRE010000551.1:0-1820 GCA_964385715.1 uncultured Planctomycetaceae bacterium
CGGCGGGCGTCCTGCGCCTCGTCAAACAGCGGCAAGTCACCCCCGTTGCACCGATTCCAGCCCCAACATCCAGGCAAGCCGTCGTCACCAATCTCGACGACCTCATCCGTAGCGGAGGCAAGTTCTCAACAATCTACGCCGACCCGCCTTGGCCCTATAGTAGCCAGGCAACGCGGGCTGCAAGCAGCAATCCCTATCCAACGATGAGCGTCGATGCCATCTGCGAAGAGCCGGTCGAAGATCTGTGCCACGACCAAGCCCACTTGCATCTATGGACGACGAACGCGTTTCTGCTCGACGCCTTCGATGTCCTCGAATCGTGGGGATTCACCTACAAATCGTGCTTCATCTGGGTGAAGCCTCGCATCGGGATCGGCAATTACTGGCGAGTCTCGCACGAGTTCATGCTCTTCGGCGTGCGAGGGAAGCTGTCGTTCGCCGACAAGGGAGTTCGCAGTTGGATCGAGCACGACCGTGCCGAACACAGCCGCAAGCCGGACGCGGTCCGTGAACTGGTCGAGCGCGTCAGCCCCGGTCCATACCTCGAAATGTACGGACGACAGACACCGCCAAACGACCAATGGACCGTCTATGGTAATCAAGTCCAGTAGCACTGACCTCCGCTCCGGCTCTCAGAGGGAAGGGGCTGCCCTCCCTCCTCTCACCGCCACGCCGACCTGAGCCAGGGTGAAGGCCGACGCGACGGCGATCGGAGGGAGGACAAAGCAAACCACCAATCCAATGATCAACCAATAGGACCACACATCATGGAACTCTTAACCGTCAAAGAAGTCGCCAGACGCCTTCGCGTCAGCCAATCGCTCATCTATCAACTCGTCGATACCGGACGCCTCGGCTGCCATCGCATCGGCAATGGGCGCGGGGCGATCCGCATCCGACCGGAGGACGTTGCCGAGTATCTGGAAGCCTGCCGAAAGGAGGCGAGCGTCTAATGAATCGCTCCAAGCCTCCAGCAAACAAGCAGGAATCATGTGTCACCGTTCCAGCCGACGCACTGGACGACCTGCTCGAAGCAATCTGGCACTGGGCGTTCGAAGACTACCTGGCAACGCCCGCCGCCGAACGAAACAACCACATTTTCAACATCATCGTCCGGCTCGATTCAGCCCTCCACGGCATCACTGTCGAGGAAAGCTGGGTACGCATCGAAGCCTGGCGAAACCAGCAAGACGAAAGGAATCCGCAAGTATGACTGCCGCCACACTGCTCAACGTCAGGGAAGTATCCGAAATGCTCGGCATCTCCGAACGCACGATCTACCGCCTCTCCGACGCAGGCGATATGCCCCAGCCCGTCAAGCTCGGCGCTTCCGTCCGCTGGCGCAAGCAAGAACTAGAAAACTGGGTAGATGACGGTTGTCCGAAAGGCAAATCGCGAAAAAGATCGAGGAAATCTGGTTAGTCGACACCGGCCTCGTAGGTACGCGATTTCAGACCGATATAATCAGAGAATCATTCGACATTTCTCCCAAGTCAGCATCCGCGAGAAAGGGGTTCTCATGGGAAGCATACGAAAGAAGACCAGCACGAAAGCTCTTCCGAAAAACGCGGAAGTCTTCAAGGAGAACGGAGCACGCTATGCTTGCTGGTGTGACTCCAAAGGCAATAGTCATACAGCCGAAGTAATCCAGGGACGCGACGGTTCGGAGCGGATTCGCATCCAGTCGCCGATATACACGGCGAAATATCGCGATGCGAATGGGGCGATTCACGAGGTCTCCACCGGATGCAAGAGTCGTCGAGCTGCACTTGCGTTTTTGCGAGAGCTAGAGGTGAAGGTCGAGAAGATCCGTTCCGGCA
>CAYLRE010000552.1:0-1807 GCA_964385715.1 uncultured Planctomycetaceae bacterium
GCGTCGCCTTCTTGCCCTTTGGAGGTCCCATGAGGATCGTCGCTCCCGTGACGCTGATCGTCCTGCTGCTGGTCGCGGCGACCGGCTGCCGCGAAAGTAACGACGACCGCCTGGTCGAGATGGCCCAAGAGCACGCCGCCCGCCAGGCGGAACAGAATCGCCGGATGGCGGAATCGCACAAGCAGCTCGTCGAAGGCTCCCGACAACTGGTCGAGTCCGATGCCAGGGCCCGTGAGGAACTGGTCGTGTTGCAGCATGACCTGCGGGCTGATCAGGCGGAAATCGGCCATCAGCGTGACCAGCTTGAGGCGGAACGCCGCCAGATCGCCGAACAGCGGTATCGCGACCCGCTCGTTGCTGCGGCCATCGCGAACGTCGGCCTGGTGCTGGCCTGCTTGCTGCCGCTGATCGTCGTCGTTTACGTGCTTTGGGCCGTCGGCCGCAGCCGCCAATCCGACGATGCTGTGACGGAGCTTCTGGTTGAGGAGTTGATTTCCGACCAGCCGCGGCTGCTGCCTCCTACCAGTTCTTCGGTGCCCGCCCTTGGCTGCGAGCCTGCTGCCGACCAGTGCCCGGACGGCAGCCACGGCCATGCACAGCCCCTGGGCTAAACCAACAGGCCATTCCAGGTTAGATTCATGGAGACGCTATGAGCCACATCGTTCATTCTGTGGCGTATCCGGTTATGTGGCGCAGCTCGTTTCTCTGGCGATATTTCAGCATTGCGCCCATCTTTTGCGCCACATAATTTCGGCGTAGGCTCCGGGAAGAATGGTCCATTTCCCTGTTCTCCCGGAGGTCCCAGTATGTTCGATCAACTCTTTAGGTATCGCAGTGCAGTGGTGCGTCACCGCGAGAGCCCCATGTTGGAAGAGCGCCTCGCCTACCTGACGCATCTCGCGAACCAGGGCTATGCCCGAAACACTCTGCGGGAGACCGCGAGTGCTCTTCTCATGATCGTGAAGACGCTTGGGTTGGCCAAGCAGCCTCGAAAGACCATGACTTACGACGAGGTAAAACGTAAGTTGGCGAGCCATCGCCGCCGTTGTTGGCAAGCCGTCCGATGGCTCACGTTCATGGGGCATTTGCAGCCGCGGCCTACTCCCCGCATTCCCTGCGCGAAGAAGATCAAGGCGTTCGCCGACTACATGGAGCATGAAGCGGAACTGTCGCCCGCGACCATTTACAGCCGTTGTTGGTACACCAAGCGGCTTCTCGATCGGCTACATCTCAAAGGAGATTCCCTGCACCGCATTACCCCTCGTCGGATCGACGTGGCCCTTCAGAAGTTGCTCGAACCTGGGGGCTACTCGCGGAAGACGATTCAGGCGTGTGCCACCGCCCTGCGGGCTTTCTTTCGTTTTGCGGAAGTGCAGGGCTGGTGCCGTAAAGGATTGGCGGAGTCTATTCAGAATCCACGGGTGTTTTCACAGTCAACATTGCCGTTGGGACCATCGTGGCATGATGTTCGCCGGTTGCTCGCCACGACGGAAGGCGACATGCCGCACAATATCCGGGCACGGCCAATAATCATGCTGTTGGCCATCTACGGCCTCCGAAGCGGGGAGGTCTGCCGTCTGCGGCTGGGGGATTTTGACTGGGAGCATGAAGTGTTCCGCGTCGTATCTTCCAAGACGGGAAGCGTCCGAACCTATCCGCTTACGCGATCCGTCGGCGATGCCATCCTGCGTTACCTGCAGGAGGGGCGACCACAATCATCGCATCGAGAGGTATTCTTGACACTGAACGCTCCCTTCCGGCCAGTGCCCAGCACATCACTACGGGAGATAATTGCCCCACGCTTGCG
>CAYLRE010000553.1:0-1783 GCA_964385715.1 uncultured Planctomycetaceae bacterium
CCTTCTTTCCCCCCACCGGCGCCCTCTCTCCCCGCTTGGACCTCTGCGTGTCACAATGGTGCCCGCGTTACAGCGACGCCCCCGTTCTGTCGTCGCATTCTGATTTCTTGCTATTCAAGTGCCACCCATGCTTATTGTTCTGTCCCCTTCCAAGACGTTACGAGACAGCGAGTCGGTTCCCAAGAACGAGCCGCCGCTGCTCGACGGAAAATGCAGCCAGCCAGAACACCTCGACGATGCCGCGCGGTTGATGGGCCACCTGCAACGACTCTCACCGGCCAAGCTCAGCAAGCTGATGGGCATCAGCGACAAACTGGCGGCCGAGGTCGACGGTTACAACCAAGCGTGGCAGACGCCTTTTACCGCCAAGAATTCCCGCCCTGCCCTGCTCACGTTCTTGGGCGATGTTTACGAAGGCCTGGCCGCCGAAGAATTCAAACAACGCGATTTGAAATACTCGCAGCAACATCTCCGCATTCTCTCCGGCCTGTACGGCCTGCTTCGGCCGCTCGATCTCTTTCAGTCCTACCGACTGGAGATGGGATGCAAGCTCAGCCAGGCGACCGGCCCGGCCGCCGGGCGATTCAAGAACCTGTACGACTTCTGGGGCGAACGTATTCGCGAAAGCGTGACGGCGGCCCTCAGCGACCAGGGCGACGACGTGCTGATCAACCTGGCCTCGAATGAATACTTCAAGTCGGTGCAGCCGAAACAGCTCGACGCCCGCGTGATCACGCCTGCGTTTAAGGAGATGAAGAACGGCAAGTACAAGGTGCTCAGCTTCTTCGCCAAAAAGGCCCGCGGGCAGATGAGCCGCTTTGTGCTGCTAAATCGCCTCTCGGACCCGAAGGAGCTGCAGGACTTTAAGGAAGACGATTACCGGTTTAACAAAGAGCTGTCGAGCGACAACGAACCGGTCTTTACGCGGGGTTAGTTGGGGGGCGGGGCACCATCCACCGCCATCTTTGTGAGACGACATTTCCGGCGCGTTGATTCTCGACACGAAGCTCTAGTTCCTCTGGCAATCAGAACACTCGCAGCGTCATTCCCTCGCCAGGCGTAAATCCGGCGTCCGTCAATTCCTGCACGGTCCCTTCGATCTCTTCTGCAAAGGCTGACTCGTTAAGTGGTTGTCCTTGTCGGTCAAGGATTTCACCTCCAAGTCGCTGCTGGGCATACTTCACAGCTTTCATCATTGACTTGAACACGCTTTTGGGATCAGCAGAACGTGGGATCGAGTAGCCAAAAACTAGATTCTGAACCTGTACCCTGCCTGCCGCAATTTCCTCGGGCAAGAAATAGCCTGGTGCAGTTGAGGTCCAAACACTGAAATAGAAGTCGTCTCCAACTAACCCGTTGGCGTTCTCCCAATGAAATAGATCCATGTCGCCCCAACGAAGGCCTATGCAGAGCATCACATCCCAGATTTCACGGCCAGCGAACGTCTTTCCGTCGGGCGCCGCCAATACGACCACGACGTTCCGATCGCAGGATTCAACCGCCCGATTGATCGAAGTTGCAACTTTCACGGCCTCATCGGGCGATCTATTCCAATGCAGTGCAGCCGCCCCAAATGATTTCGCCACTTCGGAGACCGAATCTTTGTGGGCATTCAGGTCCTCAACAGTTGCAACGAAAGTCTCTTGATCGAGTGGATCAAACAGCGACCATCCGAGTGCGATTTTTGTGTAGGTCTCGGGGACGCCACCGGCCCTCAAAAAAGTCCACTGCTTGTCCTCGGGAGACCAACCGTAGATGTCAGGATTGCCGTTGTTTTTCAACC
>CAYLRE010000554.1:0-1779 GCA_964385715.1 uncultured Planctomycetaceae bacterium
GTACCCTATTGGAAGATCCGTGCTGAGTTGGGCATTTGGGGTTCATGGAAAACCTCACGCGGTAGTGGACCAAGCGGGTGGCAAGTGGCGGTGAAAATTCCACCCAAGCGAGTGGCAGAAAGTCGTTGGTCCCGTTCAGCACGCGGAAGCAGAGAGCATCTCGACATTGTTGGCGGGAGGCTCACACGAACCTGACAGGAGGCGTTATGATGTCTAACCGACTCAGCAAATCGAGTCCATTCCGTCCGCCGGACTGGCGGTATCAGCGAACCCGTATCTATCTCGCGGCTGGCGAGTGTCCGCTCGAGGCACAGGAAGACGTCGAAACCGTCAATCTTCACAAGTTTCTAGAAGCATTGCGGAACTGCGATAAAGGCCGCGACACCTGGAAACTCAAGAATTCCCAACCGGACCATTGGACCGCCTTCGACCTCTTCGCTGATTGCGGCGGCGGTATGCGAAATATCCTCGAAGCGCGACTTCTGGCCGATGAGGACATCGAGAGCATTTCAGAGAAGGTGGGTATTTCAAAAGCCGCAGTCGAGCTGTATGCGGCACTCTTTTTTGACGTCAGGGATCGGTTGAATAGAACCGACTTCATCCACGTCCAGGTATTGGGGAACGAAGCCGGCGGTCCAGAGAAGCCAGGTCGAGGCGGCCTGTTGAAATGGCTCGCGTACACAGCGGGTCCGGCGGCATTGAATCACATGTTACGCACGTCCGAACGCACGGTAGGCGAGGCGGAGAACGACCCGGTCGACGAAATGAATCACTTGATTGAGGCACTTTTGTTGGAAAAGACCCTTGCCACCGTGCAGAGGCTCGACGTGAATAGCGATCGGTTGGCCCAAGTGTTGACACAAGCGTTCGTGAATCAGCAGACGGCACGCGCCGAAAGCGGAGATTCTTCGACAGCATACAAATCCTTCTTGGGGAACGTGGATGCGTGCCTCAAACAAATCCCGTGGTCGATGGCCAAGAAAACGGATCCGCCTGGCGACGCCGCTGGTTTGCCGCCGAAAGTCGAACTCCGCGCAGACGACCAGATGCGCCTAGCCAACGGGTTGCCCATTGACAAGGAAAAATACTTGCGGGGCACGCGGAGTTCCGAGACCGATCAACCCGGAGACAACGGGCGGTCCGACGGATGATGCCTGGGAAGACAACAGTTGTATTTCGTGATGAAGTGGCAGTATAGTGGGGTCGATACCATGATCTTACATGCGTTCAAACGAGTCGATGCCGAGGCACTGGCTGGGCCTTTTCGTTCATGCGATTGGCGTCATTTGGAAGCCAGAGCTCTTGCCGTTGAAAATCGAACACCGTCACCTCGCATGCACGATGAAGCGACAGCCCGTTTGGCTCACTTCTATCGCAAGTCCCGCGCGTGCAGGAATCAGTTCGACCGACGTCGATTGAAACGGGGAGACGGAGAGGTATTTGCTGCTGTCGAGCTTTTCAACAGTACCGGTGATGGAGGTGGCCTTGTTGCGCAGGCGTTGGCCCTGGCCAATGAACCGCCGGAGGACATTGCCGGCCGGATCGGTGTAACGACCGCAGCGGTCAGTTTCTTTGAGGATGCCTATTTCGACGCGCGATCGCGCTTGGAAAACCGCGACTTCATTCTCAACCATGTCGTCCGACTTGGCGAAGAGAATGTCGACGCTCGGGAACTGTTACGCAAAGCGTTCTTGATGTTCGGATATGTCTCTGGTGGTCCGGCGATTGACCTGTTGACGGGCTCCCCCGAGAACCTGTTTCCCAAATTGAAAGTCCGTG
>CAYLRE010000555.1:0-1757 GCA_964385715.1 uncultured Planctomycetaceae bacterium
GCCTGGTTGCTGAATCCTCGGTGCTTCTTCCTGATGCCGGCGCGTTATCTTTGGTAAGCCGGTGTTGTATAAAGAGAACGACCTCCGTGGCTTACATGCAACTCTAAGCCACTGCCGGGGGGTGTCAAATGAGATACAGCCCGTTGGCCAGACAATACAGGTTTTCCCGATTGCGCAATCCGCATAATCGTTTCTTGCGACATGCGTAACGGGATTCTGTGGGCAGGGCGATTGCTACCGCCGGTGGCGACCGTTATAGTCCAGGTTGACTCGAAGTAGAACCGCATTCAGGAGGTCCTGCAATGGAAAACTCGCACAAGTCCGAACGCGGTGGTGGTTGGGGACTTACGGTCTCAATTTATGGATCGGCGATCGCGTTGTTCATATTTTTTGCCGCTTTTGTTTCCTCGCACAGTGTATACGACGCGGACCATGACCTTGTGGCAATCGAGAGATTCAACCCGGCGGTGACCCAGACTCTCGGTTGGGCTGTGCTGGCGGTTGCGATTGGCCTTTTGGCAATTTCGCTGATTTCATTCGCGCGTCGAATCGTCAGACTGCCGGTAATCGGCCTCTTGATAGTGTTCATCTTGTGCCCCTTCTGTCTTCTCGTTCACATCGGCAACAATCTTGCACCATGGACGGTTCATGGCCGCGTTACGACTGAAGACGGCAGCCAGTACGTCTTCTGCGATAGCAGCTTTCTGCAAGGGCAAATAATGGCGATTGCCGAAGTGGGTGATGCCGGCATTTTCACGACCTCGTATCGCGTCCTGGTGGTCACCAACGGTGATTCCCCTCGCAGTTGGGCCTCGCTCATTCGCCCGGCCGATTCGACAGACGAATACGGACAACTGTATTTGTGCAAGAACAACTTCTTGGTTGGCGTCCGTTACAACAATCATTGCTATCTGGCGTATGATTTGACTAACAAGATTCCAATTGGCGCCGGGGATGTGGAGAAACTGTCGCCATTTATCTGCCTAAGCGACGACGATCAGGAGAATGACTTGGACGTCGAATGCACAATGGACCGAATCCAGGAACACGCCGAGTTTCTCGTTACGTATCAGGACGTTAGAAACGCGGAGTCTTTCCTAGCGGGTGAATCTGTTCCCGGCTTCCCGCCACTGGTAATGCTTCAGGATGGACTCCAGAGCGACAACGTGGCCGTTTCATCATCCGCGAAGAAGCTGCTGCGGTGCTATGACGACGCCTTGGCCAAGATCCAGGCAAGAGTATCGGAGTCCAAGGAGGAATCCGACGCCGAGACGGAGCAAGCGGAACAGGGCGGACTTCTCAGAGCCTTCCCGGAGAAGGACGGGGTTCAATGACGAAAGAAGCTGCGCCGAGAACCACTTGCGTTACGCCTCGACGGCATTCTGAATCACGACATGCCAATATCGAACACCCCGGGCAGAATAAGGGCGTCGCGGCGTTCCTGGCGAGAAACGAGGGTTTATTGGGACTCTGGTGGCCGTGGTTTTCGCGGTGGCGTAGACGGCCCGCCCAAGTTGCCCGCTGAGCGTTAGACAGAAACTGCCTATCACGCGGAAAAGGGCATGACGATAGAGCCACCGAAGGCTACAATTAGACTTACGACAATCGGTTGCCTGCGCGTTAGGCTGCAAACTTGCGGTCTACTGGTGATAGGCAGAGACTACCTATAAACAAGTTCGGCTAGACAATGAAAACACGCTACAGAGCGAAAACTCGGATTTGGCGCGGCAATTCGGATTCGTCATCGGATTTCGGAA
>CAYLRE010000556.1:0-1755 GCA_964385715.1 uncultured Planctomycetaceae bacterium
GCCTGGCACAGTAACGCAGCAGATGCTCCAGGCTCTGGAAGTACCCCGGCACGTCTCGGTCAGCAAGCGATCCGGGGGGTGTCGTGGGAGGGCAGTTTGTCGCACGAGTCGCAGCCGTGGCCGGTGGTATCTCCGCGCGCCGCATGTCCGCCGACCGCATGCTCATCGGTCGCGGCATCTCGCCGCTTGCCGACATTCCCGATGGCGAGTGCCGTGACGGTGGGCCTGAGCTTGTGATTCGGGGCGAACACGCCGTGGTAGCGATGCCGGTGCTTCCGCGGCGGCGGGACCAGATCCGCGAGCCGGTCGAGGAACTCAAACGGTGAGAGTTCGACGTCGCCGTTGGCGGCCGGCCGCGCGGACTTGCGCCCGCGCCCCGGGCCGACCCAGTTGGCGGCTTTGTGCCGTGGCAGCACGTAGCGGAAGCGATTGATGCGGCCGTCTTCGCCGCGGATCACGGACAGCCGCTCCAGCGCGAAGGGCGGCCGGGCACAGTATCGCAGAAGATGCTCGAAGGAGCACCTAATTGCCGCGATCGGCCAGTTGCTGAATCTCGCTCGGCAAGGCCCGGTGATGGCACCAGAACCGCGGGCTTGAGCGATGCTTCATCGATCAGTGCAGCGACCCGCATCAAGGTCATTCAGGGCTTCGTTGATCAGCCAATCAAGTCGCCCCGCCGCCTCGTCTTCGGCTATCTGGCATTCCCAGGCAGCGGCATCAAACTCCGCGTACCAAGCCCGAAACACCGCCATCTCATCAGGAAACAACTGCTGGATCGCCGCTTTGGATTTCTTCAACGGTCTCATGGATGTCAGCATGCCGACTCAGAGGCCTGCCGCCAACGGAGCGTTCTGATGGGCTAACGGCACCCGTCACCGGGCCGGAAAAGCTGATTGTCTAATTGTGAAACCGCGCAAGCCTGGCTCCGGTGCACGGGATGGCTCGCCGCGAATCGTAGTTCTCATCCAGCAAGCAATTCCATGACTGCATTGCGTACGCCACCGAATCCGACCAGCGATGCAATTAAAGTATAGATCAACAGAAGCGTGTTAATAATGCTCGCTCCCCGGTGCGTGCTGGGGTATGCCAGCAACGCGACGATCAGTATCACCGCAAGGGTCACGCCAGCGATCCAAGCAAGGGCAAGCCAAATCGCCACCATCTGTTCCGTCCGGCTCGCGTGAACATGGTACCCAAAACACGGAATCGACGACACGACCGAAGCCGACAACGACAAAGTGATGCGGCCAATCGATACGTGTGAGTTTGGCTCTCTTAGCCGATTGGTTTCGGTGGGCGGTTCGAGTGGCATAGGATCGACAATCAGTCAGTCGGGGAACGCGGGCAATCAGCGGCTCGCGACCTTGGACTTTCCCTCAGGACCGATTTTATCGCGAGTCCGCTGCATCGCTTTGTTCTCGCTGCTCGGGCTTCTTCGCTTTGCCGGGCTCGTCGATCTCGAGTTCTCGGCAGATCTTCTTCGCCATGAACTCGTTGATCTCACGGTGTCGCGGAACCGTGGAGACTTTCCGAGCAGTCGGATTGACGTAGACCGTGTGCCTGCCGCCCTCGCGCAGAAAGGCACAACCGCTGGCCTCGATGTGACGAATCAAATCGACCCTTTTCATCACGAAGCCAGTTCAAAAGGCTCTCTTTCGACTTTCTGGCCGATCAGAGCTTGCTCTGCCAATTCCCGATTTGCTTCGAGCACCAGTTGGACGGCCTCGCGAAGATTCTCTCGAACCTCGTCGAGCG
>CAYLRE010000557.1:0-1755 GCA_964385715.1 uncultured Planctomycetaceae bacterium
TAATCAGCAATTGCAGTGCCTCGTTCGCCTACTCCGATAGCTCCCACGTGGAGTCGATCGTTTTTTGGAGTCGTTTCCTTCGCACGGACTCGCTGCACGCTAAACCAGTATGGAGCAAGAGCCGTGACGGTCGCGCCCCCCAGTGTACTTCGAAAAAAATCGCGACGAGTTTGCCGTAGATCGTTCAATGACTTTCCTTTCTGCCTAAGCTGTCGTCCAAAAACAACTTCCATAATTTCAGGTAATCGTGTATAAGTTGCCTCCCACTTCACGGATGGGAGAGTGATTTATGCAGGATGCAGTGTACCAATGCCGATGTCCCAATTGTCTCCGAGCCGACGAGCATCCCGACAAACAGCGGCACGCCCAACTGAATTTGTTGCTCAGTCGATCCGACGAGCAACAGCGGCGGTGGCTTGTGGCCTGGGAAGCCAATCGTTTGGGACACGGCGGAATAGCTTTGATGAGCCTCGTTACGGGGTTACACCCCGACACGATTCGTCGCGGCCAAGAGGAATTGGCTTCCGGTTTGGTGGAACGTCCGACAGACCGGACTCGGCTGCCTGGCGGCGGTCGTCCGCCGGTCGAAAAAAAACGCCCGAGATCGAGCAACAACTGAAAGAGACGGTGGAGCCGGAGATCGGCGGCGACCCGGCCACGGGGCGGCGTTTCGTGCGGCTGAGCTTGCGAGAGTTGGGGCGTCGCCTCGACCATGCTCCAGGCACGGTCGGGCGGTTGCTGCACAAGTCTGGTTTCTCGCTCCGCGTGAACGTGAAACGGTTCACCGGACCTCCTCACCCTGATCGGGACAAACAGTTCTGTTATCTTCGGCGGCAGCGGAAAAACCATCAGCGCGCCGGCGACCCCGTGCTCAGCGTAGACACCAAGAAAAAGGAGTTGATCGGCGAGTTCAAAAACTCCGGTCGCACATGGCGCAGGACGCCGCGCGAGGTCAACGCCCACGATTTCAAGCAGGATGCAGTGTGTCGTGCCGCTCCTTATGGGATTTATGACATTGCCCACAATCGCGGCCATGTGCATGTGGGCACGAGCGCCGACACGCCTCAATTTGCCGTCGATGCCATCCGCTCTTGGTGGCGGCATACGGGACGCCGGCTGTATCCGCAGGCCCAACGCCTGCTGATCGAGGCGGACGCCGGAGGCAGCAACGGTTACCGCCCGCGTTTGTGGAAACGCGCCCTGCAACAGTGGGCTGACGAGGACGGTCTGACCGTCACGGTTGCCCATTACCCAACCGGCGCATCGAAATGGAATTCCGTGGAACACCGCTTGTTTGGTCCCATCAGTCAGAACTGGGCAGGAGAACCGCTGGACAGTTTGGACAAACTGTTGGGGCTGATTCGCGGCACGCGCACGGGTACCGGCTTGAAGGTCACCGCCTCCCTCACAGAGAAATCCTACCCGCTGAAAGTCAAAGTCAGCAACCATGAGTTTGCCCAACTCAATATCCGTCACCATGCCACCTGTTCCTCATGGAATTACACCATCAGACCCCGTGGCCCGTAAATCACGAAGTTGTTTTTGGACAACCGCTTACATAGTTCGATGGCCTAACAGCTACTTGGAAATGATTTGGCGCAGCCTTTGTGCATCACTCCCTTCTTGGCCAAGCGACAACCTCCTCGCGGCTCGCCATTTATCGGCTTCGGCGAGCGCATAGAGTACAAGGCCCGCGACCACGGCGAGTTCCCAGGCACGCCAGGTGGTCGGACTTGAACCAAACACCTGGTTCAG
>CAYLRE010000558.1:0-1747 GCA_964385715.1 uncultured Planctomycetaceae bacterium
AGTGTAAGAATAGCCGTCGGCCAAACCGTAGCGAAGTCGAAGTATCTCTCGCTCGCGATAGTCCAAGGAACCGAGTACCTCGGCGATCTTCGACTTGAGCATGTCCTGGTTCATCTCGAACAGAGGATCGTCCTCGCGATAGTCTTCAAGGAACTCGCCGAAGTACGTGTCGTCGTGTTCGCCGACCGGCTGGTCCAGCGACAGCGGCTGATGGGCCATTCGCGTAACACACTTCGCTTCTTCCACCGAAAGACCGGCCGCATCGGCAATCTCTTCGATCGTCGGCTCGACGCCGTGCAGTTGCACCAACTCGCGGGTTATGCGGCGGACCTTGTTCATCGTCTCGATCATGTGAACCGGCACGCGGATCGTGCGGCTTTGGTCGGCGATCGCCCGGGTGATGGCTTGGCGAATCCACCAGGTGGCGTAAGTCGAGAACTTGTAGCCGCGCGAGTGCTCGAACTTATCGACCGCCCGCATCAGGCCCGTGTTGCCTTCCTGGATCAGATCGAGGAAACTCATGCCCCGGTTGCGATATCGCTTGGCGATGGAGACGACCAGTCGCAGGTTGCCGGCCGAGAGGGTCCGCTTGGCGGCGTCGTAATCCTTCTTCGCGGCGGTGGTTTTGGCCATCCGCTTGTGCAGAGTGACGGGGCTTTCCAGGCTCACCCGCATCAGGTAGCAAAGCTCTTGTCGTAGTTCTTTTCGCCACTCGCGGGTGTCGATCCCTAGGGGAGGATTCTTAAGCTGTTCGGTGATCTCGTCCATCCGCTGGGAAATTTTGTAGAGGTTTTCCAGCAGCGGTTGCAGGCGTTCGGTTCTCAGGCCAAGTTCCTCGACCAAGCGGACAGCGCGGCCTCGGCGCTTGATCATCGCCTGCCAGGCGTCGTGTCGCTCTTTCTTCGTTCGTCGCTTGTCGATGGCGACGGCGAAGTCTTGGCGGTTTCGCTTCAGCAGATTTTCCAGTGTGGCCAGATTGGGAACCAGCACCTTCATGATGCGTCGTTTTTCGCGAAGGTTGATGACCGAGACCTCGACCGTGCGGTCCAGACGCAGCTTGCCGTCGCGGATGTTGATCAGAAGATCGACGGCACCCTTGAGCATGTAGTCGTTGGCCAGCATGCCGTGGCGGAATCGCTTGCGGTTGCGGTCGATCAGCTTGGCCGCCGAGATCTCTTCCGGACGCGAGAGCAGCGGAATCTCGCCCATCTGCATCAGGTACATCCGTACCGGATCGTCGATGTGGCTGTCGCCACCGGTGGATTTTTCCTCGAACTCGCCGGCCGAAGCAACTTCTTCTTCCTCATGCTTGTCCGCCACGGCGGTGGCGGCATTGGCGGTCGACTTCTTCTGGCGGCGATTGCTCGCGGCGGTCGACTTGCGGGAGGAAGCTTGCTTTCGGGCGGTCTTTGTGGCGGTTTTCGACAAGGCAAAATCCTCACTTAGGGGCGGCTGGCTGTTCCGGCGGACGATTGCTCGGCGGCAGGAAACAATTGCACTTGTGATGCCAAACCGCGAAAAGCTTGCGTGTGAGACTGTAAGTAGTTATTAGAAAAGAACTTGCGAGCGGTTGCGGTAATCTCCGCGAATCCCTGGAGTTGTCTTTTTGCAACACCGATGGCCAAAGTCTGTAGCGAAAGCGAATCGAATGACTCGACGCTCGATTAATGGTCGCTTCCCGCGTTGCGCATATTACGCACCTTCGGTCACCTTCCTAACCATAACAAGACCGCGCCAGCCGTCAATA
>CAYLRE010000559.1:0-1732 GCA_964385715.1 uncultured Planctomycetaceae bacterium
CAACTCGATTTCAACCGGATCACCGATCTTCGAATCGCCGAGATTGTATTTCTTAGCACCAACGACGTAGTGCATTTGATAAGCGTAGCGTGCCCCCGTGATGGGATCGAGGAAGCGCCGATAGGCGTAGAGAAAATCATCTGCCGTGACGGGTGATCCGTCGGACCAGCGAGCGTCGTCACGCAAAAAGAAAGTTATCGTCCGCCCATCTTCAGACACCTTCCACTCTTTAGCGACACCAGGCGTGGGACTAAGATCTTTGGGATCCCAGTTGGTGAGCCCTTCAAAGATGGAGCGGATAATTCGCCCCTCAGGCTGACCCGTGACGACAGCCGGATCGATCGACTCGATTTCCGTTCCGTTGATGAACGTAAAATCGGCCGCTGGTTGCTCGTCAAAAGAAACCGCGACATACGCGGCAAACAACGTCAGCACCACCACGAGCAATGAGAACAATTTGCGCCCGAAGGCATGCATCGGTCGCAATTCCTCGCTATCACCTACAGCTGGCAGTGAATCCGAACAAAGTATGGTATGCCCCGATTACGAGCAGATCAACGCCCCTGGAGTGGAATTTTTCTGCCGGCGCCGAGAGTCTCCGATGGCAGCGGGCGGGGCCGAACAAGCCCCACCCGGTGTGCCCTCACGGCACGCCGCTCGACAACAGCATATCCTCGCGTATAAATGAGAACAGCGGCTGGACCTTTGGATTCTTCAGCGACAGGTGGCCTGGACCGGTGGAGGCTCGCTAGCAGAGAGCGACGCCGCTGAGGCGACAAAAAACATTTTTTTCCAGTTCTCTGTTTGAATCCTTTTCCATTCGCCGGTCAGCCGGTTAGAATGTCTCCGGCTGCAAGCGACGTCAGGATCGCGAGCATTGAAAGCTTGCGTAGCGAATGCTTGGCAACCGCGTACGATCCCGTTAGAATTCGAGAACGCAACCAACGGAATGAAGAAGGACCTCGATCGTGACATTAACCGCACAAGGTGAGACCGGCCGGCAGGACGCACCGCGTAACCCTCAATCGGCCGCGGCGGCGCAGGATTCTTTCGCGCCAGTTATTCAGGACGAACAAATTCGTTCGCTCGTCAAACGATTCAAGCTGCTTTCCGATGAAACGCGGCTTCGCATTCTTTTCTACCTCGCCAATACCGACGAACTGCACGTACGTGCTCTCTGCGACCTACTATCGCAGAGCCAACCGGCGGTGAGTCACCATTTGGCAATGCTGCGAACGGCCGGAGTGGTCGAACCCCGCCGTGAAGGTAAGCACAACTTCTATCGCTTGCTACCGGGTAGCTTCGACCAACTGCTCCGCATCGTGTTCGCTGAACGGGAAGGCGACGAAGGGCTCGATGGCGATTCGCTCGCTTCGCGTGACGGGCACATCGCAGATGCCGAACTTCCGGCCGCCGACGCATGGCAACGACCTCGCCCCAAATAACCGGCACCCGATTAGGCCGGTGAGGGGAGCACAGATTTCGGTCGTGCTCAGAAGCCTCATCCAAACATGAATGGCCGGGCCCCACGAAGCGGGGGCTCGGCTTTTTTGTGCGCTGCTCTGCCGGCGGCGTGAGACATGCGGTGGCATTCCTCACGCCATCAACCCAAGGACTTAACGCTAATCCGCCTTCCTTGTGTCGCCGCTGTCAGACGGCTAAACTCAAGGGTTTGCATTCGATCGATTACGATCACGAGGGGAGACATCTATCGTGCCCGGAACATGCGTCA
>CAYLRE010000560.1:0-1731 GCA_964385715.1 uncultured Planctomycetaceae bacterium
TCGCAAAGATCTGCAAAGTGGCCCCGCGCACGGTCAGCAAGTGGTTCGATTCGGGACGACTCAAGGGATACCGAATCCCTGGATCGCAAGACCGACGAATTCCGCGCGAATATTTGATCAAGTTCCTCAAGGAACACGGTATGCCCTTGGGCGACCTGGAAGATGAAGCGATGGCCAAAGTGCTGATCGTCGCTCAAGATCAGGTCCTCATGGAAAACCTGAAGCGAGAGCTTCCGGCGGAGAAGTCCTTTAAGGTCGCTACCGCCGCCAGTGGTTTTGAAGCCGGCATTCAGTCCGAAAGCTTTCACCCGGACTGTATTATTGTCGACTTCTCGATCGGCCACGTTGAAGCCCTGCAGATTTGTCAGAATCTGCGACGCAACACCGAGTTCACCGAGACGATCCTCATCGCCTTGCTGCCGGATGACGGTGCTACGATGAGCTTCGATCGCTCGACGATCAACGAAACGTTCAAAAAGCCGTTCGATGCCGCTCTGTTGGCCGAACGTCTGCGAACGCTGATCGGTGCCAAGAAAGAGTTGGTATAAGCGAATCACGGGATCCTCGAACGCTCGCCTTAACCGGGCGAGCGTTCGACCCGTTTAAAGGTTGCTTCGCCGCTTCCGCTCAACCCGTCACGGGCGGACCCCCGTGACGGTTAAATATTCTCCGGTGACTTGTCACCGGAGTTTTTCTTTTGGGGACCGCTTCTCGGTCTCAACTTCCAAACTCTCGTGCTTTACGGTGTTTGGGGGCTGCGCTGGCTTACATGATGTCTCCTGCAGGTGGCTCGGTTTGGCCCGGGCCTTGGAAATCGTAGTTGCGCCGAGGATTTCCCGACGGTTAGGTACAAGACAGCCGTAGGACATCGAGGTTAGTTGCCTGTGGGTGTCCGGAATTGTTACCTCGAAGGCCGATTGAGGGCCAGATGCCTCCTATCCCGATGGTGGGCTGAAATCATAGAATACGGCCCGCGTAAATTGTGAATTTCGATGCACATCCAAGAATGTGCATTTATTGAGTAAGCGGCCTGCAAGCCAGGAGTGTCCGTTGGGCGAATTGACGCATTTCGATGAAGAGGGAGCCGCCCGCATGGTCGATGTGGGCAGTAAGCCCGTTTCCGACAGGATGGCTCGCGCAAGTGGACGAGTTCGTCTGCAGAAGGCGACGCTTGAACGTATCAAGAGCGGGGATCACAAGAAGGGCGACGTGCTGCAGGTGGCCCGACTCGCGGGAATCATGGCTGCGAAACAAACCTCGCAGTTGATCCCGCTTTGTCATCCTTTGGGGCTCGACTCTGTAACGATCGATTTCGACGTGTGCAAGGAGGATGTAATTGGCATCGAGTGTTCTGCAGCAGTGAACGCTCGGACCGGGGTCGAGATGGAGGCGCTCACAGCAGTCAGCGTGGCGGCCCTTACGATCTACGATATGTGCAAGTCGATGGACCGTGAGATGGTGATCGAGCAGGTTCAGCTCGAGGAAAAGACCGGCGGTCGGAGTGGGCATTTTAAGCGGAAGTGATCCGCGGACGTTTCGTGAACTGTGGTTTCACGCGGAAAAGGAATGACAACATGACGAATGGATCGACGGTATCTCTAGAGCTCGGCCGGGCGAAGGGCGAACGCCACACGAAGGCGGCATCGGACGCGGCGAAGGCGAATCCGCTAGAAGTCCTTTATGGTCCAATTCGTGATGAATTGGTCCAAGTCGAAGAGATCCTGCAGCGTG
>CAYLRE010000561.1:0-1717 GCA_964385715.1 uncultured Planctomycetaceae bacterium
ATTACCTCTGCGTGATCAAGCCGTGCAACTCAACAACCGCTCATTGGGTGTTCTATTGGGCGTTGCGAGCCAACGGAGTTGGACTCTGGACTGCCTGGACACGCTGGGCGGCTGTGCGTTTCTTTGGCCCGCAGTGGGGTGGCAAATGACTCGCTCCATCCTCCTCTCCCTGCTCGTCTCGTTGCTGCTGTGTGCGGTTGCGGATGGACAGAGCCAGTGCTATCGGCTACCGGGTGGGGGCTGGTCGTGCGGCCAAGGCTCGACGCAAATTGGCATCATCAACCGCAGCGTACAGCAGTCGGCGCAGGTTGTTCAGCAGGTGCAGACCTCGTCGGAGAATCAGTATCAGCGGGCCAACGAGGCGAAGGAAAACAACTGCCTAAACGTGTACGCGTTCGAGGGTGATACCAACAAGGGGATGGCGAACGGATTCGTTGTTGGCTGCATTGGGCAGACAACTTACGTGCTGACGACGGGCCACACTATCAAGGGTAGTGATCGGTTTGCGGTGAAATACTGCGGTGGTACTATTGCAGAGGCGACATTGCTTGAAAGCGATGCTGTCCTGGACGCGGCTATCCTGTCGTCAGTCGACCTTCGGCCACGTAGGGGAACGATTGCACACTTTGCAGAATCCGATGTAGCCCCCGGCGGGTTTGTGCAATGGATCTCGTTCATCTCCCCCAGTGAATGGGCTGGTGGCCCAACGGAAAATCCCCGCAGCCTGCGTTTCTCCCGTGGAACGTGCGTCAGCATAGACGGGTCATGGTTCGGTTACCGCACGTCACATAACCCCCAGCAAGGTCAGTCCGGGTCACCGCTCACGAATTCCAAAGGGCGAGTCGTTGGAATGGTGTGCGAGGAATGGGGCGACATACCACGTTCACCGCCTCGATCCAAGCTGAAGGCATTCGTCGATCGGGTGATGCTTCAGAAGACCGTCGACGCGGGGCCGTCTGCCGTACTCCCCTTCCCGAACGACGACGATCCGGTTGCGGTTCCAGCGTGTAACACGCAGCAGTGCGAGGACCGCTTTGCTGCCATCGACGCCAGGCTAGAAAACGTCGAGAAAGACGTAACGTCCATCCTTGAACAATGGGACGAGCTTGGCAGCATTCAGGGCCCGAGAGGCGCCGACGGCAAGGACGCCACCCCAGAGCAGATACAAGCCGCGGTTGCGGCGTGGATGGAGACGCATCCTCAAGAGGCAGCCGACTTGATAGCGCCGCACCTACCACCGATCTGGTTTCGGAAAGTGGACGGAAGAAGCGGTGAGGAATTGTCTTCTCCAGTGCCTATCAAGCTTGGGGAAGGTTTTACGTTTTTCATGTGGCCCGGAGCAATCCAGGAGAACTGACCATGCCGGGCGTCGATGTTCTAACGCCGGGCGAACCGGCAGGAGACGATGAAGCGATGGCGGAAAACACACAAGCGGAAACCGTGAATGCCCAGGTGGCGTTCACCTCGATGTCGAATGCGATGGCCAACGCCAGCGGCCTTGCGAATCAAGCGTTTGGCGCGAGTGCCCAGCGCCGCACTGACGCGGCCGACCAACTGGCGAACGACAGCCAGCGGATGTGGTCGATTGCGATGACGAGCCCGACCGTCATGGCGGCTCATGGAATGCGAGTCGCGAGCGAGGCCGGAAGCGGACGAACCCGAGCCGAAACGAACCTGCCTGCTGCGACCAGCGCGGCTGGCAATGGCAACTAGTAGG
>CAYLRE010000562.1:0-1711 GCA_964385715.1 uncultured Planctomycetaceae bacterium
TGTCTGCCGATCTGCGGTTGCAGCCGCTGGTGCTCGGCATGGCCTGCTTCGCCCGCAGTTGGAGCACGCAGTTCTTCATTCCCGAGGGAAGCCTGGGAGCTTCAGGGCCCGCTGTGATCGGCACCGTGGTGATTCTCTGCCTGTTTGCCGGCATGCTGCTGAGCCCGCGGCCCGCAGATCCTCCAGCCCCGGCCGCAGGAGCCATCGGCTGGGTCCTCCGGCAGAGTCGAGTCGTCTACGCTGCGATGGCGACGGTGCTGTGGGCACTGCTCGTGTATCACGAGGTTCCCTGGCGGGCGACCACAGCAGCCTGGGGCCTGGAGGGGGCCTTGCTTGTCGGGGCCGGCTTCGCGCTGCGAGACCGCATCCCGCGGCTGGCAGGTCTGGCGGTACTGGGCCTCTCCGTCTCGAAGCTCTTCGTCTACGACCTTCGCAACCTTGACACGCCTGCCCGGATCGCTTCTTTCGTGCTGCTCGGGGCCGTTTTGATCGCCGCGTCGTGGGCCTACACCCGATTTCGCAGTCAGGTCGATGACCTTCTGGAGACCCGGCGACCATGATTGAACAGCGGTGGTTTTGGGTGGTTGTGGTCGCCCTCGCGGTGGCGGGAAGCCTGGTCTTTGTGGGCGATGCGGACGAATCGGTCAGCCTCACCGCCGCCGGCGAAGTCTGGGGCGACCTGGTTCGCGATATCGATCAGTTTGGTCTGAGCCTGACGCGTGTTTCAGATGCTGAGGAGATCGCGCTTGGCAACCGGCTGGCGGCGGAGCTGTTCTCTGCCGCTGGCGGAGAACACCCGCGAACGGCTTACCTCACGGCCGTTGGTCGGCTGCTTGAACCGCATCTGCGCCGTCGCCAGATCCATTACACCTATCATGTCGTGGCCTGGCCGGCGGTCAACGCGATGGCCCTCCCCGGAGGCCAGGTGGTCGTCACCACGGGCATGCTCGACATGATCGAAACAGAGGCCGAACTGGCGGCGATCCTCGGGCATGAGATGGCGCACATTGACCTGCGACACTGTATTGAACGTTTTCAGTTGGCCGTCCACCTCCAAAAGCTTGATCTGGAAGCGATTGGAAATCTGGTGGATCTGCTTCCCCAACTCGCGCGAATGGGTTACCGAAAATACCAGGAGGTCGAGGCGGATGCGGCCGGCCAGCGACTGGCGACTGCTGCGGGGTACGATCCTCGGGCCGCGGTCGAACTCATGCAGCGGGTGGCGGCGGGGGCACCAGTGAAGCGGGAGACGAATCGTGCCGCCGCCCGCAATCCGCTTGAGGAACTGTTGGTCGCAGCGACTGCTTCGCTGGGAGACTTCGCGGCGAGCCATCCCGACCCTGCAGAACGAATCGCCCGTCTTGAGCGGTTGGAGGCCCGTCGGCGGCTCTGGAGTTCTCCGCGGTCATTCGTGATCGGCCGCGAAAACTACCGCCGGGGCATCACGGCGGCAGTCGAGACCTTCGCAGAGCAACCGCCCGCCGAGTAGCCACGCCGGAAGCGGGCCGCAGTTCATCAGCCCCGAGAAATCTCGGTGGTGACACTGCGGTGCACGGAGCGGCCGGTGGCAGTCAGGCGGCAGCGGGAGACCGGTCTCGCGACACGCGTCCCGCGCTACGCGAGTGCTTCTGAGATGACCCGGCCAGCGACATCGGTCAGGCGGAAGTCACGTCCCGCGTGGCGAAAAGTGAGCCGTTGGTGGTCGATGCCG
>CAYLRE010000563.1:0-1708 GCA_964385715.1 uncultured Planctomycetaceae bacterium
CTGCTCCAGCTCCCGAAGGAAAAAGGTCTTGCCAAACGGCCAGGGGGGATACTCGTGAGCGATCAGGTAGAAGTACTCCTTGTGCGGGATCGCCAGGACCAGGGCCTTGTCGGCAATGCTCAACTCGGTGGCCCCATGGGCCGATTCGATCCGCAGATAGGGGCGGTCCAGAACCTCCACATAGTGCCCGTGATAGGGGAACCAGGGGATATCGGGGCGCGTCTTCTCGCCGCCGGAAAGCTCGACATCGACTTTCACGCTGGCACCTACCCGCGTGGCATTCACCGTCCAGACGATCGGGATGTCCATCCCGTTGATCGGCGCAAACGGTATCTTCAGGTCACTCCAGATTGTCTCCCGCTCGATGGCGTCGTCGCTGTCGATGGTCAGGGAACGCAGGCGCAACTCGCCGAGGAATGCTCCCCTGGTCAGGGCGAGCAATCCCGTGCAGTCCTGCCCGATCGTGGCCCTGAAATGCTCCTGGCCGTTCAGGCTCAGAGCCAACTCACGGGCTCTCAGCTCCAGCTCAAAATGCACCACGCCGTCTTGGACAATCGCCTCTTCCATTTCCGTTTCGCTGACTTGCTCATGCTCGGGCGAAATCAGTTTGACGTACGTCCTGGTGCCATCGGAGCCGAACTCGATAGCCCATCCCTGCCGCCTGTGGGGATCGTAGCCGAAGAACACCTGCAACGAGAACATGCCGTTGTTTATGGCCCAGTCCGCCTCGAAATCTCCCCGCATCACGAAGTTCTCCAGCGCGGGAATGTTGGGCAGAAGCCGGTTGCCGGCATCCAGCAGCACCAGTTGTTCGTCGCGAATGACGAAATCGCTGTAGCCATCCGGCACGTGTTGTTCGACCGTCCAGTCGGAGAGTGCGCTGGTCGTGAAATCGCTGGCGAAAATCGAGGCCATGGTGTTTCCCTTCAGTTGCCCGGCGCTCTGTCTGCTGCCGCATACGGTGGCGAGCAAGTGCGTCGGGAGTGGCGGGGCATCGCGGCACCCGGTATGTTTATTGAGACCGTTGCGAAACGGTCTGATTGGTTACGAGAAATTGTGTACGGCAAATTTCTGCATCTACTTTCGACTCGTTTACTGCGTTTTCCTTGTCTTCAATTGTCTGTAGCCATTGCTTGCTGTGCTTTCATCACAGCCTTGCCTACATTTTGACGCCCTCCTCCTTCTTTATCCCGCCCGTGGGCGGGACTGGTGGCTTTCCCGACAAGCGGCTGTACAAGTTCTGTGCGTCAGCCGCCTGCCACCGCGACTTGCCAAGTGCAATTCTTCGCCTCCACAAGTCTCGCCATCTTCTTGCAGTTCACCACAATGCAGGTCAGCAACACCTGAGTTTTCACCTTCGCCAAACCCCAATACCGCGCTGTTGCCAAGCCATGATGTTTCTTCTGCTCGGCAAATTTCCGTTCGATGTTGCGGCGCTCGCGTTGACTCTGCGGATTGGCCTGGCCAATGATTCCCGGGTCGGTGCGATTCTTCTTGATGATAATGCTCGAGCGTTGCCCACACGCTTTCAGCTTCTCATGATTCGCGTTGGTATCATAGCCTTTGTCGGCGGTCACATCGCGCGCTTCCGGCTCCACTAAGGGCGCGAACACCTCGCTATCGGCCACATTGCCGGGCGTCACTTCCACCGCCGTAATCAACTCGCTGTCGGCATCTATCGCCGCGTGCTCTTTGTAGCCGTAGAAGC
>CAYLRE010000564.1:0-1686 GCA_964385715.1 uncultured Planctomycetaceae bacterium
ACGATTGGCTCGCTTGAGCGTGCCGGCCAGCCAGTGGATCAGAAATGCCGCAATCGGCGCGACGATCAGCGAGAGCACGAGCAGTCGCCAGCAAATAAAGGCGGCCCCGACCAGACAGCCGATCGCCTTGAGCGGTTCGCGCACGACCTTGCCGAACAGCGAAATCAGACCCGTGGCGACGCTGTCCATGTCGTGGGTGAAGCGGCTCATCAGATCGGCCGTTCCCTCGTCGTTAAATCGGGCAAGTTCCAGACGCAGCGTGCGGCGATAGAACAATTTGCGCAAATCGAACGTGGCCAATTGGGCCAAGCGCGCCACCAGGACATTGTGAGCGATAAGCAACAATCCCTTCAGAAGCGTTCCCACGAATAACAGGCCGGTAACCAGCAGCAGCGTGTCAAAGGCGTCCTTGGGCAGATAGTCGTGTATATAGGGTTGAAGTTGTTCGTAGCGAGGCAGGGCTGCTTGCTCCGCGGCGATGTCGGATTTGGCATTGTTGATCTGCCGCAGGATCGGACCGTGATCGGCCTTGAGCGTCTTCGTCAATTGAGCTTCGAACTTCTTCAAATCGGCCTGCAAAGCGGCGGTTCGATCGCGCGAGTTCTCGATCTTCCGGTCCACCCACTCCTGCATGGAGTCTCCGCGCACGAAGATCTCGACGAAGGGGAAGACCGCACCGATGTTCGCTACCCATAGAACGGCCACGCCAAGCGCGCAGAATACCGACAAGATGAACGTGAACCGATAGCGCAGAGCCGATTGTACTACTCTTCTGAATTCTTTCATGCGGGGGTTTGTAGCAAATTATCCCGCCTGGGCCAAGGTCGATATGCATACCGCATATTGCCTAGCTTGCCGAGGCTCGCGAGTTGGTGCCGAGAATCCGGGCTATCGTCGTCGGCCGAGAAATTTCATAACTGCCACGGCGAAACTGATGACGATCATCAGCCCCACCGGCGCGGCGGCGGCCATGATTACATAGAAGCCCGGCGGCATCGTGGAATGGCCCTGATGGCGGTGTAGCATGCCGGCTAGCGCCGCCGAAAGAACGCTGACTAGGGCCATAATCAGCATGAGTGTGCTCAAGCTGAACTGGTATCGCGACCGGTCGTTTGGATCATTTTCCGACATGGCAATTAATCCGCGGGAAGCTCTGTGTTGCAGCGTGAATCCGGGCTGAGACAACTGCTTCATGCTGCGTCGCGACGCACCCAACGACCACGACTTGGTTGCAACCAAGCCTCCTACGCTACGCCAACTTGGTAACCCCATCGCATATTGCGGCGTGGCTCAGGTCGCCGTCGGTGGGAATGATTACGTAGCGGGCCTCATCGCCACAGCAATCGATGATCAATTGCATGTCGTTCGGCTTGGCCGATCCCTCGGGACAGGGATCGTGACCGTTGATAAGCACCTCGGCATTTACCAATTCGGCGAACGCCTTTGCGTTCTCCTCTCGGTAATCGCGGCCCCAAACCAGTTGAAAAACGCCGCTCTGGTCCCAGAACTCGTCGGGGTCGAGTTCTCGGTTGAAGATCGTCTTGTCGAACGGGTTTTCGTCGCATTTTTCCGGTATGCTGTGGGAGATGAACACCTTTCCGGAAATCTTGACCGCCAGCGGCGAGGTTTGCAGGAAGGGCATGAACGACTCGCGCACCTGATCGGCCGCTTCGCCGTACATCTGCT
>CAYLRE010000565.1:0-1659 GCA_964385715.1 uncultured Planctomycetaceae bacterium
TCATCTTTTTACAACAGGTCACGCCATCATTCCACAGAATTCAAACAATATGACATCCGACCAAAAGTTCTAACCCGGCGACAATTGACCTGCCGGTTTCGCGTTACGATACTAACTTTCCCCATCGCAAGCGGGAAATAACCCATTCCGATGCCTTGGCGGACGACGATCCGATAACACTCATGTCACCGTCAGCCACGCGATGGCATGTAGGCCAAGGTCTGCAGGCGTCCGCAAGGCACCGCTCGGCACCACAATAACAACAACCCGGGGATTTGGATGGCGCACGTTGTGATGACATGGGAGCTGGGGGGCGGCCTGGGGCACCTCATGCGACTTCGCCCCCTCGCGAATCAGCTAAGGCAGCGAGGGCACCACGTTACCGTCATCGCTAAGAATGTCGAGCGCGCCGCATACGCGTTCGAGCGTCACGATGTCGAGATCCTCCAGGCACCACCTCGATCGCCGCGTCAAAACCAATTGATCACCAGGCCATCGACCTTTCCGCATTTACTCCACAACACGATCCTGGACAACCGAGATAACGACATCGCGCGCGTCCTCTCATGGCGAGACCGCTACAAACAACTGAAACCCGATCTACTCGTATTTGACCACAGCCCTACGGCGATGTTGGCGGCCCGCGATTGGCCTGCGAGACGAGCGGTGGTTGGCTCTGGATTCTTTTGCGTTCCCGACTGCGATCCGTTCCCGGATTGGCGCCCTTGGGCCGGCAATGACCCAAAACGACTCAGGCGAGACCAAGAGCTGGTGCTTGATGCGCTTAACGACATCTCATCCACGATCGGCACACCCGCGCTCGACCGCATCGGACAACTGTATGCCGAGGTCGACGATACGCTTCTTCTGACGTTCCGTGAACTAGATCACTACGGTGCACGCGAAAACACAACATACTGGGGCCAGTGGCCCGATGCTGTTGGCATCTATCCCGATTGGCCCGCCGGCAACGGTAAACGGATCTTCGCATATCTCAAATCGGGTCCGGCATTGCCTGTGATTCTGCAATCATTGGCAACGCAAGGCGTTTCCGCAATCGTGTATTCCCCAGACGCCGATTCTCGATTGATGAATGCGTATCGGGGCACATCCGTGCGGCTGGTCGATCAACCACTCAACCTCGTTGAAGTCGCACGTACCACCGACGCAGCGATCTTGAATGGAACGCATGGCACCGTGACGACAATGCTACTCGCCGGCAAGCCGACGCTGCTGATCCCCCTTCAACTCGAGCAGCAACTCCTGACGCAGGCCGTCGTTACTCTTGGAGCGGCAGTCGGCGCCGGTCAGGATGACGGTCCGGCGTTGAACCGTCTTTGCTCAGCTCTCATCGAGGACTGCGGCTTGCAGAATGCCGCTGAGGATTTCGCGAACCGCTACGCATCCTTCAACGCGAACCGGCTTCGAGAAGAATTGGTCGACCGCATTGAACGCCTACTCCCCAGCTAAACCTCGTTCCTCCATGCCCTGAAGCAGGAGGCACGCTAATCATCAGGACAGTAGTAGCGAGGATGCGGCAAGGTACGCAAGGCACTGATCCAACACCTCTTCCATGTCCTCTTGGTACTCGGGTGGTGCATCGGGCTTCGTAACATTCTTCTGTATCTTTAGCCCATTAGCCCGGACGAACTGCTCCAA
>CAYLRE010000566.1:0-1650 GCA_964385715.1 uncultured Planctomycetaceae bacterium
CAAGTAGTTTGGCGAGCAGATACCGAAATAATCGATCCGCTGGCCACGTCGCCGGCGGTCGTGAATCTCAGCTTCGAACAGTTCGAACTCAGTGAAGAAGGCTGCGTCGGGAAAGTGGCTGTCGATGACGCCGACGCTGTCGTTGATATCATGTGCAACCGTCAGGCTTCCGCCCGTCTCCCGAATCGCCTTCATGTGGCGCGGTGCGATGTAGCCAGCCGCTCCGATCAAACCGTAGCTCTTTGACACGCCGTCCTCCTCAGGCCCGAACTACACCTGCATCGCCACGGAACTTGCCCCGTGTATCGACCAGGATCCGAGCATTGCGCTTGATCATCTCGTAGTCGAAGCTGCTATGGTCGGTCAGCAGCAGGACCGCGTCAAAGGCAGCGATTGCTTCTGGCGTCAGGTTGATCGAAGCGAGATCAAAATGATGCTCCCGCATCTTCGGAAAGACCGGAACATTCGGGTCTGAATAGGACACATCGGCACCCCAGCTTCGTAGCCGTTCCATCACGAAGACAGACGGGCTCTCCCTCATGTCGTCCACGTCGCGTTTGTAGGCGATGCCGAGAGCCAGTATCTTGGCGCCCTTCAGGCTCTTTCCAGCATCGTTGAGGGCCTTAATCGTCTTTTCCACCACGTACTGCGGCATCGAGGCGTTGATCTCACCGGCAAGCTCGATGAACCGTGTATGCAATCCAAACTGGCGAGCCTTCCAAGTGAGGTAGAACGGATCTATTGGGATGCAGTGGCCGCCGATCCCTGGGCCAGGATAGTACGCCGTAAAGCCGAAAGGTTTTGTCTTTGCCGCGTCGATGATTTCGAAGATATCGAGCCCCATCCGGTCGGCGAGGATCTTTGTTTCGTTGACGAGGCCAATGTTGATTGCCCGGTGGATATTCTCCAAGAGTTTCACCATCTCCGCCGCATCGGTGGAACTGACAGGAACGACGTGATCCACGAACGCCCCATACAAGGCGACCCCGGCCGACAGGCACGCCGGGGTGTGCCCTCCCACGACCTTGGGGATACTCCGGGTGTCGAATTTCTCGTTACCGGGGTCCTCGCGCTCTGGCGAATACACGAGAAACAATTCCTCGCCCACAGTCAGGCCCGTTGCCTTGAGATAAGGCAGCAGAACCTCCTTGCTTGTGCCCGGCCATGTCGTGCTTTCCAGGCTGATCAGTTGCCCCTTTCGGATGTACGGGGCGATGTTGTCCATCGTGCTTACAACGAAACTCAGGTCGGGTTCTCGATACTCATTTAGCGGCGTCGGCACGCAAATGATCAGCGCATCGCATTCGGACGCACGGGAAAAATCCTGGGTTGCTTCGAAGCCGCAATCGCGCAGGTTGGCAATCGTCGACGAGGCCACGTGCTTGATCGGACTGACGCCTGAGTTCATCTGCTCGACTCGAGCTGCGTCGATGTCAAAGCCCAGGACGCGCAGCCCAGCGTGTGCGATTGCGATGGCTAGTGGAATGCCGACATAGCCAAGGCCTATCACGCCGACCACGGCTGACTTGTCGTTCACCCGATCACAGAAATCCATCAGATCCTCTGGCTGCCAATCGAAGGAATGCGGGCGATCCCACGCTGCGGTAAGTCGCAAGAACGGTCCAAAAGTACAAGGGTCAAAGAGCACGC
>CAYLRE010000567.1:0-1641 GCA_964385715.1 uncultured Planctomycetaceae bacterium
TATCATTCATACGCAAGCAAGTGGGCGCGTGTTCAGTATTAGGATAGGCTCTAAGGTAAAGTCCCACGCGAATCAGGCGGCACGGGACTCCGAACTAGGCACTTGAAAGGAAAACTATCATGAGAAGAATGATGTTGAGCGTCGCGGTCGTTTTGTTGATCGCATCGGCCGCCGAGGCCGAGGAACCCGACATGAAGTTGGCGGTGCAGGCGTACACTTTCCGCGATCGGTCGTTCATCGAGACGGTCGAGACTGCCAAGCGGCTGGGCATCAAGTATATCGAGATGTACGGCGGCCAGAAGCTCGGCGGCGATTTCCCCGGCACCACCGATTACAAGTCGATCAAGCCCGAGACGGCTGAGAATCTGAAGAAGGTTCTCGACAAGGCTGGCATCAAGGTCGTCAGCTACGGCGTGACCAACGCCGCCGACGAGAAACAGTGGGACCAACTTGCCCAACTGGCGAAAATTCTAGGCTTCGACACGATTCAGATTGAAATCTCGAAGGATCGCGGCAAGTTCGACCTGGCCGAAAAGATGGCCGAGAAGCACGACCTGATCATCGCCATCCACAACCACCGCCAGGAATGCGGCGAGCCGGAGGGCATTTTGGCGCAGCTTAAGGGTCGCGGCCCGCGGGTCGGTGCCGGTTGCGACATCGGCCACTGGATGCGCCGCGGCGTCGTGCCGCTGGAAGGTGTCAAAAAGCTCAAGGGCAAGTTCGTCACCATGCATCTGGTCGATGTCGAGAAGATCGTCACCAAAGGCCACAGCCGCGACGTCCCCTACGGCACCGGCGCCGGCAACCTTAAAGCCGTGCTCGACGAGCTTAAGAGCCAAGGCTTCAAGGGCTATCTGACCTTGGAATACGAGCACATGTCTCCCGACCTGGAAAAGGAAGTCGGCCAGTGCGTCGAGTGGTTCCGCAAGTATCAGGACGGCAAGCTGTAGAACTTCACATCGTAAACGCGATCATCTCATGACCGTGCAAACGTCTCGGCTTTACCGTGCCGCCGCGAGTGCCGTGGCCGCGTGCTGCTTGGCTTTGGCTTTCACCACTCCGGTAGTCGCGGAAGAGCAAAGCACCCCGACAATAGAACACATCGACATCGTGCATACCACGCACACTGATATCGGCTTCACCGATCATCCGGAAGTCTGTCGCCGGCAGCAGATGCGGTATCTGGATATCGCGATCGACGCCGCCTTGGCCACGGCTGATCGACCGGCGGAAGAACGATTCCACTGGACGGCCGAAACAACACTAGCGGTCGATGACTGGTGGCGAGCGGCCGACCCCAAGCGGCGCGAGGACTTTCTCCAGGCCGTCGGCACGGGGCAGCTTGAAGTCGCCGCCATGGCAATGAATCAGACACCGGCCATGAACCACGCCGAGTGGCACGCGATGCTGCACTGGCTGCCCGAGGATCTGTGGAAGAAAGTCAACCCTCGCGTGGCGATCCAAAACGACGTGAACGGCTTTCCACGCGCGGGAGCCGTGATGTTGCTCGACCGGGGCGTCGAGTATTTGGCCATGGGCATCAACACCCACAACGGCGAGGCCCCGATGAAACGCCCTTCGGCCTTTTGGTGGAAGATGCCCGACGGGCGGAAGATGTTCGTCTGGCTGGGCGATCACTAC
>CAYLRE010000568.1:0-1641 GCA_964385715.1 uncultured Planctomycetaceae bacterium
TGCCCTTTCTTCGCCGATTCTTCGGTTTGCTCATTGTTCAGTGCACTGGTGGTACGTTCAGCGAAGTGAAACGAACCACACGATTACGGCCGGATTGCTTGGCGAATGCAAGCCCTTGATCTGCCAACTCGATCAACTGTTCGGGGCTGGCCGTATCGATCAGGCGTTCAGCCACGCCAAAACTCGCTGTGATCCTAACCGTCACGTCACCGGCAGGTATTTCTGCCTGGGAAATTGCGAGCCTCGCGCGCTCAGCCCATCTGGCGGCGTCAGCTTCGTTCGTCTCAGTCAACAGCACACAGAATTCCTCTCCGCCATAACGACAGAGGATGTCGTTCGACCGGCATTTGTCCTGCAAGAGAGAAGCGATCGCCCTTAGTGTCGCGTCTCCCGTGGCGTGACCGTGTGTGTCGTTGACTCTCTTGAAAAAATCAAGGTCTACCATGACACAAGAGAGGGGGCTGCGGTAGCGAGTTGTCCGTGCCCACGCTTGGACGAAGTTCTCGTGAAACACGCGGCGGTTGAGCACACCCGTCAATGGATCGCGTTGGGAAGCCGTGCGGAGCTGTCGTTCCATGCGCAGCATGCGAAATCCGGCCTCCAGCCGAGCCAATAGTACAGCTCGATTGATCGGTTTGGTTACGAAGTCGTCCGCGCCCGATGCCAAACCTTCCACCACGTCGTTGCTGCTTGATTTTCCCGTCAAGAGGATGAAGTAGATATATTGGGCGACAGGATGGCGTCGAATGCGTCTGCACAATTCCACCCCATCTAGCTCAGGCATAACCCAGTCGCATACGATCATGTCCGGCGGATCTTGTTGGATTTGAGCCAGGGCTTGCCTTCCATTCTCAGCCTCGGAAACGCGGTATCCGGCCGAAGACACGAGCTTCACGATGAGCCGCAAGGTCGCGGGGTCGTCCTCTACGGCCAGCACTCTTAGGGGTTGCGATGTGTTTTGGTTCATAGATTCTACGGAGATCGATTATCTACCGCCTCGCCATCTCTTGTCACGACCATTGTCGCCATGTTTGTGCCAGCCGCGTCGTGGTCTGGACGTCAAGATTTAGGAAGAGCCACCCACCAGGGACACCTCAACGGGGATGGCTGGCTTCATACATTCTGTAATCGTGGCAAAGAGTTTCGCTTGATCAATCGGCTTTGAGGCATAACCGTCACAGCCTGCTCGAAGACACTTCTCCTTATCTCCAGCCATGGCATTGGCCGTCAAGGCAATAATGGGGCCGGTGTAATCATCCCTTCGGAGCTTTCTGGTGGCTGTATATCCATCCATGACGGGCATTTGCATGTCCATAAGGATCACGTCGAAGGGATTGCCCTCGTCGCGCGCGGTTATGGCAAGATCGTAGGCAACCTGCCCATTGTCCGCTATAGTGACTTCAGCGCTCGCCTTTTTCAATAGAAAGGATATGATCCGCTGATTGTCGAGTCCGTCCTCTGCCAGGAGAATGTGACAACCTAGGTGTATAGCAGGAATAGCCGGTGGCCTGGGAGGTGGTTCATGTTCGGCGATTCCTGCTTCATTGCATTCCAGCATTCCTGCGCCAGCAAGCGGTCCCGTTTCCACGGTTAGACTAAAAGTGCTACCCTTTCCAGGAACGCTTTGGACGGCTATATCAC
>CAYLRE010000569.1:0-1630 GCA_964385715.1 uncultured Planctomycetaceae bacterium
ACAACCGGCCCGACGTATCTCCAGCCGTGTCGATGCTGCTCATGATCTGAGCACATTGTAGTGAATCGCGGCGGGCGGAGAAAGGGGCAATCGGCCGTTTGTTCGGCGGATAGAGGCAAGCCAAGAGTCACGGATAGCCAAAGGGTGCCATGTGCCACGCTTGCGTGGACATGCTCAAACCAAGGCGAAAACGGCAACTCATGCCCACGCAAGCGTGGGACATGGCACCCGATATTATCAACATGCACTAATCAGAGACGGAAACCTTAGGCTTTGCCGTTTCCGTTGCCGTTTTCGTTCTCGAACTCGGCAATCTTCTCCAACCGCCGGGCGTGGCGGCCGCCGTCGAAGTCGGTCGTCAGCCAGATATCCACCAATCGTTCGGCCACTTTCTCCGCCAAAACGTCGCCGGAAAGGCACAGAACGTTCAGATCATTGTGACGCCGGCTCATCTCGGCAGTCAACTCGTCGTGACAGGGAGCGGCTCGTACGCCGGCGATCTTATTCGCGGCGATGCACATACCCAGACCGGTACCACAGATCAGGATACCGCGGTCCACCTCGCCGCTGCTGACCTTTCGCGCAACCGATGCGCCGACGTCGGGATAATCGACGTTTTCTCCGTCGTAGGTACCTACATCGACCACATGCTGGCCGAGGCTGCCAAGCATCTCGATCAGCTTCATTCGCATTTCAACGCCACGATGGTCGCTTCCGACCGCAATTCGCATCGCTTAGCTCCCTGTTCACCGTTCCAAGCACTGTAGAACGCTGCATTATAGCCGGAATCAGATTATCAATCAACGATCCACACCCCCAGGACCACATAGCCTGGCTCAAAGGAGCACGACAGTACAGAGAAGCTAAGCCATCATCGAAGAGAGTCGAATCTCAAATCAACCGAAGCCGCGCCAACCTCAAGCCCTCCCAAACCCGCCAGCCAAGCAGCAATCTCCGAATTATGCCTGTCCTCTATTTCCTTATTTTCTTTTCCGCGTTCTCACCAGAAGCCATACCCCCCATCAGAAATGCCTGTCCTTTTGTAAATGTCGATTGTGCCTGTCCCCTATTCACTCCTATTCACTTATTCGCTTTTGCACGTTCTTACCCGAAGCCAGCCCCCCGAGAGAAATGCCTGTCCTCTTACAGGGATTCAATCATACTGGCACGAAAAACCAAGCAGGCGAGGCTGTGACTCAAGCGGCGCGGCGGGAATCTTGCTGGCAGGCCTGGGGGGAGATACCCCACTTACGCAGCCAGCGGAGATACGACCGTGCGTGGCGGCGGGCGTCTATCGAGAGAATGTTCGTGCTGGCCCTCTCCTCGAGATGGTGACCGTAGGTCCGGCCGTTGTACATCACCTTCCATCCCGCTCGGGCCATTCGAAGACAGTAGTCGACATCCTCGAAGTATTTCACGAATCCGCTGTCCAACAGCCCCACATCCTCCATGGCCTCGCGGCGGACCATCATGAAGCAGCCCGAAAGCCAGTCGCAATCGAAGACGTCCTCCTCCGCGTATTCGCGATAGAAGTAGCTGTCCAGCGTGCCGCCGAGCAGTTTACCCAGCCCGAATCGGGGAGCCAGCAGCGTCGACACGGTGTGGGAGCGGGAAGGACGCGGGTAAGTGA
>CAYLRE010000570.1:0-1606 GCA_964385715.1 uncultured Planctomycetaceae bacterium
CGCCTCGGCCAGCCCATCGATCATCACTCCCGAGCTCAAGAATGCACGGATCAGTCTCAACAGCCGCTTGTCTTCCACCCGACGAGCCACGCGGTTCATCAGTACGTCGTGATTGACGCGATCGAAGAACTTCTCCAGATCCATGTCGACCACCGCTCCTTGCGGTTCGGTCAGTCCGGGTCGTCGCCGTAGTTGCGATTCCTCCCGGACACACGTCAGACCTCCCAGGATAAGTTTGACAACCTTCGTCGCACGCCCGCCGGATTTACAACACTGGCCTTCGATGGATGGAGGACTTCGCCTTGCATTGGAAGCTCGTCCCACCAGCATTGCCTACTATCCGATTCCTGTACGTCGGGCCGCGACTTTGCTCCACGCTGCCTTCAGACGCCACGTCGCCGGGACGCCCTTGCGCTTCGCTAATCCTTCACCTCCATCAAGTTGGATAAGGGACTTGCACCCTCAACTTGGCAAACATGCCTGGCATAAAACAGAAGAAGGCCCACGACGAAACGAGCGTCGTGGGCCTTTGGGGTGTTCCTCTGGTCGTTGCAAGCAACTACAGCGAAAGCACGAACTCGATCAGGTCGTTGAGTTGCCCTTCGCTGAGCTTCTCGATATCGCCACCCTTCTGGCCATGCTTACCCTTGGTGAACAGGTCCTTCATCGTGACGTATTTACCGTCGTGCATGTAGGGCGCGGTTCGCCAAACCTCGACCAGCGTCGGGGTGTCGAAGGTATCGCGCCGATCGAACTCGCCTCGACTGCCGACATCATGCATGGTCAAGTCAGTATAGAGCGGTGCCGGATGGCACTTGACACAACCTACTTCTTCGTCGTTGAAGATCTTCTTGCCTCGCTGGGCCGCTTCGCTCAGTTTGCCGTCGACCAAGTGTGGGCTCGGCACCGGCTTCATGGCTTTGAGATACTCGTCGATCGCGACGGCATCCTCTTCCGGACGCACGGCGAACTGAATATGCGTGATTCCGGCCCGAACCGCGACTTCCGCACTGCCCCGAATACCTGAGATCATCGCCGGGGGTGTCTTATGGGCCAGGAGCATGCTCTTGACGTTCTTGGGGTTTCCGAGTCCGTCGTTCATCAGGTCCCAGTTCAAGGCATCGACACGGGAATCGGGGTGGCAACTCGCACAGCTCTGCCAGTGCTGGAAGCACAGCGCGGCGTCGTTGAAGAGCATCTCACCACGACGTTGAATCGACATCTCGGGTTTCGGGCCGAGGGGGAGCAGTTTGACCTGATTACTGAGCTTGGGTTCGAGGTCGACAACCGCCAGATTGTCGCTGAAATAGCATGCCGCATAGGCGGTCGAACCGATGACCGTTAGACCGCGAGGACCGTTGACCTTAGTGGCGTCGTCGGCCGAAACAGCCCAAGGATCACTTCCTTGCAGTCGAATCCGACGACGGAGCCCCACGAGGAAGGCCAAATCGTTCGGTACGTCGGCCGCAGTCGCCGAAGCATAGGCACCTTGATCATCCGAGCCGGTACCCGTTCCGTCATCCTTGTCGCTGGGCATGGCACGAAGCTTCTCGATCAACGCGGGAGCGTCAATCACACTGATCTCGTGCGTGCCGGCATGGCCCAC
>CAYLRE010000571.1:0-1606 GCA_964385715.1 uncultured Planctomycetaceae bacterium
GACGGCAAATCGCTACTCAATGGGTCCGGCCTGCCTAAGCGTCCCGCAGAGCCAGCTACTGCGTATGCAGCCGAGCAGCCAGCCCCCGCCTAGAATACTAAAGCGACACCTTACGAAACCCATCTTTCCCCCCCCTCGCAAACTATCCCATGGATCGACGCGACTTCGTACGACTGGTTGCCTGCGGCGCCGGGGCTTCTCTCCTGCCTGGCTGTGGTGATGCGCCTGAGGGGAACGGCAGTGCTTCAGGCAAGCGCGTCCTCGTCGTCGCCTTCGACGGCCTCGATCCGCGCATCATTGACTCGCTGATGCGAGCAGGCAAACTCCCCAATTACAAACGCTTGGCCGAGCAGGGCGGCTTTCAGAAAGTCGCAACTAGTACTCCACCACATACCCCCGTCGCCTTTTCCAGCATCATCAGCGGCGCCGACCCGGCTCTGCACCAGATCTTCGATTTCATTCATCGAGATCCTCGTCCCGAAGGGGACCGTCTGGCGATGCGTCCGTTCTTTTCCACTGCCGACACCAGCCAGGCAGAACGAGCCCCGCTCACCATGGGCGACTGGCAGATCCCTCTGAGCGGCAGCCAAACGAACTTACTACGTCGCGGCCCCGCGTTCTGGGACTATCTGATACGGGAAGGTATCGATACCGACGTTTACTACGTGCCATCCAACTACCCAACCATCGAGCCCGACGGCCCCGGACGATTTCGCACGATCGCCGGCATGGGGACGCCTGACCTGCTCGGTGACTACGGTAAGTTCACCTTCTACGGTCCCAAACGCCACGGCACCGTTGGTGGCGGGCGCTTTGTCCAGGTTCGCATGGATAGCAACCACCGCATCCGCACTGAACTTGAGGGACCGCCCAACTTCCTGCGAAACACCGGCAGTGGCAAGAACAACAAAACGCCCATGCTCACCACGGAGCTTGAGATCGCCCGCGATCCAACCGAGAGGATCGCCAAGATCTCACTTTCCGGCTCCCTTCTCCTGCTTGCTGAAGGTGAGTGGAGCGATTGGATACCGATCGAATTCGCTACCGGATTCCCCGGCTCCACGGCATTGAACGCCGTCGGAGCGCCAACTTCGATCCACGGTATGGTCCGTCTGTACCTAAAGCAAGTTCATCCCGATCTGGAGCTTTACGTCAGCGCGATCAATATCGATCCGAGCAATCCGGCCAATCCCATTAGCACGCCGGTTGATTTCAGCCACGAGCTGGCAACCCGCCACGGACGTTTCTGTACGATCGGAATTCCGGAAGACACCAAATCTCTTTCCCATCAGGCACTGTCGGAAGCGGAGTTCCTAGAACAGACCGGCTCCGTCGAGGAAGAAAGAGCGGCCCAATTCCGACATGCTCTGTCGGAGTTTAAGCGAGGCTGTCTATTCTTCTACTTCGGTGCGACCGATCTCGTGCAACATATGTTCTGGAGAGATCGCGATGAGCGACACCCGGGACGCGTGCCGGAACAAGCGGCCGAATTTCACGGCGTGGTTGCGGACACCTACATCAAGACCGACAAACTCGTCGGCGAGGCGCTCGACGCCCTGAATCCGAACGACACGCTAATTGTCTTCTCCGATCACGGGTTCACCAG
>CAYLRE010000572.1:0-1587 GCA_964385715.1 uncultured Planctomycetaceae bacterium
AACGGATCGCCCTACTTCTTCCCCCTGAGGTACTTGTCGAACCAGGAGATCTCAAGATTCATGACGTCGTCCAAGCACTGTCCTGAGTAGACATCGTAATGCTTCTTTCCTTTGAGCACGTGATACTCGGTCGGAACGTCGTTGGTCTTGAGAATCTCATGTACGCGTCCCGAATTCTCTGAGATCTTGAAGTAATGCTCCTGCTCGGCATCGATCAGCAGGGTGGGAACGCGGACCCGGTCGGCGTACTGGCCCGGATTGAATACGGCGATACGCTCCGGATGGGGCGAACCGTTGAGTCCGGGTGGCGAGTCGCCTTGAGGCGCCGGGGTGATGAGGCCCCGAGCGCGATCGGATTTCTGCTTGTAGACGCCGTTGAGCCGGTCAGGGTATCGCTTGGTCCAATCGTCGGGCATCGATCCGACTTGCGCGACCACGCAGGCGATGCGACGATCGTGCGCAGAGCGGTAGATCACGTGCCCGCCGCCGAAACTCGTCCCCCAAATGCCGATGCGGTCCTTGTCCACCATGGGCTCACCGTAGACGTACGATATCGCCGCGTCGATATCCTTCTGTTGGTCAACCGGATCGACCACTTCGCGAATCGCCTGGGCCTTGACGGTTACGTTGCCGTCCTCGTCGGGCTTGGGCATCTCGCCGCGAACCACGAGCCGGCTGTCGCTGTCGCCCCAGCCACGGTAGTCGTAGTTGATCACCACATAGCCCGCCGCGGCGAAACGTGGAGCAATCCCCGATTGCATTAAGGATGCTTTCGTTCCGCCCCATCCATTGCACATTACGAGAGCCGGTAGCTTCTCACCCTCTTCGCGACCCTTGGGGTAAAGCAAGACTCCAGACAGACGAGTGCCGTCACTCCACAGGGTGATATCGCGCTGCAGGACGGCGGGAAAACCTTCGATCGTCTTCTCTTCTTGCACCATCGCGGCCCGGGACATCAACGTGCCGGACAGAATCACCGCAGCCGCGAAGGATACGGCAATTCCTGCCCATGTAGATCTTCTCAATAACTCCATTTCAGTTCTCCTGTGTTGAAGGCGCAGGCCGCACCCAAACACGCGGTTGCGGCGTGGCGCCGTTGGGGGAGCCTCCGGCCAGGTAGAGTTTTCCGTCGATAATCCCCGCAGCGGCCGCCGACAGGGGGCGTGGCAGTTCGGCGATGTGCTTCCACCCGCCTTCGGGCGTTCCGATGGTTATCTTGTTGTCGATCCATCTTCTTTGCCCGACCTGCGCCATGCCGCCGAGAAAGTAGACTTGATTGTTGTGTACGAACGTACTGGCTTCGGCGTGCGTATGGCCGATGGGCAGGTCCTTGCCCTTGCTCCAGGTGTCGGTTTGGGGGGCGTAAACGTCGACCAGCGGGCGGTCGATCTGCCGTCTGTCGTGGTGATACCTGCCGCCGATCAGGACGATCTTCCCGTCGAGTGTCACGATGCCAAAGTGGCAGCGGCCCTTCGACATCGGCTTGGCCTCTTCCCACTTGCGATCATTGTCTTCGTCTTCCAGGTCGAGCACCCAGTGCTTCTCGCTGCACGTATCGCGATCCTTCGTGAGTCCGCCGATGAAGTG
>CAYLRE010000573.1:0-1580 GCA_964385715.1 uncultured Planctomycetaceae bacterium
CCGTCACCGGCAAGTTTATCGGTGAAGATCCGATTAAGTTCCGCGGCGGCGACACGAATCTCTACCGGGCATTAGGCAATAGCTTCGTTAATACGACCGATCCGAGTGGAAAATTCTTTCTTGAGTTTGCCGTCGCGGTCAACGCAGCGTACTACGATCTGATTGCGAATGATTTCGCGTACACGAAGACCTACAGCAAGGCTGGCGCGAACGCAATAACCGACACCGCGGTGTCGCTGTTGACGCTTGGCTCCCGCGAGGCGAAGGACTGGGGCTTACACATCCATGTCACGGCGGGTGACCGTGATCGAGGCTACGACCAGGCTTACCTCGGTGCCCGAATCTATTCAGAAGTCGCGGTTGGAATCCTGACTGGCGGTGCTGGCACTGCCGTCAAAGGCATTGGCTGGGGATCGAAATTAGTTCGCTGGGGAGTGCTGGCACTTGACGTGGGAGGCAACGTTGCCTCCGCGAGCCGTGGCGCTTACGATATCAGTCAGAACGGCTGGAATTGGAGCAACGCGGCCGAACTCTTCGGCGGCGGAGCTGGACTTGGCGGAAATGCGTTTGGGGCGTATCGTGGGCTTCGGGGCCGATTTGATGTCGACGAATATGTCGCCGGCCTCCCAAGCAAACCAACGCCTATACGAACAGAAGCAAACCGCTTTGAAATCCGCCACACTGGTGAGACTAACTACACCGTCTCCGGCGGAGGGGTCACGTTCAACATCGACGGCTACAGGGGAAGAACAATCCTCGAAGCAAAGCATGTCGGCAAACCGAGAACCAGCCCCTTTATTCCGGGTTCAAAAGCACCGGACTTCATTCGTAGCTCCATTCTCGACGAAGTAGACGATGAGCTACGTCGCATTCGAGCCATCCTCGACGACCCAAGCAATCCCTTCAAGAGTGTCGAGATAATTACAAACAATGCGCAAGCGCGCGAGCTATTTAAGCAAATGCTCAAGGCAAGGCGTCTTCCTCGAAACACACGGCTGGGAAACTAACCTATGGACAAACTGCTCATTTACGACGCTAGGCAGATCCCGTTTGACTTGGATGAAGTCAAATTTGCGTTGAATGGAATTAGAGCCGCATCTAACATCCGGTCAGGCCCCAACGTCATAGCCGCCGTTGAGGCCAATTATGACGCCAACGACGAGGACGCCATAATTCGCCTTATATCAACCAAGAAACTCATAGCCCTAGAAGGCACCTATGGCGCTATCCTGTCTTCGGCAATGGATTTAAAGGCAGCTCTCTCCGTCCAACTGCGCATCATCGACGAACAGTACACCTTCGACATTTCACTCGAAGAAATCAGATCCGCCGACGAACTGGCAACGGCGATCGAGTCTGCCATTTGCTAAACTGGCCTTCCATTGTGGCGGGGAACGCGACGAGCTCCTTGATCTCACGGGCGCGGAGGATCCATGTGAGACCGGCTGGCTAACCCATAACCGTGATAGCGGCATCACTGAACATGGCGTTATTGGGAAACTTCCGCAATAGCGAGCAGATCTACATCTTCGAGCGTGGCCGCATCGTGGCGAGGTACGCGGAAGATCTCTCCGCCAACC
>CAYLRE010000574.1:0-1578 GCA_964385715.1 uncultured Planctomycetaceae bacterium
ACATCCGCCTTCAGCAGAATCTGGGCCCGGCGGACCTTCTGGGACGAGCCCTTGAGCCGCTTGACCACGCCGCTCAACTCCTCCCGTTCCTTCTTCGTAAGTCGAATGATATACTTCTTGTTCATCAAATCCTCCTCCTTGAGTTGAGGGAAGATTCGACGATATCTCCATTTCAAGCAACCCCAATTCCTAAGTGTGACAGAGCACTAGTGCTCTGTCAACATTTGATTTTGGGGTAGAGTGATTTCAGTTTCTTTCGGGCGTCTTTGACCTTGAACTGCCAATCAACGCCGCGTTGCTTCTTGTTGGAATGGTCGGACCAGTGCTCGATTTCACTTTGCAGCTTCCGGATCGTCTCGAAACGCCGGCCGGAGACGCATTGTCGAGTCATGCTACTCAACTCGTTCTCGGCGATGTTGAGCCAACTGCCATGCTTGGGCGTGTAGCGAAATTCGATTCGCTTGACATAGGCCCGTGCTTTGGCTGGCGGAAAGGCTTCGTAGAAGGCCCCTTTGGTGTGCGTGTTGAGGTTGTCGCAGACCAGGATTACTTTGCGAGCTTTCTTGTACCGCGTGTCCAGCAGGGCTGCCATCTCCAAGGCCCAATCCACCTTGGTGCGTTGCGGTCGAACCGTTGCCTGACGCCATCCAGAAAGCGGTTCGGTGAACATGAACACGCAGGCCGTGCCGCAGCGCTCGTATTCGTAGTCGACGCGTCGGGCGTGGCGTTTCGTGGCAGCAATCGGTTTGCGAATCTCCTTATGAAGTTGAACCGGCTGCTCGTCCATACAGAGCAGCGGATAGCTCGGGTCGTACGGTTCCTCGTACGTGTCGAGGATTTCTTCCATCGAGGCAATGAATTCCGGGTCGGCCTCCGGCGGAATCACCCAGTATTGAAGCTTTCGTTTCGTCATGCCGTTTTTTTGAGCGTCCGGCGGATTGTTTCGTGGCTGATCGACTCAGCCAGCCCGAGTTCTACCACCTGTTCCGCCAGCAGTCGAAGGGACCAATTCGTGTATCCCTTGGGCGGCTTGCTCAAACGCATCGCAATGACCTTCGCCTCTTGCTTGCCGTCGAGGCACTTCTGCCTGGGCGGTGACTCGCGTGGTTTGCCGTCCAGCGCGACCCTAAATCCTTCCGTTACCAACCGTTTGCGAAGATTCTCCACGGTTTGCACGCGACACGACAACGCCTCGGCGATCTTCGCGTCGGTCCAATTCGGCCCTCGAACATCCGCCTTGAGCAGGATCTGCGCTCGTCGAAACTTCTGCGACGAGCCCTTCAGCCGCTTGATGACGTCCGCCAGTTCTTCCCGTTCTTTCTTCGACAACCGTACGACATACTTCTTGTTCATCGAATCCTCCTCCTTGAGTTAGGGGAAGATTCGACGATTTCTCGATTTCACACAACCCCAATTCCTAATCGTGACACAGCACTAGCGGCTATGGTGGCAATGATAGCGTGGCGGACTGCCAATTTGGAAGCAGATTCTCGTAACCTTCCGAGACCGCCGGGAAGCAGCCCGCTGGTGGGATAGCGAGGTCGCCCCCGGGACGAGCTCCGACCCACACGCGCGCAG
>CAYLRE010000575.1:0-1576 GCA_964385715.1 uncultured Planctomycetaceae bacterium
TGTGGCAAGATTTTCTGGCACGTTTGGAGGCGCCCACGCGACTCGTGTACAACAAGGAGGGACGTGGCCCTGGGCTGAGTTCGCCCATCTCGGGGCAAAAGCCCGCGTTGTACACAAGGCGTGACCGCCACCGGCCGGCTTGCCCGGCCTGGAGCGGTGGTCGGTTGGCTAACCCGGATTATTCACAATTGCGGGAATGTTTTGGCCTCCAAAGGACTCTAAGTAGTTGAGGAACTTCCACTTAGATGTCCACACGGAGGCCAAAAATGGATTCGCAGACTGCATTTGACTTCTCTCTTGATTTTGGCAGATCGAAGCCGGTTGTAGTAGAGCCCTCCACGGCCCAGATTGCCAGTGATGCAGGCCTGCTGCTGTTTCGGCAACTTGATGAGCAATGGGGCGTGACTGAGCAGCTTGCGGCTGTTCTGGATGACTCGCGGGATGCTCACCGAGCCAAGCACACCTATCTGGAAATGGTCCGCATGCGGGTCTATGGTATCCTGGCTGACTATCCAGACCAGAACGACCACGACGTGCTGCGGAGCGACCCCATTTTCAAAGTGATCTGCGAACGCTCGATCAACGACAACGATCTGGCCAGCCAGCCCACGCTTTCACGCTTTGAAAACGCGATTGACGTCTCCGCTTTCTCTCGTCTCGACGAAGGGCTCCTCGATCAGTTCATCGCCGCATTCGACAAGCCGCCTCGTCATCTGACGCTGGACCTGGATCCTTTCGATGATCCTGTCCACGGCCAGCAACAATTGACGTTCTTTCATGGCTATTACGACCAATACCAGTATCTGCCACGAGTGATGACCTGTGCGGAGAATGACCGCGTCCTGAACGCCTGCTTGCTCCATGGCACGGCCCACGCAGCCTTGGCAGCACCTGAGGACCTGAAGCGAGTTGTCGATCGACTGCGAAAGGTCTGGCCGGGGGTGCGGATTCACTTCCGTGGCGACAGCGGCTTCGGCGTGCCGCGAATGTACAGCGGGTGTGAAGCACTTGAAGTCGACTATACGATCGGTCTGGGCATGAACGCCCGACTGAAGCGTTTGAGCGAAAATACCCTGAATCAGGCGGTCGAACAGTTCGACGCCACCGGGGAATCGCAACGTCTCTTCTGTGCGTTCTGGTACCGGGCAGACTCATGGCCCGCCCAGCGTTGGGTGATTGTCAAATGCGAGGCCAATGCCCAAGGGACGAACCGTCGGGCAGTGGTGACGAACCGGCCTGGGGCCTTCATCCTGCCGGAAGCCGCCTACGACGAATACGCAAACCGGGGAGAAAGCGAGAACCGCAACAAGGAGCTCAAAAACGGGCTTAGTGCAGATCGCTTGAGCGACCACCGTTATTTCGCCAACCTGTTCCGGCTTTATCTGCACGTAACTGCCTACAACCTTCTGGTTGCGATGCGTACTGTGGTTGTCGACCCGCCATCGCCGCTACCTGGCGAGCCATTGCCGAACGAAGCGTTGCCCGGTCGTCGCCGCCGTGCTTGGCACAATCGCCGTCGCCAACACGACCCGCTTGGCGAAGGGCAGCCATGCACGTGGCGCACTCGGCTGATCAA
>CAYLRE010000576.1:0-1570 GCA_964385715.1 uncultured Planctomycetaceae bacterium
ACGATACCTCAGGCAATCCAAAACCGGCCGGCGATCACGACTGGCTGATTGAGCGGGCGACCGAGATGTTTGCTGACCTGGGCAGCGGCTTGGACGCCTTCTTCGACAAGATGAAGCAGCAACACCTCATGGACCTGAAGAGCCGGGAAGGGAAAGCGGGCGGCGGTTTCTGCGACAGTCTGCCAAACTTGAAGATGCCCTTCATTTTCGCCAACTTCAACGGCACCAAGGGGGACGTCGAGGTCTTCACGCACGAAATGGGGCACGCCTTTCAGTGCTATTGCAGTGGCGATCAACCGCTGAGCGATTATCTCTGGCCGACAACCGAAGCGTGCGAGATCCATTCGATGAGCCTGGAGTTTCTCACCTGGCCGCAAATGGAACTCTTCTTCGGCGACGATGCCTCGCGATTCCGCCACCTTCACCTGACCGAATCGATCCTGTTCCTGCCGTACGGCGTTCTGGTGGATCACTTCCAGCATCACGTCTACGAGAACCCCGGTGCGAGCGTCGAAGAGCGAAACGCGATGTGGCGAGAGTTGGAAGCGATCTACCTGCCCTGGCGTGACTACGGCGACTTGGCGCACCCAGCCAGCGGGCGGCGTTGGCAGCGGCAGCTGCACATCTACGGCATGCCGTTCTACTACATCGACTACACTCTGGCACTGACCTGCGCACTCCAACTTTGGGTGCGAGCCGAGAGCGACCGCGAAGCAACCATGCTGGACTACGTCAAACTCTGCCACCGTGGTGGCGAAGCGCCGTTTCAGCAACTCGTCGACTCGGTCGGCCTCAAGTCACCGTTCCAGCCAGGCTGCTTGAGCGAAGTGGTCACGGCCGCCAAACGAGAACTGGGGCTCGAGTAGCACGGTTCTTGTGCGGGCGAGCACCCAGTTACCCGAAGGCAAGCTGCAACGAGAAAGCAAGACCTACGCTTCCTCTTCTTCCTTGACTTTCGACTTGGCCATGATGTCCTGCTGGACATTGCCTGGCACGACGTCGTAGTGGGAGAACTCCATCGTGTAGCTCCCCTGCCCTCCTGTCAGGCTTGACAGATTCCGGGCGTACGTCGTCACTTCGGCGAGCGGCACCTCAGCGGTGACCGTTTGAAGGTCGCCGCCGGCAGCGTCCATTCCGGCCACGCGGCCGCGACGCCCCGACATGTCGCTGCTGATGTCACCGAGCTTATCGCCAGGAACCGTCACGTGAATCGTGACAATCGGCTCTAGCAGCGCCGGCTTGGCCTCCTGAAATACATTTCGAAACGCCATTGATCCGGCGGTCTTGAAGGCCGTTTCATTGCTGTCGACCGGATGGTGCTTGCCGTAGTGCACTTCGACGCACACATTCTGCACCTTGTACCCGGCGACAACTCCCTTCTGAATCCGGTCGAGAAAACCTTTTTCAACAGCCGGCAAGAAGTTTCCGGGAATAGTCCCGCCGACAACCGAATCGACCCACAAGAAGTTGTTCTTCTCGTGATAGTGCTTCTCTTTAAGCTGCGGGAAACGAGACTTGGTCGCGTATTCGTCGATATCCGTTCCTTCTGGCAACGGATACATGCGAATGT
>CAYLRE010000577.1:0-1564 GCA_964385715.1 uncultured Planctomycetaceae bacterium
CGTCATCGGCCTCCAATGGGGCGACGAAGCCAAAGGTAAGCTCGTCGATCTGTTGACCGAACAGCACGACGTCGTCGTCCGTTATCAGGGCGGCGCTAATGCGGGACACACCGTCGTTATCGGTCCCGAAACCTACAAGCTCTCGCTGATCCCTAGTGGCATCATCAACGAGAAGGTTCGCTGCGTGATCGCGGGTGGTGTGGTACTCAACCCCGCCACCATCCTAGAAGAGATTGCCATGCTCAAGGAGCGTGGGATCCCGGTTGGAGATAACTTCTTGATCAGCGACCGGGCCCACGTGATCTTCCCGTGGCACGCCGCGGAAGATCGGGCTCTCGACGCGAGTACGGCCGACGGCGAAAACATCGGCACGACGCAACGCGGCATCGGACCTTGCTATCGCGATAAAGTAGGCCGCTCCTATGCGATTCGCCTTGGTGATATGTACCGAGACTCGTTCGCCGAACGGATCGAGCGAATCGTCGAAGTCAAGAATCGCACGATCGCCAGCCTGCCGTCCCCCCCTGCCGAACCCCTCGATGCGGCGGCGATCTTGAAAGAATACCAAGAATACGCTGAACAGCTTCGTCCCCACGTGGCCGACACCACAAGCCTGCTGCTGTCCTCCGTCGACAACGATCAGGCAATTCTGTTTGAAGGAGCCCAAGGCTCGCTGCTCGACGTCGATCATGGCACTTACCCGTTCGTCACGAGCAGCAACAGCTCGGGACTCGGTGTGGCCGCCGGCTCTGGCGTGCCTCCTCGATTCATCCAACGAGCGATTGGCGTCGTGAAGGCATACTCCACCCGTGTCGGTGGCGGTCCCTTCCCGACCGAGCAAGACAACGACCTTGGCCAGCAGCTACGAGACCAGGGCAACGAATACGGCACCGTTACTCGCCGACCGCGACGTTGCGGCTGGTTCGACGCGGTTGCCGCTCGCTATACGGCACGCATCGGAGGCATCGATGAAATCGCCGTAATGCTGCTCGACGTGCTCAGTGGCTTGCCGGAGCTGAAGATCTGCACCGCCTACGAAATCGATGGCGAGCGTGTCACCGACTTCCCCAGCCACGTCGACGACTTGCGACGGGCGGTTCCTGTATACGAAACGATGACCAGCTGGGAACAAGACATCACTCTAGCCCGTGACCTGTCCGACCTGCCGCCGGAAGCGATCGCTTACCTGGACCGCATCAGCGAGCTGTTGCAGCGCCCGGTATCGTTTGTTTCGGTTGGTCCCGATCGAGCCCAGACCATCATCGCTGAGCAGCCGACGGAAGTGTCGATCGCTTAACCGGTCTGCCCAGGCCGTTCGTCGACGATATTCGCGGTTGCCAGGCGAATAACCAGACATCGCTAAAGTCTCGTAACCTCCCGCCCATAACCTCACCTCAGATAAAGATGATGTCCGAAGCGAAGCCGACATCGCCGGAAAGCATGGCGTTTGATGTGCCGCTCGAACAACGGCCCCGGCACATCGCCATGATCATGGACGGCAACGGCCGCTGGGCGCAGCGACAAGGATTGCCGCGTATCGAGGGGCATCGCCGAGGTGTGGAAA
>CAYLRE010000578.1:0-1531 GCA_964385715.1 uncultured Planctomycetaceae bacterium
GTTTTCTATAGAAGCATCGCGGCATTCGCTGTCGGCCTATGCCTTGAAAACCCAAACGTTGCCCTGCCGGTGGCGGTCAATCGGCCGAGGGATGTTGTGCGACGGACGCTTCGTTCGGTTCCAAATCCACCGGTGATTGCGACTGGACGAACTGGTGCTCGCGCAGTCGTTCCATGTTCAAGTAACGACGCGTTCCCCAGATCGTTCCAGAGATGTGACGCAGCCGAGCAGCGACGAGCATTAGCGCCGACCGACCGTCCGGAAAGTTCCCGACCACGCGAGTCCGGCGACGGATCTCACGCATGATCCGTTCGAGCATATTGTTCGTGCGGAGTCGTGTCCAGTGTTCGCGCGGGAACTTCATGTAGGATAGCGTTTCGGGCGCGCCGTCGCGAACACACTTCGCCGCCTGACCGAGCTTCATCGCCGAAAGCTTTTCGACGACCGCATCGATCTTCACATCGGCCGCCTCGCGATCCTCCTGCGCGTGGATCGCCTTGAGCATCGCGGCGACTTCTTTTCGCTTGCCGCGCGGCACTTTGCTCAACACATTTCGATACCAATGGACCGTGCAGCGTTGCCACTTCGCCTCGGGATAGAAGTCGCCGATCGACTCGACCAGGCCGAGGCACTTGTCCGAGACGATCATCTCGACGCCACTTAGACCCCTTGATTTCAAGTACCGAAGGAACTCTCGCCAACTCGCTTCGTCTTCCTTCATCCCCTCGGCCACGCCGAGGATTTCGCGATAACCGTCGCTCGACACGCCGACCGCGACGAGCACGGCCACCTTCTTGACCTCGCCACCCCAACTTCGCTTGAGCCAGATTCCGTCGAGGTAAACGTACGGGTGGTCGACCTCGATCGGCCGGTTACGCCACGTTTCGATTTGGCCGTAGATCTTCTGGTTCAGTTCGCTGACGGTGCTCGGGCTGACGCGTTCGCCCCAAAGGGCTTCGGTGATGTCCTCGACGCGACGGACCGAAACGCCGGCCAGATACATTTCGATGAGCGCTTCCTCGACGCTCGATTCACGCCGGCGATAACGCTCGATGATTTCTGTCTCGAAGGGCAGCTTGCGAAGTCGCGGCACCTTGAGCGAGACCTCGCCAACGCGCGTCTTGAGCTTCCGCGAATAATGCCCGGCCCGGCCATCGACCCGATCCTCGCTTCGCTCATACCGCTTCGCCCCGCACTGCGCGTCAGCCTCGGCATCGAGCATCGCGTTAAGCGTCTCCTGGACGGTCGTCCGCACGACCTCATCGACATGTCCCTTGAGTTGCTCCTGGTCAACACGAATTATTTTCCCGACATTCCTACTGTCCGATTCATGTGTTATACTTGTCACGGCGGTTCTCCAGTTCGGTGGTTTGTGGATTAGCTACACAAACTTACCACCAACTCTTGAACCGCCTCTTTTCTAATGTGCGCATGAATTGGGACGTTATCTATGGATCAAGGCGAGCCAAGAACTCGTCGATGCGACCATAACCCGCGACAACAGACCGCCTCGAACGATTCAACACATTCG
>CAYLRE010000579.1:0-1529 GCA_964385715.1 uncultured Planctomycetaceae bacterium
CCAGCGTGTCCCAAAGCTTCCAGGAAGGTTTCTCCCTACCATCTGAACGTTTACTTCCTTGACAGATCTGGGATCAGTATCATCCGACAAGCCCAGGACGCTGTCTTGTTGGACTTTGTACGAGCCGTAGAAACTTGTCTAGAATCCTTTACATTTGGCACGGCCTGTGGTAGAATAAGACTGGTTCACTCATATTCGAACGGACAGGAGAGTCTTTTTGGTCGAGCGCAGCAACGAGCAGTGGATAGCGGCCCTGAGCCAGCCTGGCAACGATGAGTACGATGTGGCGCTGGAGGATTTGCGCGCCATCTTGGTGCGTGGACTGGGCTACGCGCTGTCCGATCGTTCCAATGTGCGTGACACCGATTTGGAGGATTTCGCGCAGGATGCCATCCTGAAGATCCTCAAAGGTCTCCACACGTTCCGGGGAGAGAGCCGATTCACTACCTGGGCGCACAAGATCGCGGTGCGGGTGGCTTTTACCGAGCTACGTCGCCGCCGCTGGCGCGATGTCTCATTGGACGAGATGACCGAGTCCAAGGAGGGCGATGCGGATTTCATCCCGGAAAGCCTGGCCGATCCATCCATTGGGCCAGAGCAGGAGGCCATGCAACGGGCCATACTGGACACCTTGCGTCGGCTGATACGCGAGGAGTTGACCGACAAGCAACGCCAGGCCATGCAGGCCGTTTTGAAGGGGATGCCGCTGGGGGAGGTGGCGCGCCGCATGGACACCAATCGCAATGCCCTCTACAAGTTGTTGCACGATGCGCGGCAGCGCCTGCAGAAGCGCATGCTTGACGAAGGGCTGTCGGCCCAGGATGTGATGTCTGCGTTTGAGTCATAGAAAGTAAGATTCGGGCAGCTCGCGGTGTCTGAAGGTGTAGGGTTCGCAGTTAAGATGGGCCTAGTTCAGGAAGTTCGGTGAACATGCTCAAGAACATCATACGAAAAATCTTCCCTGATCGCCAAAAAGAAACGAACAAATTAGAGGCGCAAAAGCTCAAATGGCTGGTGCGTGCGGTCATGACGACCCGTCCCGACGAGATTGGGTGTGAGGAGTGTTTCCAGGAACTGGACCGCTTCGTCGAGATTCAGTTGGCGGGCAAAGATGCTGCGGAAGCCATGCCTCTGGTTCAAGACCACCTCGATCGCTGCCTTGTGTGTAAAGAGGAGTTTGAGGCGCTAATGGCTGCGCTGCGTGCGCTTGCCTGAGTCAAGGTTATCTTAAGTCGGTGTCGGCGCGAGATTGGAAGGTTGGAAGATTGCGAGAGCTGAACCTCTGAGGTTGAAAGGGCCTTGGAGGTTTTTCGTTCGTTTGTGCGATTACTCTCTCTTAAGGCTGGGGCGCAGTTCCGAGGGGTCTGTCTCAAATTCTAGGTAGCTGGCGCCCCTATGCGTCAGCGGCGGTCTGGGGAGGCTGCCCTACCAGAAATCTGGGACGCACCCGTTCCGACCAAGATGGAGGTGCCAAATGGAGCGTTTGCGAGGATTTATCTACAGCTTGAATCCCTATGTATTGTCGTCCA
>CAYLRE010000580.1:0-1522 GCA_964385715.1 uncultured Planctomycetaceae bacterium
GCTAGTGCAGACGCTCCGTCGCGACGAGCTGGCCGATCTCGTGAAATTCCTGTCGCTTTTGGGACGTGATGGCGGGCTTCAGGTTCCCTCGAAGAAGTACGTCCGCCACTGGCAGACGCTCGTTGACAATGAAGCTGCACGGGCGGCGATCGGCAAACCGGCTGATCTCGTCGGGGACAACGACGACCTGCTTTGGAAGGTCGTACCCAGCCGCGTCGATGGTTCGCTGCCGCTGGCCGATGCGGATGCGATTACGAGCACATCGACCGGTCGTAAGCGGCGCGTGCTTCGCTGTGAATTTACCTTGCAAACGCAATCGGGCGAGGCCATATTGCGAATCGATCGGCTGCCAGTCAACAAAGACGGATCGTTGCGGCAGGCGGAGTTGTGGATCAATGGCCGTCAGGCGACATCGATTCATGATGACCGGCTCAAAATCGGCGACGGCGAATGTGAGATCCTGTTGTGGGTCGAACCGCGGCAGGATCAAGAGGCGGACGCCGTGCGAATCGAGATTGCCGAAGAGTAATTGACCAAATGACTGCCTTGCCTGCTGGTGGTCGTCGTTCGAGACATGAAGAGAGACATAAGAAAGGATGGCCGGCAAATGAAATGGCCACGCGTAGCGTTGTTTCTCTCGGGCATCGGCTTGTCGGCGATGCTTGCTGGCGTGGTGTATACGGCTAGAGACACCCATGCCGCGCCACCGGCTGGCGTTAAGGCCGCCATCTTCTTTGAAGAGGGCGAAGATCAAGAGCGATTCTCGCTTGCGGAACTGAAGGAGCAGCTCAAGACACACAAGCTCACGTTGCGCGACCCTCTTCATAAGAAAGAGAAGAACTACAAGGCCTTTGCCCTGCACGACCTGCTGCGGCTCGGCTTCGAAAATCGCTGGCAATCGGACAAGTATTCGGATATTGCGTTTGTCGCCCTCGACGGTTATCAGGCACTCGGGGCTCTGCCCGTGTTGCGTGAGTCGGGCGGCTACGTCGTGTACGAAGATCTCGACCGCGATGGTTGGGAACCGATCGGCGAGCGAAAGACCGACCCGGCGCCCTTCTACCTGCTGTGGACTGGCGAAGCGCAGGGCCCGAAGGGCGTTTACCCTTGGCCTTACCAGCTGCAGACGATACGGCTGTTGAAGTTTAAGGACCAATACCCCAAGGTATATCCGGCCGGCGTGAAGGAAGGCTCGGCGGTGCACCAGGGCTTCACCCTGTTCCGCCAAGTCTGTTTCGCCTGTCATGCTATGAGTCGCCAGGGCGGTACGGTCGGCCCCGACCTGAATGCCCCGCGGAACATTACCGAGTATCGCGATGAAAAGATGATTCGCGACTACGTGCGTGCCCCATCGCGGTTTCGCTATACCAAGATGCCGGACAATCCCAACCTGACGGACGAAGAACTCGATCATCTGCTTGCCTACTTTCGCCACCAGGCGGAGCACAAGTCGGACGACGAATCGACGAATCCCTAGATCATTAGAAAGTACGAACTCGTGAATTGCCCCCCATGCGTCGCC
>CAYLRE010000581.1:0-1511 GCA_964385715.1 uncultured Planctomycetaceae bacterium
GTCCCATCCTATCCCCTCTGATGATACTGTCAATCAACGAGCAATTCGACGGTCGGTTAGCAAGTATTGCGGGAAATTCGTCAACGCATCGCCTCCTGTCTCTCTCTGGCAGCTCACCCTCCGGGCGTTACTCCATAACATCCTGCGTTGACGGTGTTTACGAAGTAAGCGAAGAAAGGACTTTGTACTCGACCAAAGGCTCACAGGCCTTCCCTCTTCATGATCCAACAACATGCGCAAGTGATTCGCTGTCCGACAGGACAATCCCGTGAGTGTTACGGTCATGCAGAATGGCCGGATTAATCAGCCCACACGACCGCCGCTGGACGCCCCCACCATAAAGACATCGGTCTTCCGCTGACGACGGCAAGAAGCTCTCCCAGAGAGTCGCCATTAGAGCAGCCGACTTCGTCGCCGCGGCAAATCAGGCCGCGCACGTCTCGGCGTCTTGAGAATCCGTATTTTGCCTGAGAATCTCAACGGTCCTCGATGGCGAATGCGCAATTCGCCAGACGGCAGAGAATTCGATGGCTGACCTACGGTAATGATCGTAATGCCGGACCATCTCTTCTAGCAGGCGCGGCACCTGCATCGCATCAGTCGCAATCAGCCCTACCTTGCCGGTCGGATATTCTTCGCAGACGCCGTCGAGAACAAGCACTTGGGGGGAACCGACCGTCATCGCATGGTCGTTATAGGCGTTTACCAGTGTTATTCGAATGCGTTTTGCGTCACGAGCCAAACGCACCAGCGTCGCCACGTCCCCACCAGCGGGTCGGGGTCCCAAGATCAACTCTGATCGTTCGACAACATCTGTCCCATCATCACCCAATTGCTCACAAATCAATCGAACGAAGTAACCTGGCCGGGATTCTTTCCAAGCAAACCTCACCATCAGACCAGAAGCGGGAGCATCGAGCTCCGTTTCCGCAAACGCTTCGTAGCCGGCCCCTCCCAATTGCATCTCACACGGATCGGCGGTAGCACACTCCTCGGCGGCTTCGTCAGTGGCATAAGCCCACGAAAGCGGCAAGTCCGAGCGAACCGCCTCCGATCGCTCCGTCAACTCGTCCAGGTATTGATAATTGGATTCAGAGATCTGGGAAGCCAGCCAGCTACCAGCCGGGACAATCACGGGGACTCCCGCAGCCAACATCTCGACAAGCACGCCGCTCGCTCGCGCATGGTATCGCTCACTGCGATACGGCAGGATAGCGATGTTTGAATCATGAATCAGCCGTTGGTAATCCTGCTGTGACAGGGGATGCTCAACCTCAACGATGGGTGCGGTGTGATCGCCGTCGACGCGCCCGGCAACCGCCGAGCCGGTCGACATTGCTTGCCCACCTGAAAGTCGACCGGAGTTTCCTTGGATCCATAATTGAAAATCGACGCCGAACTGAGGAATGCGCGATATCCGTTCGATCAGTTCGAGTCGCCCGTGTTTCCCTTTTTCTCGCCGCGCGCCGCCAGCCATGGTCACGCGCAAAGGACTAGACACGAGAACGGCG